>DATEKS010000026.1:0-5886 GCA_035277325.1 Rhodanobacter sp.
CGCATGCTGCGCTTGCGCGGTTCAAGGAAAACTCCTGGAAAGCGCTAAACTCATTCGTCCACGCGGGCATTCATCCTTTGCGTCGGCATTTAGAAGGCTATTCCGAAAGTTTGGCCCATGGAGTCCTGTGCAACGCGAACGGAATCGCAGTGTTTTCGGGCATGCAGGCAGTCGTTCTTAGTGGTGCTCAGCCACTTCAGAAAGAGGTGCTTGTTATTGCTGCAAAGCATTCATCTTGTATGCCGCCTTCATTGTGATGTTCGGTTGGTTTTTGGAAGAATTCGTGGCGCGCTTGCTCGTCTTGCATTTAGCCATCCATACTCAACTTTCCATTGCCGCGGATCGTCCCCATGTCACGAGTCGCCGCTTTCCTGATCGCCCTGATTTCCGGAGTTGCCACCGTGTCTGCCGCCGAAACCCCGTCGACCTATCCCCATGAGATCCAGCAATGGCGTGCTGCCCGCGTGGCGCGGCTCACCGCGCCGGACGGCTGGCTCAGCCTGATCGGACTGGAATGGCTGCACGAGGGTGCGAACCGCGTGGGCAGCGCGGCCGACAACGACATCGTGCTGAAGGCCGGTCCCGCGCACCTGGGCACGGTGACGCTGGCAGCGGACGGTGCGGCGAGCATCGCGCTGGCGAAGGACGGCGGCGCCACCGTCGACGGCAAGTCCGTCGCCGAAGCCGTGCTGGTCGACGACATGCATGCCGCCGCCGGCGCCGCACCGACCACGGTGCGCTTCGGCAACGCGAACTTCTACGTGATCGAGCGTGACGGCCGCAAGGCGCTGCGCGTGAAGGACACTGACGCCGAAGCGCGCCGCGATTTTTCCGGCATCGACTACTTTCCGATCGATCCGTCCTGGCGCATCGAGGCCGACTGGGTGCCGTTCGTGCCTGCGCATGAGCTCGAAATAGGCACCGCCATCGGCACCATCGACAAGGTGAGCGTGCCTGGCAAGGCGGTGTTCCAGCGCGACGGCCACACGTTCGAATTGCTGCCTTACCAGGAGGAACCGGGTGGCGAGCTGTTCTTCGTGCTCGCCGACCGCACCTCGGGCAGGGAGACCTACGGTGCTGCGCGCTTCCTCTACGCGGCGCTGCCCGCCGGCGGCATCGACAAGCCAGGCAAGGTGGTGCTGGATTTCAACAAGGCCTACAACCCGCCCTGCGCCTTCACCCCGTTCGCCACCTGCCCGCTGGCACCGCCGGAGAACCGGCTGGATCTGGCGGTGACCGCGGGCGAGAAGAAGTATCGCGGCGGGCATCACTGAGGGACGCAGCGTCGTCCAGCAAGCTCGTCATTCCGGCGAAGGCCGGAATCCAGTCAAAACAAACCGTGCGAAGCACGCGAAATTTGTTTTGTATCGCGTGCTTCGCACGAGGATTTCACTGGATTCCGGCCTTCGCCGGAATGACGGTGTGGCCATAGGGTGAGGTTTCAGCTTCCCTTGAACGCCGCCTTGCGCTTCTCCAGGAACGCGCCGGTGCCTTCGCGCATGTCCTCGGTGGAGAACATCAGGGCGAAGCCCTGTGTCTCGAATTCCAGGCCCTGATCCAGCGACGCCTCGCCACCTTGCAGCACCGCATCGAGGATGCCAGCGGCGGCCAGCGGCGCCGCGGCAGCGAGTTGGTCGGCCAGTGCATCCACCGCCTCGTCCAGCGCCTCGGACGCCACCACGCGGTTGACCACGCCCAGTTCGTAGGCACGTTGCGCATTGATGGTCGCGCCGGTGAGACACAGTTCCAGCGCGGCGCTGCGGCCGGCGAGGCGCAGCAGGCGCTGGGTGCCGCCGAAGCCGGGGATCAGGCCGAGGTTGATCTCGGGCTGGCCGAACTTGGCCTTCTCGCTGGCCACGCGCAGGTGGCAGGCCATCGCCAGTTCCATGCCGCCGCCCAGCGCGAAGCCCTGGATGCGCGCCACCACCGGTTTGCCCAGCCGTTCGATGCCCGTCATCAGGCGCTGACCGGCGCGCGAGAAACCCTGCGCCTGCACCGGCGTATAGCCGTTCATCTCGGCGATGTCGGCGCCGGCCACGAAAGCCTTCTCGCCCGCGCCGGTCAGCACCACGGCGCGCACGGCGTCGTCCTGCGCGGCTTGGGCGAAGGCGATGGTGAGCTCGTTGAGCGTGTCGCGGTTCAACGCGTTGAGCTTGTCGGGGCGGTTCACCGTGATGGTGCGCACCGCGCCGCGGTTGGCGATTTCCAGGTTGCGATAGGCCATGGGCCGACTCCAGCGATGCAGAAACGCGCATGGTAGCGCGGGAACCTTTGCCGCCGCGGGGTTTCTCAGATTCCGTGCGCCCGAGTGGCCTGCGCCTGCTGCAGGCGACCGTGGAACCACCTAGGATGTCGCACGTGTGAGCGCGTGATGGAGCGAGGAATGACCCGATTGCCCTGGCTTGCCTTCGGCCTGCTTTTCGTCGCTGTTGCGGCGTCTGCGCAGCAATCCCCGGCGGCTCCCGCGGCGGCCCCGGCGAAGCTGGACAAGGCCAAGCTCTCCTACGCGATCGGGTACCAGATCGGCAGCCAGTTCGTCGACAGCAAGACCCAGCCGGGCATCCCGGAGATCGACATCGCTACCCTGCAGCGCGCGATCCAGGATGCCTACAGCAAGCGCGCGCCGGCGGTGTCGATGCAGGCGATGCACCAGCAGCTCAGCGCCTTCAACCAGCAATTGCGCACCGACGCGCAGGCCGAGTTCGAGCAGATCGCGGCGGCCAATGCGCGCAAGAGCGCTGCCTTCATGGCGCGCAACGCCAAGCAGCCCGGCGTGGTCCAGCTGCCTTCCGGCATCCAGTATTCCGTGATCAAGCGCGGCGACGGCACGGCCAGCCCCACGGCCACCAGCACGGTGGTGCTGGACTACCGCGGCATGCTGGTGGACGGCACCGAATTCGACAGCACCTGGGCGCACAACGCGCCGGCGAGCATCACCGTGGACCACATGATCCCGGGCTGGCGCGACGTGATCCCGCGCATGCACGTGGGCGACCGCTGGAAGGTGGTGATCCCACCGCAGCTGGCCTACGGCAAGGAAGGCCAGCTGCCGCGCATCGGCCCCAACGAGGCGCTGGTGTTCGAGATCGAACTGCTGGCGATCAAGCCGTCCACGCCGGACCAGGAGCCGCACTGAGGGCGTGCCACCCTGCTGCTAAAATGGCGGGACATGTCGAACGAACCTCCTCCCGCGCCATCGTCCCCGGCCACGCCGTGCATCGGCATCTGCCGGCTGGACACCCAGGGCTACTGCATCGGCTGCCGCCGCACGATCGAGGAGATCGGCCGCTGGAGCGGCATGAGCGAGGCCGAACGCCTGCACGTGATGCACAACGTGCTGCCCACGCGCCCATGAACGATGAATTGCTGCAGGCCTTGCGGCCGCTTTCCGCGCCACCCGCCGCGCCGGGCTGGAACCATGCCGACATCAGCGAATTGCTGGGCAACACGCAGCGTCGGTCCGCGGCGGTGCTGCTGGGCCTGCGCGAGGGCGTGCAGCCGCGGCTGGTATTCACCGTGCGCACCGATCACCTGCAGTCGCACGCGGGGCAGGTGGCGTTTCCCGGCGGCAGCACCGATCCGGGCGACGCCGACGCATTGGCCACGGCATTGCGCGAGAGCGAGGAGGAAATCGGCCTCGACCGCGCGCTGGTGACGCCGCTGGGTTACCTCGACAGCTTCGAGACGATCAGCGGCTACTGCATCACGCCGGTGGTGGCGTGTATCGCCGCGCAAGCGCAGCTGCGTGCCGCGCCCGCGGAAGTGGCGGAGGTGTTCGAGGTGCCGCTGGCGTTCTTCCTTGATCCGGCCAACCTGCGCCGTTATGTCATGGAATACCGCGGCCACCGGCGCGACATGGTCGAGTTCGTGCATGGCGGGCACCGTATCTGGGGCGCCACCGCGGCGATCCTGCTGAACCTGCTGAAGAGGATGGGACGCGCATGAAGAGCACGCTGATCACGGCCGCCGAACTGGCTGCCCTGCCGCCGGACGAGGTGCTGGTCGTTGATTGCCGCAAGGATCTTGCCGATCCGGCGAAGGGGCGGCGCGACTACCTCGCCGGCCATATCCCGGGCGCGGTCTACGCCGAGCTCGACACCGATCTCTCCGACCTTTCGCTGCAATCGCAGGGCCTGGGCCGGCATCCGCTGCCTTCCGCGGCGGCGTTCTCCGCGGTGCTCGGCCGCTGGGGCTGGCGGCCTGGCCTGCAGGTGGTGGCCTACGATGCCAGCAACGGCGCGCTGGCCGCGGCGCGGCTGTGGTGGCTGCTGCGGCTTGCCGGCGAACGTGCCGTGGCCGTGCTCGATGGCGGCCTTGCCGCGTGGCAGGCGGCGGGCCTGCCGGTGGAAAGCGCCGTGCCGCAGCGGGCGGCGACCACGGTTGCGGTGCGGTTCGATCCCGCCCAGGTGGTGCTCGATCACGCTGCGCTGCATACCGCGCCTGCGCCGCTGTTGCTCGACGCGCGCACCGCACAGCGCTACCGCGGCGACACCGAGCCACTCGATCCCGTCGCTGGCCACGTGCCCGGCGCGCTGAACCGCCCGTTCGCCGACAACCTCGCCGCCGACGGTCGTTTCAAGGACGCGGCGGAGTTGAAGCGCGACTTCCTCGCCGTGCTCGGTTCGCGCGCGCCCGCCGAAGTGGTGCACATGTGCGGCTCCGGCGTCACCGCCTGCCACAACCTGCTGGCGATGGAGCACGCCGGCCTGGCCGGTTCGCGCCTGTACGCGCCGTCGTGGAGCGGCTGGGTGAGCGACCGCTCGCGGCCGGTGGCGACGGGCGAGGCGTGAGCGGCGCAGGTCGAACATGGCCACGAAACCCCACGGCATCCGCATCGTCGGCTACGACCCGCGCTGGCGCGAGGCGTTCGCCACGCTCAACATCGAATGGCTGGAACACTGGTTCGTGGTGGAGGATTACGACCGCGAAGTGCTCGGGAACCCCGAAAAGCATGTCCTCGCGAAGGGCGGGCACATCCTGTTCGCCGTCGACGAGGAGGGGCGTGCGCTCGGTACCGTCGCCCTGATGCATGAAGGCGATGGCGTCTACGAACTCACCAAGATGGCGGTGTCGCCCGAAGTGCGTGGCCGCGGCGTCGGCCGCCTGCTGATGGACGCGGCGCTGGGCCTGTACCGCACGCTCGGTGCGCGCGAACTGTTCCTGGAATCCAGCCACCTGCTCGGCCCCGCGCTGGCGCTGTATGAAAGCTCCGGCTTCCGCCACCACCCCGCGCCGCGCGCAGGCTCGCATTACGCGCGGGCGGACGTGCACATGATCTGGGAACCCTGATCGGGTCCGGTCGTTTCCCTTCGAGCATGCGGGGACCGTGGGCAGGCTCTAAGCTGGCCGGCGTCCCCACGGAATCGAGAGGCGCCGCATGTCGAGACTGCTGCCGAAGACGGCTTTCGCCCTGAGCCTGTGTGCCGGCACCGCACTGGCTGCGGCGACCATTCCTCCCGCGATGACGGCAAACGTCACCGCCGAACGGATCGGCGACGGCATCGCCGCCTTCCTGCCGCCGGGCGTGACGACCTACCCGCATTCGCTGGCCCTGCTGCGCACGCCGGAAGCCAAGGGTGCGTTGCCGGCGGGCTGGGCGATCCGTCCGCGCTACGACCGCCACGACGGCAAGACCCGCGTCACCGTGCCGGTGCCGCAGGGCGCCGACCTGTACGGCACCGGCGAGGTCACGGGACCGCTGCTGCGCAACGGCCAGCAGATCACGCTGTGGAACACCGACAACTTCGAGTACGCGAAGGACGACGGCAAGCGGCTCTACCAGTCGCACCCGTGGGTGCTGGGCGTGCGGCCGGACGGCAGCGCGTTCGGCGTGCTGTTCGATTCCACCTGGCGCGCCACGCTGGCCACCGGCAGCGACATCGTGTT
>DATEKS010000027.1:0-4254 GCA_035277325.1 Rhodanobacter sp.
ACCACCGCGTTCACCCCGGCCAGCGCGCGTGCCGCGCCGGTGCGCTGCGCCAGCGCGCGCCAGAACGGCAGCGCGCCGGACACCAGCAGCAGGCCCGGCGCGAAGATCGACAGCACCGCCACCGTGGCGCCCAGCGCGCCACCCATGCCGTGCGGCAGGCGCGCACCTAGGAAGGACGCCAGCGTGAACATCGGCCCCGGCACCGCCTGCGCCGCGCCGTAGCCGGCGAGGAAGGTGTTGTCGTCCAGCCAGCCGGGATCGACCACCGAGGCCTTCAGCAGCGGCAACACCACGTGGCCGCCGCCGAACACCAGCGCGCCCGCGCGGTAGAACGCGGCCGCCGCCTGGCCCAGCGGCGGCAGGCCGGGCAGCAAGGCCGCAACGAGCCCGAGCAGGAACAGCGCGATCAGCACGATGCCGGTGCGCCGCCCCCACGTGAGCACGAACATCCCGCCCGTGCGCGCCGTCACGCCGCCGCACAGCCACAGTCCCGCCAGCGCGCCGCCGGCCACCAGCGCCAGCTGCATCCACGGCGCGCCGCTGGCCAGCACCAGCAGCGCCGCCACCAGCGCCATCGCACGGCGCGTCCAGTCCGGCGCGAGCGTGCGCGCCATGCCCAGCACGCCGTGCAGCACCACGGCCACCGCCACCAGCTTCAGGCCGTGCACCAGCGCGTTGCCCCAGTGGCCCTCCAGCGAGCGGCTCGCCAGCGCGAAGCCGAACAGCAACAGCGCCGAGGGCAGGGTGAAGCCCACGAACGCGGCCAGCCCGCCCAGCCAGCCCGCGCGCAGCAAGCCGATGGAAAAGCCCAGCTGGCTGCTCGCCGGGCCCGGCAGGAACTGGCACAGCGCCAGCAGCTGGCCGAAGTGCTCCTCGTCCAGCCAGCGCCGCCGCTGCACGAACGCGCGGCGGAAATAGCCGAGGTGCGCCACCGGCCCGCCGAACGAGGTGAGCCCCAGCCACAGGAAGGCGGCGGCCACCTCGCCCACGCGGCCACGCGTCGTCGATGCGCTCATGCGCAATCGAACAAGGCCATGAACCCGAAATCCATGTGCAGCTGCATGTGGCAATGGAACAGCGACAGGCCCCGCTGGTCGGCGGTGAAGTCCACCTCCAACGTCTGGTAGCCACCCAGCATCGCCACGTCCTTGCGCACGCCGGCGGTGGGCTGGCCGGCGATGCTGGCGATCTCGAACGTGTGGCGGTGCAGGTGCATCGGGTGGATGTCGTCGCTCGCGTTGTGCATGCGCAGGCGGTAGCGGCGCCCGTGCGCCAGGTGGAAGCGCGGCGCGCCCGCGCGCATGTCGAACGCCTGCCCGTTGATCGTCCAGCGGTTGAAGCCACCGTCGGCCGCGTTCTGCTTCGCGAACGTCATTTCGATCACTTCGTCCGGCGGCGCAGCCTTCGCGCCGGGTTTCGCGAAGCGGCGGTAATCCCAGCCGAACGGCGGCGGCGCTTCCCAGCGCGGTGCGCCGCGCTGGCCGGCGTACTCCACCACGATGCCCATGCCGTGCGCGCGGTCGTCGTCGGCGAGGTCGCCCAGCACCCACACGCCGGGGCGGCGCATTTCCACCACGGCGCTGATGCGCTCGGCCGTGCCCAGCCACAGCACCGGCACCTCGGCCGGGTGCGGCACCGGGTTGCCGTCCAGCGCCAGCACGGTGAACACGTGGCCGGGCAGGGCGAGGCTGCGGATCTCGGTGGCGCTGCCGTTGAGCACGTGGAACAGCACGCGCTCGCCGGCCTTCACCCGGATCGGTTCGCCGTGGCCCAACATGCGGCCGTTGATCGCGAACGCCTGGTAGCCCACCTCGTAGCCGTGCCTGTCGCCTCGTGCCAGCGAGGCCTGCATCGCGCGTTCGCCGCGCGCCTTCAGCGCCGGGTCCGCCGCGTCCGGACGCAGGAAATCCATCGCCATGTCGCCGCCCTGGCTGAAGAACGGGTCGAACTCCTTCAGCGTGAGGAACACCTCGCGGTCGTACGCGCCGGGCTCGTTGCGCGGTTCGATGTACACCGGGCCCACCTGGCCGCTGTACTGGCCGCGCGTGAGGTCGTCCCGCGCCATCACGTGCGTGTGATAGAAGCGCAGGCCCGCCGGCCCCGGCACGAAGCTCAGCCGCCGCATGCCATGCGGCGGGATGTAGGGCGTGCCTTCCTCCGCAGCGCCGTCCACGTCCACCGGCACGGATTGCCCGTGCCAGTGCAACTGCTCGGGCAGGTCGGTGTCGTTGTGCACGTCCACCACCACGCGCCGGCCTTCGCGCAGGCGCAGCAGCGGGCCGGGCACGCTGCCGTTGTACGCGACGGTGGACACGATGTGGTCCGGCGTCAGCTCCACCAGGCTGCGCGCGATGCGCAGCATGTAGTCGGCGCGTCCGGTGAGCGGGATCGCCGCTGATGCCGCGCCCGCCTGCGGCGTGGCCCGTGCGCCGGCACCGGCGGCCAGCGCGCCCAGCCCGGCGAGCTTGAGGAAGTCGCGTCGATCCAGCGTCATGGGCGATCTCCAGGGACGATGCTCCGCCAAGCTTACGGCGTTGTTCGCTCGCAGGTTTTTCCGCCGCCATGCGGCAGCGCCACTTTCCATGCCGGGGAGCGCTCGCCACAATCGGGTTTTCCCCGGTTCCGCGAGATCGCCATGAACGCTCCCACCCGCATCGACACCACCCGCGTCATCCGTGCGCCGCGCGGCACCGAACTGAGCTGCAAGAGCTGGCTCACCGAGGCGCCGTTCCGCATGCTGCAGAACAACCTCGACCCCGAGGTGGCGGAGAACCCGGCGGAGCTGGTGGTGTACGGCGGCATCGGCCGCGCCGCGCGCAATTGGGAATGCTTCGACGCGATCCTGCACAGCCTGCGCGAGCTGGGCGACGACGAAACGTTGCTGGTGCAGTCCGGCAAGCCGGTGGGCGTGTTCCCCACGCACAGGGACGCGCCGCGCGTGCTGATCGCGAACTCCAACCTGGTGCCGGCCTGGGCGAACTGGGAGCACTTCAACGAGTTGGATAAGAAGGGCCTGATGATGTACGGCCAGATGACGGCCGGCTCGTGGATCTACATCGGCTCGCAAGGCATCGTGCAGGGCACCTACGAAACCTTCGTGGAGATGGGCCGCCAGAGCTACGGCGGCAGCCTCAAAGGCAAGTGGATCCTCACCGCCGGCCTCGGCGGCATGGGCGGCGCGCAGCCGCTGGCGGCCAGCCTCGCCGGCGCGTGCAGCCTCAACATCGAGTGTCAGCAAAGCCGCATCGACTTCCGCCTCAAGACCCGCTACGTGGACGAGCAAGCCAGCGACCTCGACGATGCGCTGGCGCGCATCGCGAAGTACACCGCCGCGGGCGAAGCGAAATCCATCGCGCTGCTCGGCAACGCCGCCGACGTGCTGCCCGAACTCGTGCGCCGCGGCGTGAAGCCTGATGCCGTCACCGACCAGACCAGCGCGCACGACCCGGTCAACGGCTACCTGCCGCAGGGCTGGACGCTGGAGCAGTGGGCCGAGCGCCGCAAGAGCGACCCGGCCGGCACCGCCAAGGCCGCCAAGCAGTCGATGAAGAAGCACGTGGAAGCGATGCTCGCGTTCCACGCGCAGGGCATCCCCACCTTCGACTACGGCAACAACATCCGCCAGATGGCCAAGGACGAAGGCTGCGAGAACGCGTTCGCCTTCCCCGGCTTCGTGCCCGCCTATGTGCGCCCGCTGTTCTGCCGCGGCGTGGGCCCGTTCCGCTGGGTGGCGCTCTCCGGCGACCCGGAGGACATCTACAAGACCGACCAGAAGGTGAAGGAGCTGATCCCCGACGACCAGCACCTGCACAACTGGCTGGACATGGCGAAGGACGAGGGCTGCGCCGACGCGTTCGATTTTCCCGGCTTCGTGCCGGCGTATGTGCGGCCGCTGTTCTGCCGCGGCGTCGGGCCGTTTCGGTGGGTTGCGTTGTCGGGCGATCCGGAAGACATCTACAAGACCGATCGCAAGGTCAAGGAATTGATTCCGGACGACAAGCATCTGCACAACTGGCTGGACATGGCTAAGGAGCGGATCAGCTTCCAGGGGTTGCCGGCGCGTATCTGCTGGGTGGGGCTGGGGCAGCGGGACAAGCTGGGGCTGGCGACCGAGCCGGAATCGAGATGATCGCGGCCGATGACGATCGGCGCCTTGAGCTCGCCCTTCGCCACCATCTCGTTGAAGGCGACACCGAGCCGCGCGCGATCGCCGAGACCGACCCAGCAAATGCGCGCCGGCAGGCCCTGGAACTT
>DATEKS010000028.1:0-20400 GCA_035277325.1 Rhodanobacter sp.
CTAGTCGGCGGCGCTTCCTTCGTCCGTGGATCGGGCTGAACCCGACCCACGGATGCGCGCGGCTACGAATGCGTGAGTCCGGTCATGTGGCGATCGTCGTCGTACTCCACGCAGCTGTCGGCGAGCGCCGGCAGGGTGGCCAGCGCGTGGCGGCTGAGCCGCTCGAAGTGCTGCAGGAAGCGCTCCATGGTGGCCGCGTCCATCGCCAGCGGCGCGTGCCGCGCCAGCAGGTCTTCCTCGGTCTCGCCGCGCCAGCGGCGCACCACGTCCCAGTTCGGCGCCTGCAGCACGATCAGCGCGTCGAACTTGCGCCACAGCGGCTGGTAGCCGCGCAGCTGCTTGTTGACCCAGTGGCGCCAGCTGCCGTCGGCGTCCTCCTCGCGTTCCAGCCGGTTCACCGGCTCGTCCAGCGCGGCCTGCGACTGCGGCCGGATGCCCAGCGCCCAGCCTTCCACGATCACCAGCCGCGGCGGGCGGGTGACGCGTGGCCAGCGCGAGGGCGGCATGCGCGTGTCGCGGCCCTTGTCGAAGCGCGGCCAGGACACCGGCAGCTTTTCCGAGGCCTGCGGCAGCGCGGCCAGCACGGAGAGCAGCAGTTCGATCTCGTGCGTGCCCGGCACGCCGCGGGTGCGCAGCAGCGGATGGATCTGCTGGGCCATCAGCTCGCGGTCGCCGCGCGAGTAGTAGAAGTCGTCCAGCGACAGCACCTCGGTGGGCCAGCCGCGCGCCTCGGCCTGTGCCTTCATCTCGCGCGCCAGCGTGCTCTTGCCGCTGCCCTGCAGGCCGGACAGGCCGATGATGTAGGGCCGGCGTGAACGGGCGATGCGCCCGGCGTACTGGTCCAGCAGGTGGCCGGCCAGCGACGCGTTCGGCGCGGCGACGTGCGGCTTGCCGGCGCTCATCGGCGACCTTCCGCTTCGGGCGGCCGCAGCCGGCCGTGGGCACGGGCGGGATGGGGGATTGGGTTAAGATGGGCCTGTTTCATCCGCGTCATGATGGCGCGAGCGCGCCACGTTTCAAGGGAAAAGTTTCAAAGCCATGCTGAGCCCCGAGATTCTTGAGACTTTCCGGCAGTTGCTGGAAGAGGCGAAGGCCTCCGGCGACCCCGAGCCCACCGCGATGAACCTGGCCACGGTGGATGCCGACGGTCGCGTGGCCTCGCGCATCGTGCTGCTCAAGGGCGTGGACGAGCGCGGCCTGCGCTTCCACACCAACTACGACAGTGACAAGGGCGGCCAACTGGCGGCGCACCCGCAGGTGGCGCTGTGCTTCCACTGGAAGCAGCTGCGCCACGGCGTGCAGGTGCGCGTGGAAGGCGTGGCGCGCAAGCTGCAGGCGGAGGAATCCGACGCCTACTTCGCCACCCGTCCGCGCGGCAGCCAGCTCGGCGCCTGGGCCTCGCTGCAGTCACAGACCTTGCCCGACCGGCACAGCTTCGACGAGCGGCTGGCGCGCTACGAACGCGAGTTCGAAGGCCGCGACGTGCCGCGCCCGCCGCACTGGGGCGGTTTCCTGGTCGAGCCGGACATGGTCGAGTTCTGGTACGGCGCCGAGTTCCGCCTGCACGAGCGCGTGCGCTGGAGCCGGCACGGCCAGACCTGGACCCGCCGCTTGCTCTATCCCTGAGGAGGTCCGCGCCATGAGCCGTTCCGTGCCCGCCAATCACGCCGGACAGCATGGCTTCACGGTGCACACGCGCGGCCGCGGCTTCACCGAGATCACCGACAAAGTCGCCGACGGGGTGGCCGCCAGCGGCGTGCAGCTTGGCATCGCCCACGTGTTCACCGCGCACACCAGCTGCTCGCTGCTGCTCGGCGAAAACGCCGACCCCACGGTACGCGAGGATCTCGAACGCTGGCTGGCCCGCGCCGTGCCTGACGGCGACGCGATCTTCGAGCACGACGCCGAAGGACCTGACGACATGCCTGCGCACGTGCGCGCCGTGCTCACCGGCGTGAGCCTCGTCGTGCCGGTGCACGGCGGCAAGCTGCAGCTGGGTACCTGGCAGGGCCTGTTCCTGTGGGAGCACCGCCGCGATCCGCATCAGCGCAAGGTCACCGTGACCGTGCTGGGGCATTGAGCCCATGCCGGATCCCTACCCGCAACGCATCGTCTGCCTCACCGAGGAACCCACCGAAGTGCTGTACGCGCTGGGCGAGCAGCAGCGCATCGTCGGCATCTCCGGCTTCACCGTGCGGCCGCCGCAGGCGCGCAAGGAAAAGCCCAAGGTCTCGGCGTTCACCAGCGCGAAGATCGGCGAGATCCTGAAGCTCGAACCGGACCTGGCGATCGGCTTCTCCGACATCCAGGCCGACATCGCCCGCGAACTCATCAAGGCCGGCGTCGAGGTGTGGATCAGCAACCACCGCTGCGTGGACGGCATCCTCGCCTATATCCGCCGCCTCGGCGCGATGGTCGGCGCGCACGAGAAGGCCGAGGCCTATGCGCAGCGCGCGGAGCAGCACATCGCGGCGGTACGCGCCGCTGCGGCGCAGCTGCCGCGCCGGCCGAAGGTGTACTTCGAGGAATGGGACGAACCCATCATCACCGGCATCCGCTGGGTGGCCGAGCTGATCCAGATCGCCGGCGGCGAGGACTGCTTCCCCGAGCTGGCGCGCGAACCGCTGGCGAAGCAGCGCATCCTGCCGGATGGCGACGAGGTGGTGCGGCGGGCGCCGGACATCATCCTCGGCTCCTGGTGCGGCAAGCGCTTCCGCCCGGAGAAGGTGGCGGCGCGGCCCGGCTGGAGCACGATCCCCGCGGTGCGCGACGGCGAGCTGCACGAGATCAAGTCGCCGATCATTTTGCAGCCGGGGCCGGCGGCGCTGTTCGATGGGCTGGATGCGATCCATGCGGTGATCGCCGCATGGGCGCGGCGCTGAGCCCACCAAGCATTTTCCCTCTCCCGTCTGGCGGGGGAGGAGCGCGGCGTCAGCCCACCACAGCCAGCTGCATCCCGAGATCGAGCAGCGGCCGTGCCACCAGGATCCGCGCCAGCAGCAGCCCGACGATTACCACCGTCGGCGAGAAATCGATCATCCCCACCTGCAGCCTGCCGCGCAGCGGCCGCAGCAAGGGATCGACGATGACGCCGAGCAGGCGCTGCAGAGGCTGGCGCTGGTCGGGGGCGAACATGCTCATCAGCGACCAGCCGAACACCAGCACCAGGTAGAACAGCAGCGCGAAGTCGAGCAGCTCGGCCAGCGACAGCACGACCAGGCCGAGGATGTGCGGCAGCAGCCCCATCAGCGCGAACAGCACGAGGCGCTTCAGCAGCATCGCCAGCCAGGCCACCAGCAGCGCGGCGAGGTTGATGCGGCGCCAGTTCGGCAGCACGCGGCGGATCGGCGCCAGCACCGGGTTGGTGGTGCGGTAGATGAACTGGCTGAGCGGGTTGTGGAAGTCCGCGCGACAGGCCTCGGCGGCGAGGCGCAGCAGGAACAGCGTGGCGACGGCGTCGAAGGCGAGTTCGACCAGCAGCGCGATGGCGTTGAGGAGGTAGCTCACGAGTGCGATTCCTGATCCAGGGCTTCGGCAAGTTCCGCGCCGCGGCGGGTGGCTGCGGCGACGGCGCGCGCGGTGATGCGCAGCAGGCCGTCGGCGGCGAA
Organism: Rhodanobacter sp.; assembly: GCA_035277325.1. Lineage (GTDB taxonomy): Bacteria > Pseudomonadota > Gammaproteobacteria > Xanthomonadales > Rhodanobacteraceae > Rhodanobacter_A. The sequence continues at coordinate 3,609 of DATEKS010000028.1, forward strand.
GCTTTCCAGCGCGGCCTGGGTGGTGCCGTTCGGCGAGGTGACGCGACGACGCAGCTCGGCAGGATCCTCGCCGCTTTCGGTGAGCATGCGGCCGGCGCCGAGGCAGGTCTGCGCGGCCAGCGCGCGGGCGGTGTCGCGCGGCAGGCCCTGTGCCACGGCGGCATCCTCCAGCGCCTCGACCAGGGCGAAGAAGTAGGCGGGACCGGAACCGGACAACGCGGTGACGGTGTCCATCAGCGCCTCGTCATCGATCCAGCGGGTGAGCCCGGCGGCGGCCATGATGTGCTGCGCCTGCGCCTTCTGCGCGGGACTGACCCGGCCGTTCGCGACGAGGCCGGTGGCGCCGGCACCGATCAGCGCCGGGGTGTTCGGCATGCAGCGCACCATCGGCAGCGCACCCAGCCAGCGTTCGAGCTGATCCAGCCGCACGCCGGCGGCGATCGAGATCAGCAGCGGGCGCCGGCCCTGCAGGGCGAGGCGCAATTCGCCCTGCACCTTGGGCATGACCTGCGGCTTCACCGCCAGCACGATCAGCTCGGCATCGGCCACGGCGAGCCGGTTCTCGGCGAAAGTGGCCACGCCGAAGTCGCGGCCCAGCCGTTCGCGCGCCTCGGCCAGCGGTTCGGCCACGCGGATGTCGACGGGCGCCAGGCCGGTGGCGAGCAGGCCGCCGATCAGGCTGCGGGCCATGTTGCCGCCGCCGATGAAGGCGATGCGTGTCATGGGAAACCCTGAATGGTGGAGACGGCCGCATACCTTACCGGAGCCGGCATGGTCGTGCGTCACCGCCATGCACGCGGCTGTGCAGGACGGCTTAGCGGAACCCGTGTGGCGACCGGCCGAAGCGCCCTTTGGTGACCGGGTGCGCAAACCGCGGCGAAGGCTGGCCGCGCGGCCCGTGCCGCGAGTAGTATCGGCTCGCTGCAAGGGGGAGCCGGATGGCCTGGGCGCATGCGCGCAATGCGCGCGGCGTCCGCACCTCGCCTTTCCGTTGCAGCCATCGCCACAGCATCCGACGACGGGTCGAGGGGAACCACAGATGGATATCGCCGAACTGCTTGCCTTCTCGGTGAAGAACAAGGCCTCGGACCTGCACCTGTCCGCCGGCCTGCCGCCGATGATCCGCGTGGACGGCGACGTGCGCCGCATCAACATCCCCGCGCTGGACCACAAGCAGGTGCATTCGCTGGTGTACGACATCATGTCGGACAAGCAGCGGCGCGATTACGAGGAGTTCCTGGAAACCGACTTCTCGTTCGAGATCCCGGGCCTGGCGCGCTTCCGCGTCAACGCGTTCACGCAGAACCGCGGCTCCGGCGCAGTGTTCCGCACCATTCCCTCCGAGGTGCTCACGCTGGAGGACCTCGGCTGCCCGCGCATCTTCAAGGAGCTGATCGAGCAGCCGCAGGGCCTGATCCTGGTGACCGGGCCCACCGGCTCGGGCAAGTCGACCACGCTGGCGGCGATGGTCGACCACATCAACAAGAACGAATACGGGCACATGCTCACGATCGAGGATCCGATCGAGTTCGTGCACACCTCGCAGAAGTGCCTGGTCAACCAGCGCGAAGTGCACCGCGACACGCACGGCTTCAACGAGGCGCTGCGCTCGGCGCTGCGCGAGGACCCGGACTTCATCCTGGTGGGCGAGTTGCGCGACCTGGAGACGATCCGCCTCGCGCTGACCGCCGCGGAAACCGGTCACCTGGTGTTCGCCACCGTGCACACCAGCTCGGCGGCGAAGACCATCGACCGCATCATCGACGTGTTCCCCGCCGGCGAGAAGCCGATGGTGCGCTCGATGCTGTCCGAGTCGCTGCGCGCGGTGATCTCGCAGTCGCTGCTGAAGAAGACCGGCGGCGGCCGCATGGCGGCGCACGAGATCATGGTGGCCGTGCCGGCGATCCGCAACCTGATCCGCGAGGACAAGGTGGCGCAGATGTACTCGGCGATCCAGACCGGCCAGCAATTCGGCATGCAGACGCTGGACCAGTGCCTGCAGGACCTGGTCAAGCGCGGCCTGGTCTCGCGCCAGGAGGCGTATGGTTACGCCAAGAACAAGGACCTGTTCCGCTAGGTACGGGCGGACGAGACCGCGATTCCGCAGCCGTTCCACTGATTTGCGTCTCCCGGAGGAGACAGGACCATGAGCGAATTCGATTTCACCTCCTTCCTCAAGCTGATGGTGCACAAGCAGGCCTCGGACCTGTTCATCACCGCCGGCGTGGCGCCGTCGATGAAGGTGCAGGGGCGCATCGTGCCGATCACGCAGAGCCCGCTGAGCATCCAGCAGTCGCGCGACATGGTGCTCAACGTGATGACGCCCTCGCAGCGCGAGGAGTTCGAGAAGACCCACGAGTGCCAGTTCGCGATTTCCGCGCAAGGCGTGGGCCGCTTCCGCGTGTCCTGCTTCTACCAGCGCAACTGCGTGGGCATGGTGCTGCGCCGGATCGAATCGAAGATCCCGACGATCGAGGAGCTTAACCTGCCGCCGGTGATCAAGCAGCTGGCGATGACCAAGCGCGGCATCATCATCTTCGTGGGCGGCACCGGCACCGGCAAATCCACCTCGCTGGCGTCGATGATCGGCTACCGCAACCAGAACTCGACCGGCCACATCATCACCATCGAGGACCCGATCGAGTACGTGCACAAGCACGAGGGCTGCATCATCACCCAGCGCGAGCTCGGCATCGACACCGACAGCTGGGACAACGCGCTGAAGAACACCCTGCGCCAGGCGCCCGATGTGATCATGATCGGCGAGGTGCGCACGCGCGAGACGATGGAGCATGCGATCAACTTCGCCGAGACCGGCCACCTGTGCCTGTGCACGCTGCACGCGAACAACGCCAACCAGGCGATGGACCGCATCCTGCACTTCTTCCCGGAAGACCGCCGCCAGCAGCTGTTCATGGACCTGTCGCTGAACCTCAAGGGCGTGGTGGCGCAGCAGCTGATTCCCACCCCGGACGGCAAGGCGCGCCGCGTGGCGGTGGAGATCCTGCTGGGCACGCCGCTGGTGCAGGACTACATCCGCCAGGGCGAGGTACACAAGCTCAAGGAAGTGATGAAGGAGTCCACCCTGCTCGGCATGAAGACCTTCGACCAGAGCCTGGTGGAGCTCTACCACGCCGGCGAGATCAGCTACGAGGACGCGCTGCGCCACGCCGACAGCGCGAACGAGGTGCGCCTTCGCATCAAGCTGGCGCAGGGCGGCGACGCGCACACGCTGTCGCAGGGCCTGGAAGGCGTGGAGGTGGAGCAGCCGCGCGGCGGTGACAGCTTCGGCGGCGGCCTGTTGCAGCGTTGACCTGCACGGCCGGGTGGGGCCAGGTCGAAGCCAAACGCATTCGCGCACTGGGGGTGCGCTCCTGCAGTCCATCGAAGCAAAGAGGGCGCCCATGGGCGCCCTCTTTGCTGAAGCTGCGTAGCGGGTCTATTTCAGCGTGGTATGGCTGGTGACCACCAGGCCGCTGTCGTCCACGTGCGCCTCGGCGTCGATGCTGTCCACACGTTGCGCCTGGGCTTCCATCGCGGCGAACTGCGCCTTGGAGCGGGCGGCGTCGGCGGCGGCCTGGGCGGCCTCGTTGGCGGGCGTGGTGTCGCCGCTGATCGTGGGTTCGTCGCTCTTGCTCATCTCGGCGGCGGCGGCGGCGAGGCTGTCGGACTTCATCTCCATGTACTTCAGCCAGTCCAGGTACATCGCGCCGGAGAGGTGCATGCGCGCCATCTGGCCGGGCTCGCCCAGCGGGTCGTGCAGCGTGCCGGCGAGCCTGCCGTCCTCGCCGGCGCCGATGCCCAGCGCGAGCGCCTTGTCGCCGGTAGCCAGCCACGCCGGCTCGCCGAGCATGGCGGTCACGTCCTGCGGCAGCGCCACCGGGGCGGCATTCGCGGCAGGCTTCAGCTTGGCCAGCGCGGGCACCATCATCTGGCCGGTGGCGAGCAGGCCGGCGGGGTCGCTGGTGCCCAGCACGATGCGGCCGGTGAAGTTCGGCAGGCTGCTGGTCTTGTCGGCGCCCAGCGTGTCCAGCGCGATGCGCAGGCCGAGCAGGTTGCCGAACGGCGGGATCGCCGTCTTCGGCAGGTACTCACCCAGCTTGGCGAAACTGTCGTTGAGATCGACCAGCATCGGGCAGGTGAACGGCTTGGCCGCCACCGCGTCGGCCTGGGCCGACCAGAACTTGCGCAGGTCGGCCACCGGCAACGCGATGCCTAGGTCGAACGGTGCCGCGTTGCCGCCGTTGCCCAAGCCGGGCAGTTCCACCTTGAGGCCGCTGAAGGCCTTGGCGATGTCGTCGGCCAGCGCCACGTCGAGGCGGCCGTCCTGGTGCTTCGCATCCAGCCGGGTGTAGCCGAAGCTCACCGAGGGCACGCGCGCGGCGATGCGGCTGGCCTCGGGCGCGCAGCTGGGCGAGGTCTTCAGGAGGTTCGCCACCGGCTCGCCGGTCTTCGCCGATTCGGCACCGGCATGCGCGTGCTCGATCGCGGCGATCAGCGGGTCGCTGCCGGAGATCACCAGCGGCAGCGCGCGGGTGAGGTCGAGCTGGCCGACCAGCCACTTCGCGTAGCCCTTGTCCTTGGCCAGCGTGGCGAGGCGGCCGTCGTCCTGCAGGCTCTTCGCCGGGCGGTCCAGGCCCAGGGTCTGGCGCAGCAGCGGCGTGGCGGCGTCGGCCGGGAGGATCGCGGCCACCATCTGCTTGCCGACCACGGCGAGCACCAGTTCGGTGCCGGAGGCGGGGAACGGCTGGCGGCGGTAGGCCTGCGTACCGAGCGTGGCGGTGTCCAGTTTCTTGCCGTAGGCGGTCTCCAGCCGACCCACGAAGCCTTCGAAGGCCCTGGGGTCGCTGAGCTCGATGCGCAGCACTGGCGCCATGCCCTCGCCGTAGAGCGCGAAGCGGCCCTTGAGGTCGAAGCCGTTGGCCTGGGCGAAGGCTTCGATGGTCTTGCCCTTGAGTTCGGCGGTGAACGCGCGCACCAGGCGCGCGGCGTCGGGGTCGTTGGCCTGTTCGCGCGTGGCGAAGGCCTCCATCTGGGCCACCTGCGAGGGCAGTTGCAGGTCGGCCTGGGCGAGCAGCGCATGGCGCGTGTCATCGTCCAGCACGGCCAGGTTGGCGGCGGCGTACGGCGTGTCCGCCGGCACGAAGGCCAGCGGTGCGTTCTTGTCCTTGTGCGAGCAGGCCGCCAGCACGACGCAGGCCAGCCCCAGCGCGATGAAGCGCGTCCTCGATTGCATGGTGTTCCCCGGTGGTGGATGCCGCTGCGCGCAATTATGCCCGCTTTGCGGCTTGCTGCGGTGCAAGACGGACGGCCGTCGGGTCGTCCGCGTGACAGGTGATTCCGCGGGAGCGGCGCTCAGCGCGCCAGCAGCTCGGCCAGCACGGCCATGCGCACGAACACGCCGTTCGCCACCTGTTCGAGGATGCGCGATTGCGCGCCGTCGGCCACCTCGTTGGCGATCTCGATGCCGCGGTTGAGCGGGCCGGGGTGCATCACCAGGCAGCCCTTGGCGGCGCGGGCGAGGCGGCGGTTGTCCAGGCCATAGCGGCTGAAGTAGGCGGCTTCGTCGGGCAGGTCGGTAGCCGCCATGCGCTCCTTCTGCAGGCGCAGCATGATCGCCACGTCGGCGCCCTCGATGGCGCTGTCGAAATCCTCGGTGAAGCGGCACTGCGGGAACTCGGCGGCATCCGGCAGCAGCGCGACGGGGCCGCAGAGGCGGATCTCGCCCACGCCCAGCGCGGTGAGCGCGTGCACGTCCGAGCGCGCCACGCGCGAGTGGCGGATGTCGCCGCAGATCGTCACCACGAGGTTCTCGAAATCCGGCCGGTGCTGGCGGATGGTCAGCGCGTCGAGCAGGCCCTGGGTGGGGTGGGCGCGGTTGCCGTCGCCGGCGTTGATCACCGATACGCCGCTCATCGCGTGGCGCACCAGCTCGTCCGGTGTGCCGGAGACCTTGTGGCGCACCACGATCGCGTCCAGGTGCATCGCCTCCAGCGTGTGCAAGGTGTCGTACAGCGCCTCGCCCTTGGCGGTGGAGGAGAAGCTGATGTCGAAGTTGAGCACGTCGGCGCCCAGCCGGCGCGCGGCCAGCTCGAATGAGGTACGTGTGCGCGTGGACGGTTCGAAGAACAGGTTGAGCACCGTGCGGCCGGCCAGCGTGTCCAGCTTGCGGGTGCCGTGCGCGCAGGCGTCGCGCAGCGCGATGGCGCGGTCGAGCAGACGCTCGATGCTGGCGCGCGGCAGATGTTCCAGCGTGGTGAGGTGGCGCAGGCGTTGGGTCATGGCGGGGCGGCGGGAGTGGAAGGGTCGGGGAGGGGCGAGGGTTCGGCCAGCCAGCGCTCGAGGATCACCGCGGCGGCTTCGGCGTCGATGGTGGCGGCGTCGCGGCGGCGCTTGAGGCCGTTGGCGCGGGCGACGGCGAAGCGGCGTGCGGCCTCCTGCGAACTGTGGCGCTCGTCGACCAGCGCCACCGGCAAGGCATAGCGTTGCCGCAGCGTCGCGGCGAAGCGGCGGGCGCGCTGGCTGGCGGGCTGCTCCTCGCCGGCCAGCGTGAGCGGCAGGCCCACGACCAGGGCGTCGGGCTGCCATTGCGTGCGCAGCGCGTCCAGTTGCGGCCAGTCGGGATGGCCGTCGCGCACGGCGAGCACGGCGAGCGCGCGGGCGCTGGCGGTGAGCGCGTTGCCCACCGCCACGCCGATCAGCTTGCTGCCGACGTCGAAGCCGAGCGCGCAGTTCACAAGGGCCGACTCATGCGTGGCCCGCGTAGCCGGTGAGCTGCATCGGATCGACGCCGACCAGGCCGGCGGCGGCGTTCCAGCGGTCCTCCAGCGGGGTGTCGAACACCACCCGCTCGCTGGCCTCGGCGGTGAGCCAGGCGTTCGCTTTCAGTTCCTGCTCCAGCTGGCCGGCGTCCCAGCCCGCGTAGCCCAGCGCCATGATCGCCTGGCGCGGGCCTTCGCCGGCGGCCATCGCCACCAGGATGTCGCGCGAGGTGGTGACCGACCAGGCGGCGTTGATGCGGTAGCTGGACTCCCAGTGGCCGGGCTCGCGGTGCAGCACGAAGCCGCGCTCCTGCTGCACCGGGCCGCCGATCAATACCGGCGCGTCGGCCAGTTCGGGGTCGCTGCACTCCAGCTTCATCTGCGCCAGCACGTCGCCGAAGCGGTACTGCGAGAGCTGGTTCACCAGCAGGCCCACCGCGCCTTCCTCGCTGTGCTGGCAGAGGAGGGCCACCCCGCGCGAGAACGGCGGCTCGGCCAGGCCCGGCATGGCGATCAGGAAGTGGCCGGTGAGGGTGGGCGGTTCGGTGCGGCTCATGCGCCCATTGTAAGCCCGCGGCACAACTGAGGTGATGTCTGGACTTAACGGAATGGCAGCACAGGGATGTGCTGCACGCGATCAAGCACACAAGTGTTTGGTCGCGGAGGCGAGCACGGGCCTGCACCGGGCTCGCCGATTCCAGGAGTCGTCGGACGACGGCTCCTGGAATATCTATTTACTCCTCAGCACGCCGCCGGGAAGGAACTGCCAGGTGCGCGTGATGTAGAGCTCGTCCACCTTCGCCTCGGCGGGCAGCGGCGGGAATGGCGCGGCCAGCCGCACGATGCGCTCGGCGGCTGCGTCCAGCAGCGGCTGGCCGGAGCTGCGGATCACGTCGATGCTGCGGATGCTGCCGTCGCGGTTGATGCCCACGGTGAGCAGCAGGTCGCCGTGCAGTTCGCGCCGGCGCGCCTCTTCCGGATAATTGAGGTTGCCCACCCGTTGCACGCGGTCGGACCAGCCGCGCATGTAGGCGGCGTAGACGTACTCTTTGGTGTTGGCCGAGATGTACTTCTTGCGCGGGCGCTTGGCGTAGGCCTGGGTCTGGCTGCGCAGCTCGGCGGCGAGCTGCGCCATCTCCTGCTGGCGGCGCAGTTCTTGGGCGCTGGGTGCGTCCTGCGGCTGTACCTCGGTCTGCGCGGTATCGCTGTCCACTGTGAAGCGGCTCTGCCCGCTGGTGGTGACCATACGCTGCGGCGTGGCCTCGCGCGGCTGTGGCGTGGCGGCGGCGACGTTCTGCATTGCGGTGCCGGGGTCGGGCTTGGGCAGGGCACCCGAGAACGGCTGCGAGGGCCGCGCCGCGTGCTCGCTCTGGCCGCCGCCGCGGTTGTTCGCCTGGGCCAGGAAGTCGGCCTGGTCCGGCGCCTCGCGGTTGGCCACATTGACCAGGGTGACGTCCAGCGTGGGCAGGCTGGGGGTGGGTTTGGTGTAGTGGAAGGTGATGCCCAGCAGCAGCACGCCGTGCAGCAGCAGCGAGAACAGCAGGGTCGCGCCGATCGGGTCGGCGGCGGGGCGTGCGACAGTGGAACTCACGAAGTGCGGCTTCCAGCAGGGTACTGCTCGAGGGCGTCGAACAGCAGGCCCGCGATATTAAGGCCGAATTGCGCGTCCAGCTCGCGTGCGCAGGTCGGCGATGTGACGTTGATCTCGGTGAGCCAGTCGCCGATCACGTCCAGGCCCACGAAGCGCAGGCCGCGCCGGCGCAGCTCCGGAGCCACCTGGGCCGCGATCCAGCGGTCGCGCTCGCTGAGCGGCACGCCTTCGCCGCGGCCGCCGGCGGCGAGGTTGCCGCGGAACTCGTCGCCCTGCGGGATGCGCGCCAGCGCGTACGGCACCGGTTCGCCGTCGATCAAGAGGATGCGCTTGTCGCCCGCGCTGATCGCCGGGATGAACTTCTGCGCGATCGCGAATTGCCGGCCCTCGCCGTGCGGGCCGCCCGCCAGCAGCGTCTCCAGCATCGAATTCAGGTTGCTGTCGCCGGCCTTGACCTTGAAGATGCCGCGCCCGCCCATGCCGTCCAGCGGCTTCAGCACGGCCTCGCCGTGTTCGGCCACGAAGCGGCGCAGCTCGACAGGGTCGCGCGAGACCAGGGTGGGCGCGCAGCACTGCGGAAACTGCAGCGCGAACAGCTTCTCGTTGCAGTCGCGCAGCGCCTGCGGGTCGTTCACCACATTCACGCCGCCGCGCTGGGCGGCCTCCAGCACCAGGGTGTCGTAGATGTACTGGGCGTCGACCGGCGGGTCCTTGCGCATCAGCACCACGTTCATCTCGCGCAGGTCGCGCCAGCGCGGTTCGCCCAGGCTGAACCAGTCGCGCGTGTCGTCGCGTACTGCGAGCGGGCGCAGCCGCGCCCATGGCTCGCCGTCGCGCAGCGCGAGGTCGCCCTGTTCCATGTAGTGCAGGGCATGGCCGCGGCGCTGCGCCTCCAGCAGCATGGCCAGACTGGTGTCCTTGGCCGGCTTGATCGCGCCGATGGGGTCCATCAGCACCGCGACCGAGAGGGACATCGTGATTCTCCGCGAAAGGTCTTGCGGCGCGCTGCGCCGGCGACGGGAAAGACGATGTTCGCCCACGCCGCCGGCCGCGACAAGCGCGCTCGCCGTCGACGCGCCAGAAGTCGATGTGTCGCGGAAGGTTCAAGCCTGCCGATGAGGGTCACATTGCGCGCTCGCGGGGCGCCTCGCAGCGTGAATGTTGCTTGACGAGCTGGCAGGCAGGCAGTAAACAACGAGGCCTGTGCATCCCGCCGCAGAGCGGGTATCGCGGATCGCTATGTCTGGCTTGTCTTGTCACGTGCACCAGCGGCATGCTTGTTGCCTGTCTTGGTGGTTGTCCTGGACCCGTCTTTGGGTGACAGGGGGGAGTAATGAATCTGAACGCGAACGCGAATGGTCTGGCCGGCCTGCGAGTCATGGTGATCGATGACTCCAAGACCATCCGTCGCACGGCAGAAACCTTGCTGAAGAAGGAAGGTTGCGACGTGCTGACCGCGGTGGACGGCTTCGAGGCCCTGGCCAAGATCGCCGACCAGAAGCCCGCCATCATCTTCGTCGACATCATGATGCCGCGACTCGACGGCTATCAGACCTGCGCGCTGATCAAGAACAACCCGCAATTCCGCGCCACCCCGGTGATCATGCTCAGTTCCAAGGACGGCCTATTCGACAAGGCGCGCGGCCGCGTCGTGGGCGCGGAGCAGTACCTCACCAAGCCATTCACACGCGACGAGCTGCTCGGCGCCATCCATCACCATGTCAGTACGGTTCCCAGCCGCTGACCGCAGATTCTCGGGGGAACCTGTGGCCGACATCCTCATCATCGACGACTCGCCGACCGACGTGCGCGTGCTCACCACGCTGCTCGAACGGGCGGGTCATCAAGTAGCCTCCGTCGGCAATGCCGAGGAGGGCATCGAGCGCGTGCGCAGCACGCCGCCCGCGCTGGTCATCATGGACGTCATCATGCCCGGCATGAACGGCTTCCAGGCCACCCGCACGCTCACCCGCGATCCGGCCACGTCCGAGGTGCCGATCGTGATGATCACCACCAAGGCGATGGAAACCGACCGCGTGTGGGGCCTGCGTCAGGGCGCCAAGGCCTTCATCACCAAGCCGGTGAACGAGGGCGAGCTGCTCGCCTGCATCAACCAATTGCTGTCGAACGCGGCATGAACGCAACCGCCGGCCTTACCCCGTTCGAGATCCTGGCCCGCTACGAGCGGCTGTCGCTGGCGCATGCCTCGGACACCCGCGAGCGGATGGACGCGCCGGGCCTGTGGCGCGGCATCGGCTACCGCGTGGGTCCGCGCATGCTGGTCAGCGAGATCGGCGAGATCAACGAGCTGCTGGCGATGCCGCCGCTCACCGCGGTGCCCGGCACCCGGCCCTGGCTGCTCGGCGTGGCGAACGTGCGCGGCAACCTGATGCCGGTGGTGGACTTCGGCCGCTTCCTGTTCGACGAGCGCACGCCGCAGACCGACCGCGCCCGCCTGCTGGTGGTGCGCCAGGGCGGCGGCAGCGTGGCCCTGCTGGTCGACGAGGTGTTCGGCCAGCGCACGGTGGATGCGGAGCAGCGCCGCGCGGCGGGGCAGGAAGACGATCCGCGGTTGGCGCGCTTCGCCGAGCAGCGGGTGGGCGAGGGGGAGCAGCAGATGGCGATCTTCAGCATGAACCGGCTGGTGCGGGCGCCCGATTTCCGCCAGGCCGCGGCCTGATCCCGCGGCGGTTGCATGCAGCAGGTCCGGCGCCGCGAGGGGCCGGAAACTCCAAGATGGCAGGTCCAGGATCCGTTTCCGCCCATGCTGGCGGGGTCGATCCGGTGAAGTAGACGGACGAGGTGAACATGAGCACTACAGGGGGCGTCGGCAAGGAGCGTGGGAATACCGCACTCATTGTCCTGTTGCTGGTCGCGATCGGCTTCGCGGCACTGGATTTCTGGCAGCTCAACGTGAAGAACGGCGAGGATCGCCAGGCGGTCGCGCTGACCACGCAGATCCAGGTGCTGTCGCAGCAGACCGCGAAATTCGCGCTGGAATCGTCCGACGGCAATGCCGACTCGTACAAGGAGCTGGAAAGCACCCGCAACGCGATCGACTCGGCGGTGCGCAAGCTGGACAAGGGCGACGCGGCCACCGGCATGCACGCCTACGCCGACAACAACACCTCGCCGGTCGGCCGTGCGGCCAGCGCGCTGGACGGCGCCTGGAAGCAGCTGGACGGCGACATCGGCAAGATCCTGCAGAACAAGGCCGTGGTGCTCGACTCCGGCCAGCGCGCGGCCGCCGTGTCGCAGCAGATGCCGCTGCTCAACTCCAGCATGGACCAGGTGGTCAACATCCTGCAGCAGCGCAACGGCAGCGCCGAGCAGATGCTCGGCACCTCGCGCCAGATGCTGTCGGCTGACCGCATCATCCGCCGCGTGCAGGAAGTGCTGCAGGGCGGTGACAATGCCCAGGCCGCGGCCGACGGCCTGCAGCGCGACGCGCAGCTGTACGGCAGCGTGCTGCAGGGCCTGATCGAGGGCAACCCGGGCAGCGGCGTGCGGCCGATCGGCGACGCCAACGCGCGCAAGATCCTCACCGGCATGCAGGACGACTGGGGCAAGCTGGCGGACCCGTTGGCCAAGCTGGTGTCCGCTTCCGGCAACCTCGCCACGGTGAAGCAGGCCGGCAACAAGGCTTCGCTGGATTCGCAGTCCGTGCTGCTGCGCGCGAACGACCTCGCCGAGCAGATCGGCAAGCTGCCGCTGCGCCGCCTGTTCCCGAACGTGTGGTGGGGCCTGCTGGCGGCGATCGGCGCGGTGGCGTTCGCCCTGCTGCTGGTGGTCAGCCTGGTGCGCGACCAGCGCCGCCGCTTCGCCGAATCCACCTCGCTCAACCAGCGCAACCAGGAGGCGATCATGCGCCTGCTGGACGAGATGGGCGCGCTGGCCGAAGGCGACCTGACGGTGAAGACCACGGTGACCGAGGAGATCACCGGCGCGATCGCCGACTCGGTGAACTACGCCATCGACGAGCTGCGCACCCTGGTGACCACGATCAACGAGACCTCCGAGCAGGTGTCCTCGTCGGCGCAGGAAACCCAGACCACCGCCCGCCACCTGGCCGACGCGGCCGAGCAGCAGGCGCAGCAGATCAGCACCGCGACAGGCGCGATCAACGAGATCGCCAGCTCGCTGGACCACGTGTCCAAGAACTCCGCCGAATCGGCCGACGTGGCCGAGCGCTCGGTGCAGATCGCCTCGCACGGCGCCGAGGTGGTGCGCGAGACGATCTCCGGCATGGACTCGATCCGCGACCAGATCCAGGAAACGTCGAAGCGCATCAAGCGGCTGGGCGAATCCTCGCAGGAGATCGGCTCGATCGTGGAACTGATCAACGACATCGCCGAGCAGACCAACATCCTGGCCTTGAACGCGGCGATCCAGGCGGCCTCGGCCGGCGAGGCGGGCCGCGGCTTCGCGGTGGTGGCGGACGAAGTGCAGCGACTGGCCGAACGCTCCACCAGCGCGACGAAGCGAATCGAGACGCTGGTGCAGACGATTCAGTCCGATACCAACGAGGCGGTGAACTCGATGGAGCAGACCACCGCCGAGGTGGTGGCCGGTGCCCGCAAGGCGGAGGACGCCGGCAGCGCGCTGGGCGACATCGAGCGCGTGTCGCACGACCTGTCCGCGCTGATTCAGAACATCTCCAGCGCGGCACGCCAGCAGTCGGCGGCGGCCACGGACATTTCGCAATCGATGAACGCGATCCGGGAGATCACCTCGCAGACTTCGCAGGGTGCCAGCCGAACCGCCGATTCGATCGGTACGCTGGCGCAGCTCGCCAGCGACCTGCGGCGTTCGGTGGCGCACTTCAAGCTGCCCGGGTGAGCGTTGATGGCGATCCACATGACAGGGGGCAGTCTCGATGGTGGCGTGGCCCGTGCCGCGTGACCGCTGAGGGAAGTGCATGAGACTTCAAGACCACATTGATTTCACCACCTTGCAGTGGGTCCGGCCCGAGCTGGAACAGACGCTGGCGGATGCCCGCGAAGCGCTGGAGTCCTATGTCGACAACCCGGCTCGCGAAGACGCCATGCGCGCCTGCGCCCACGCCCTGCACCAGGTGCAGGGCACGCTGCGGATGGTCGAGCTGCCCGGCCCCGCGATGGTGGCGTCGGAGATGGAGGCGCTCGCGATCGCGCTGCTGGAAGGGCACGTCGCGCAGCGCGAGGAAGCCTATACCGCGCTGATGCGCGGCATGATGCAACTGCCCGACTACCTCGAGCGCCTCGCTGGCGGCCACCGCGACGTGCCGGTGGTGCTGCTGCCGCTGCTGAACGACCTGCGCGCCAGCCGCGACCAGGAGGCCCTGCCCGAATCGGCGCTGTTCCGCCCCAACCTCGACGCGTTCCTGCCCACCCAGGCGCCTGCCGCGATGAGCGAGGCGCAGGCCGAGGCGCGCCGCGGCGAGCTGGTCGAGCTGCGCCTGCAGTTCCAGCAGCACATGCTGGCCTGGTTCCGCGGTCAGACGCAGGCACTGGCCGGCATGCGCAAGGCGCTGCTGGCGATCGCCGCGCGCTGCTTCCACGTCCACGGCCGGCGCCTGTGGTGGATCGCCGCCGGCGTGGTCGAGGGACTCGAGCGCGGCATGCTCGCGGCGCACGTGGCCGAACTGCGCCAGCTGATCGGCAAGGCCGACCGGCACATCCGCCAGCTGATCGAGCAGGGCGAAGACAGCCTGCGCGGCGGCGAGGCCGACGAACTCTGCAACCGCCTGCTCTACATCGTGGCGCAGTCGCGCCAGCACAGCCCGCACATGGAGCTGCTGCGCCGCACCTATGCGCTGGACAACCTGCTGCCCGACGCCGACGAGCTGGAGCATGCCCGTGGCTCGATGGCCGGCCACAACCGCGCCCTGCTCGATTCGGTGGCCAAGGCGCTGAAGGACGACCTGTTGCGCGTGAAGGAAGCGCTCGACCTGTTCCAGCGCCAGCCGAACGCCGATGCGGCCTCGCTGGCTCCACAGTGCGAGCTGCTCGGCCGCGTCGCCGACACCCTCGGCATGCTGGCGCTGTCGGTGCCGCGCCGGGTGGTCGAGGAGCAGCGGCGCGTGCTCGACGAGATCGTCAACAAGCTGCGCGCCGTCGACGAGGACATCCTGCTCGACGTGGCCGGCGCACTGCTGTACGTGGAAGCCTCGCTGGACGACCACATCGAGAGCCTGGGCGCGGGCGAGGAGCCGCAGGACGGCACCGTCGCGCCTGGCCTGCCGCGCAGCGAGGCGCAAGGCATCCTCAGCACGGTGATGCAGGAGGCGATCCGCAACACCGAGAAGGTGAAGGAGGCCATCGTCGCCTTCGTCGAATCCGGCTGGGAGCACAACGGGCTGGCCGATGCGCCGGCGCAGATGAGCGAAGTCGCCGGTGCCGCGCGCATGCTGTCCGCCGAGCGCCCGGCCGAGCTGGCCGAAGGCATCGGCCGCTTCATCCACAACGAGCTGCTGGCCGACCGCCGCGTGCCCAGCAGCACGCAGATGGACCATCTGGCCGATGCGCTGGCCGCGCTGGAGTACTACCTGGAGGCGGCGCGCGAGCATCGCGGCGGCCTGGCGCACATCATCGACGTGGCCGAGCACAGCCTCGGCCAGCTCGGCTACTGGCCGCTGCCGGCCGAGCGGCCGCTGCCGACGGCGTCCGAGGAACCGGTGGCGCAGGATGCTCAGGAGCGCGGCAGCGAGGCCTTGTCCGAGCCGGTGAGCCTGTATCCCGGCAGCGATGCCAGCCACCTGTTCGTCGCGCCAGAGGCGCCGCGCGAAACGCCGGCGCACGATGTCGACGGCCTGCGCTATGCGCAGACCGAGCCCACCGCTCCGCCGCTGGCTGCCGACGCCGCCGTCGACGATGCCGACTGGATCGAGGAGGAGATCGAGGAGCAGGTGCCGGCGAATGCCGCACTGGCCGACGCATTCCGGTTCGACCATCAGGCCGAGGGCATCGACGACGACATCCGCGAAATCTTCCTGGAGGAGATGCAGGAAGAGATCGACAACCTGCGCGGCGCCGAAGGCACCTGGCTGGCCGATCCCGCCCAGCTCGAGGCGCTGACCCCGATCCGCCGCTCCTTCCACACCCTCAAGGGTTCCGGCCGGCTGGTCGGTATCCCCGCGCTGGGCGAGTTCGCCTGGAAGGTGGAGGACATGCTCAACCGCGTGCTCGATCACACGATCGAGCCGCACGCAGGTGTGCAGGCGCTGGTGCGCCACGCCATCGATGCGCTGCCGCAGCTGCTGGCCTCGCTGAAGGGCGAGGGCGTGCCGCACGCGCCGGTCGAGGCGATCCAGCAGACCGCCAGCCGGCTCGCCGCCGGCGACGCATCCGCCCGGGTCGAGGACCACGCACCAGCCGCGATGGAAACCGTTCGTCGCACCGTGCGTCGCCGGGTGCCGCGTCTCGACGCCGCCGCCGAGGCGATTCCGGTCGCCGGTCTCACCGACATGCACAGCGTGCCCGCGCCGGAACCGGCCGAGCCGCCGGTGTCGCTGGCGATCTCGCCGCTGCCCTCGGTCGACCCGGTGCTGCTGGAAATCCTGCGCAGCGAGGTCGCGCAATACCTGCAGGCGATCCGCACCGCGATCCAACGCAGCAGCGGCGAGCTGCCGGTGGGCGAGGACCTGCTGCGCGCCGTGCACACCCTGCATGGCGCGATCGCGATGGTCGAGATCCCGTTGCTCACCCAGTTGCTGTCGCCGCTGGAGAGCCTGCTCAAGCGCGTACGCGGCGCCGGGCAGGCGCTGCCGGTGGAGGGCGTGCGCCTGCTCGATCGCTCGGCCGACGTGGTCGATCACGTGATGGCCCAGTTCGACGTGGCCACGCCGCAGCTGCCGAACGTCGATCTGCTTACCAACCAGCTGATCGAGTTGCGCGACCGCTATCCGGAGTCACAGGTGGCGCATGTCGGCGCCGAAACCCATGCGGAGGCTGCGCCGTCGCTGGTGGAATCCGCCGCCCCTGCCGACGCCGCGGACGAATCCGCGACGGCTGCCTCCGCAGAGCGTGCAGCACCGTCGCCGCTGCCGGAGGATGGTGCGCACGACGACTACGCCAACGAATTGATGGCCGCGCTCGGCGCCTTCGAATCGCAGGCACCGGGCCAGGCCGAACGCGAAGCCGACGAACGCGCCGAAGCCGAGCGCATCGCGGCCGAGCATGCCGAGGCAGAACGCGCCGAGGCCGAGCAGCGTGCCCATGCCGCCGCCGAACAGGAAGCGGCCGAACGTGCCGCCGCCGAGCAGGCGGCTCAGGCGAAGGCCGAACAGGAGCGGGCCGAGCAGGAACGTCTCGAACAGGAACGCGCCGAACAGGTGCGACTAGCGCAGGAGCGCGCCGCCCGCGAAGCGGCCGAGGCGCAGATGCGCGCGGCGGCGGAAAAAGCCGCGGCCGAGCAGCGTGCCGCGGAAGCCGCGGCGGCGGAGCAGGCCCGGCTGGTGGCG
>DATEKS010000029.1:0-12426 GCA_035277325.1 Rhodanobacter sp.
GAACGGAAATCTGGCAGCGGCGCGAGGGGGAGGGCGGTGCTCATGCGTGCGGGACTCAGGCGTGGGATGCCATGAAGGCGTGGACTTCGTCGATGGTCGGCAGCGAGGCGAACGAGCCCTGCCGGGTCACCGCCAGCGCGCCGGCGGCGGCGGCATGGCGCAGCGTGGCGTGCAGGCGTGGCAGCGTGGCGACCAGCGCGTCGAGCCCGGCGGCGCCGATTTCCTGCTCGGCCAGCTGCTGCAGCAGGCCGCCCACGAAGGCATCGCCCGCTGCGGTGCTGTCCACCGCGGGCACGCGGTAGGCCGGCAGCTCGCCCTCGGCGTCGGGGTGGAACCAGCGCAGCGGCCCAGGGCCGTCGGTGACCACCAGCAGGCGCGTCTGCCCTTGCCACAGGCGTTCGAGCACGGCGGCCTCGCCGTCCACGGCCAGCCAGGTGAATTCCTCGGCGCTGAGCTTCACCACGTCGGCCAGCGCCAGAGCGGGCCAGACCTGGGCGCGTTCGTCCGCGTCGTGCGGCCACAGCGCGGGTCGCAGGTTGAGATCGAAGCTCACCAGCGCGCCGGCGGCGCGCGCGCGGCGCATGCCCTCGCGCGTGGTCTCGGCGGCGTCGGGCTCGGTCATGCTGTTGGAGCAGACGTGGAACACCGCGGTGTCGGCAAACGCATCGGCGTGGAAGTGCTGTGGGCGGAACAGCAGGTCGGCCGAGGGCGGCCGGTAGAAGCTGAAGCTGCGCTCGCCGTGAGCATCCAGCGCCACGAAGGCCAGCGCGGTGTTCGCCTCGCCGGTGCGCGCCACATCGCGGGTGCCCACGCCGGCGTGGTGCAGGCTGTCCAGCAGCAGGTCGCCGAACAGGTCGGTGCCCAGCATGCCGGCGAAGCGCGCGTTGCCGCCGAGCTTGGCCACCGCCACCGCCACGTTGGCGGGCGCGCCGCCGGCGAACGGCACGAAGGCGCGCGGGTAGCCGTGCGGATCGCGGCCCTCGGCGTGGAAATCGATCAGCGCTTCGCCGAAGCAGAGTATGGAATGCATGGGACGGTATTACCTCGGACTTGCGGCGGCGACGTCGCGGACCTTCGACCCGCTGCGGCCGTAGAAGACGATGTAGGCGTAGCACAGCAGCGGCAGCAGGAAGGCGTGCTGCACGCCGATCGCGTCGGCCAGCGCACCCTGCAGCACCGGCACCAGCGCGCCGCCCACGATGGCCATGATCAGCAGGCTCGACGCCTTGTCGGTGAGCGGCCCCAGCCGCTCGATGCCGAGCGCGAAGATGGTGGGGAACATGATCGAGTTGAACAGGCCCACCGCGATGATGCTGTACATCGCCACATCGCCGTGGGTGAGCACGCTGGTCAGCACCAGCGCACCGGCGATCACCGCGAACGTGGCGAGCAGCTTGCGCGGATCAAGCCAGGCCAGCAGCGCCGAGCCGAACAGCCGGCCGACCATCGCGCCGCCCCAGTACAGCGACACGTAGTGCGAGGCCTGCTGCTCGCTGATGTGGCCGATCTCCGGCAGCGCCAGATAATTCACCATGAAGCTGCCGATCGACACCTCGGCGCCCACGTAGAAGAAGATCGCCAGCACGCCGAACTTCACGTGCGGGATGCGCAGCGCGTCGAGCAGGGTGTGCTTGCCGCGGTCGGCCTGCTCGGTGGCTTCGACCAGCGCCGGCAGGCGGAACAGCCCCACGATCACCGCCAGCAGTACCAGCACCAGCGCCAGGCCGAGATAAGGGCCCTGCACCGACTGCGCCTCGTGCGTGCGGTAGGCCAGTTGCTCGGCCGCGGGCAGCGCAGCCACCTGGGCGCTGCCCAGCACGGTGTTGGAGAGGATCAGCCAGCCTCCGAACAGCGGTGCCAGCGTGGTGCCCAGCGAGTTCAGCGCCTGCGCCAGGGTGAGCCGGCTGGAGCCGGTGCGCGGCGGGCCGAGCAGGGCCACGTAGGGATTGGCCGCCACCTGCAGCACGGTGATGCCGGTGGCAAGCACGAACAGTGCACTGAGGAACAGCGCATAGCTGTGCCACTGCGCGGCGGGCCAGAACGCCGCTGCGCCCACGCCGGCGATGGCCAGTCCCGCCACCATGCCGCGCTTGAAGCCCAGATGCGCCACCAGCCGGCCCGACGGCAGCGACATCAGGAAATACGCGCCGAAGAAGGTGAACTGCACCAGCATCGCGCGGGTGTAGTTCAGCTCGAACACCGCCTTGAGATGCGGGATCAGGCTGTCGTTCAGCGCGGTGAGGAAGCCCCACATGAAGAACACCGCGGTGGTGACCGCCAGCGCACCGGGATAGTCGGTGTAGCGGCCGCTGCCGGTGCCCGCGCCCGCGGTGGTGGTTGGTACTGGTGCGGTGAAGGCCATGCGGTTCCCCTCTTTAGGAAGCTGTGCGCTCAGGCGCTGGGTGGCGGACAGCTGCTGCCGCGCACCACCAGCTGCACCGGGACCACGGTGCGTTGCGGTTGCGCCTGCGGGTCGCGCAGGCGCTGCAGCAGCAGTTCGGCGGCCTGGCGGCCGCGCGCGCGCGGCGTGGAGGCGAGCGTGGTGAGCGGTGGCGCGCTCAATCCGGCTTCGGCGATGTCGTCGAAGCCGGTGACGGCGAAGTCGCGGCCGGGCCGGATGCCGCGCTGGTGCAGGCCCAGCATCAGGCCCAGCGCCACCGCGTCGTTGTAGCAGACCGCCGCGGTGGGTGCGGGCGCGTCGAAGAACAGCGCGCCACACTGTGCCGCCGCGTCCACGCGGTTCGGCGCGCATTCGATGCGCCAGTGCGGCTCGATGGCCAGGCCGGCCGCGCGCATCGCCTCGACGTAGCCGGCATGGCGCTGCTGGCAGGAGCTGGAGCTGGCGTGGCCACCGAAGAACGCGATGCGGCGCTGGCCCAGCGCGATCAGGTGCTCGGTAGCCAGCCGCGCACCGCGCTGGTTGTCCAGCATCAGCCGGTCCCAGGGTGCGTCGTGGGATGTCTTGCCGGCGAGCTCGCGGTTGAACAGCACCATCGGCGTGCGCACGCCGATGGTGCGCAGCACGCTGTTGGCGTCGCTGCCCTCGGCGGGCGAGAGGATGATGCCGGCCGGGTCGTGTTCGAGCAGCGAGGAAAGCACCGCCTGCTCGCGCGCGATCGATTCGCCGGTGCTGCCGAGCAGGGTGACGTAGCCGGCGCCGCCCAGCGCCTCGTCCACGCCGGTGGCGAACTCGGCGAAGAACGGGTTGGCGAGGTCGTTCAGTACCAGCGCGATGCTGGACGAGGTGCGCCGGCGCAGGTTGGCAGCGGCGCGGTTGTACACGTAACCTTGGCGGCGCAGCTCCTCCTCGACCCGTGCACGGGTGAGCTTGTTCACCAGGGGGCTGCCGCGCAGCACCAGCGACACCGTGGCACGCGACACGTCGCAGCCAGCGGCGATATCGGTGAGGGTAACCTTGCGATTGGCGTGAGGCGTGCTGTCCGTGGCCATGCTCGTCGTTGTGGTCGATTGGAACGATCAAAATGTACCGGAAGCGTGCCGCGGATGGTTCCGCGATGCAACATGCGCCGGTGCGCGGCCCGGTGTTAGCGTCTGCAGCTTGGAACGATCCAAATTTCGATGCAAGGGGAGCAGCATGAAAGACCATGATCCGCGCGCGTGGCTGACGGTTGCACTGGCGGCCTCCCTGGCCCTGCTTTCCACCGGCGCGGCGGCGGCGAACAGCCACGCGGCCGAGGTCGATCCGCGCATCGGCACCGGCGGCGACGGCCACACCTTCCCCGGCGCCACCGTGCCGTTCGGGATGATCCAGCTCTCGCCCGACACCGCGATGCCGGACTTCAAGCACGCCTACAAGTGGGCCGCCGGCTACCAGTACGGCGATCCCACCATCATGGGTTTCTCGCACACCCACTTCTCCGGCTCCGGCCATTCCGACCTGGGCGATGTGCTGGTGATGCCGATCGCCGGTGACGTGAAGCTGGACCCGGGCGATCCCGCGAAGCCGGGCAGCGGCTACCGCTCGCGCTACAGCCATGCCAGCGAAGTGGAGCAGGCCGGCTACTACGCGGTGACGCTTTCCGACTACGGCGTCCGCGCGGAGCTGACCGCCTCGACACGCATCGGCTGGCACCGCTACACGTTTCCGAAGAACCAGCCCGCGCACCTGCTGCTCGACCTGCGCCCCAGCATCTACGACTACCCTGGCAAGGTGCTGTGGTCGCGCCTGCGCGTGCGTGCCGACGGCACCGTCAGCGGCTGCCGCACCACCCGCGGCTGGGCGCCGGGGCGCGAGCTGTGCTTCGCGATGCGCTTCAACCAGCCGATGATCTCGCGCACGCTGTATGACCGCGAGACGGACGTGCTCTACAAGGGCTTCAAGGGCCCCGGCTACCAGCCCGAGGACCATGACGCCGAGAACGGCCGCGCGCTGGAAGGCGTGTTCGACTTCGGCAAGCTCGCCAGGCCGCTGCTGGTGAAGGTGGCGATCTCGCCGGTGAGCGAAGCCAATGCGATCGCCAACCTCGAGCAGGACGGCAAGGGCTGGGACTTCGACACCCGTCGCGCCGAGGCGACCGCAGCGTGGAACAAGGCGCTGGCGGCGATCGACGTGTCCGGCACGCCGGACCAGCGCACCCAGTTCTACACCTCGCTCTACCACGCGATGCTCGCGCCCACGCTGAGCATGGACGTCAACGGCGAGTACCGCGGCCCCGACCACCAGGTGCACAAGGCGGACGGCTTCGATTTCTATTCCAGCTGGTCGATGTGGGACGTCTACCGCGCCGAGGAGCCGTTGATGGTGCTGCTGCGGCCCGACCTCAGCACGCAGTTCATCCGCTCGCTGATAGCCGCGCAGCAGGACAGCCCGTTCGGCATCCTGCCGGTGTGGGCGTACCAGGGCCTGGAGACCTGGTGCATGATCGGTTACCACGCGGTGCCGGTGATCGCCGATGCGTACATCAAGGGCGTGCGCGGCTTCGACGCGGAGGCGGCGCTGAAGGCGATGGTGGCGAGCGCCACCTACGGCCCCTACGGCGACCTCGCCGACTACATGAAGCTTGGCTACGTGCCGATCGACAAGGAACCCGAGGCCGCCTCCAAGACGCTGGAGTACGCCTACGACGACTGGTCGCTGGCGCAGATGGCGAAGTCGATGGGCAGGCACGACACCTATGCCACCTTCGAAAAGCGTGCCGCGAACTGGCGTAACGCCTGGGACCCGCAGACCGGCTTCATGCGCGCGAAGCTCAGCAACGGCCAGTTCCGCACACCGTTCGATCCCACCTTCGCGGGTTACGGCAGCGACTACACCGAGGGCAACGCGTGGCAGTACTCCTGGTACGTGCCGCAGGACGTGGCCGGCCTGGTCACGGCGATGGGTGGCGACACGAAGTTCGTCGCCAAGCTCGACCAGTTGTTCGATGCCAAGGTCGATCCTGGCCACTTCAAGAACGTGGAGGACATCACCGGCCTGATCGGCTGGTACGCGCACGGCAACGAGCCCAGCCATCACATCGCCTACCTGTACGACTACGCCGGCGCGCCGTGGAAGACCCAGCAGCGGCTGAAACAGATCATGGACAGCCAGTACGCCGCGCGTCCCGACGGCCTGGCCGGCAACGACGATCTCGGCCAGATGTCGGCCTGGTACATCTTCACCGCGCTGGGCTTCTATCCCGTGACGCCGGCCAGCGACGAGTACGCGATCGGCCGGCCGTTCGTGCCCAAGGCGGTGCTGCACCTGCCGAACGGCCACAGCTTCACCGTGGTGGCCGAGCACCTCGACGACGCGCATCCGTATGTCGGCCGGGTCACGATGAACGGCAAGCCGCTGGACCGGGTCTACCTGCGCCACGGCGAGATCCTCGCCGGGGGCGAGCTGCGCTTCGTGATGCAGGCCGAACCGGACCGGCAATGGGGCACGACGGTGGCGGCGCGGCCGGCGGCGATGAGCGCCTATCGTCCGTGAGTCCGGGCCGGCCATCGGCTCCCCGGGCTGGTGGCTGGTGGCAAACATGCGCAGAATAGCCCGGTGTCTGCTCGATCCGGGCGAGAGCTGCCGATGATGCCTGTCCAATGAAAGTCAGGGGGCTGCTGCGCTGGCGCGTTGCCGGCCTGCTGTTCGCGATGGTCGTCATCGTGACGCTGCCGTACCTGGCTACCCGGGTGATGGCCGACGAGACGCAGCAGGCCAACGTCTGGCTCAACCACGCCAGCACGGTCAAGGCGCTCACCTACCGCATCGCCTACCTGATCCGCGACAGCGAGGCGGCGAGCTACCGCATCCTCGCCGGCGATGGCGACCCGACGACCGAGCAGCGCGCCCTCGGTGCCCGCAACCAGGTGCCGGGCCTGCTGGCGCAACTGCGCGGCCTGACCCGCGACAACCCCGACCAGCAGGCGCGCATCGGTGCACTGGAAAGCGTCACCAACGGCCGCATTACCCTGGTGGACCAGGCGCTGGCGCGGCTGGGCAAGGGCGATGCCGCCGGCGCGCGGCAGTCGCTGCGCGATACCGGCGACCTGTTCCACATGCACGTGCTGATCGATGGCATCGCGCAGACCGAGGACAGCCTACTGGCCGAACGCACCCGCGACGTCGAGCAGCAGGTGGCCCGCGGCCAGTTCGTGCTCGGGCTCACCGCGCTGGCGCAGCTGGTGCTCTTGATCGTGGTGGTGATCTCGTCCGAGCGGCAGATCGGCCGGCGCCTGTTGGCGGAAACCCGCGAGGGTCGCGCGGTGCTGCGCTCGCAGATGATCGTGCAGGCGGTGCGCGAGCCGATCGCGCTGTTCGACGAGCAGCTACGCAGCCTGCTGGTGAACGCTGCCTTCAGCGAGCTGTACGGGCTGGACCCGAAGCACCACCGCGCGGTGCCGCTGCCGCAGATCGGCGATGGCGCCTGGAGCGACGGCGCGCTGCTGCAGCGGCTCAACGACGTGCTGCTGCGCAACCGCGAGCTGTGGGACTACGACCTGGTGCAGCGCACCGTCGACGGCGTTGACCGCCACGTGGTGATCAACGCGCGGCGCATCCAGCAGCAGGACAGCGACGCACAGGCGCTGCTGCTCACGGTGAGCGACGTCACCGCGCGCGCACTGGCCGAGCAGAAGGTCAACGAGCTGAACCACCAGCTGGAAGGCAAGGTGGCGCAGATCTCCGATGTCAACCGCGAGCTGGAGGCGTTCAGCTACTCCGTCTCGCATGACCTGCGTGCGCCGCTGCGCCACATCGCCGGCTTCGCGCGCAAGCTGCGCCAGCACCTCGGCGACCGGGTGGACGAGACCGGCAGCCACTACCTCGACGTGATCGGCAACTCGGCGCAGCGCATGGCGCAGCTGATCGACGACCTGCTGGTGTTTTCGCGCCTCGGCCGCGGCGCGCTGCGGCTGCAGCCGGTGGACATGCAGTCGCTGGCCGAGGAGGCACGCGCGCTGTGCGAGTCGGAGGCGTCGGGCCGGCGCATCGCGTGGTCGATCGCGCCGCTGCCGATCGTGGTAGGCGACGAGAACATGTTGCGCACGGTGTGGCAGAACCTGATCGGCAACGCGGTGAAGTACACCGGCCAGCGCGAAGTCGCGCACATCGCGGTGGACGTGCGGCGCGGTCGCAACGGCGACTACGAGTTCACTGTCAGCGACGACGGCGCCGGCTTCGACATGCAGTACGCTGACAAGCTGTTCGGCGTGTTCCAGCGCCTGCATCGCGCCTCGGACTTCCCCGGCAACGGTATCGGCCTGGCGAACGTGCGGCGCATCCTCGCCCGCCACGGCGGCCGGGTCTGGGCCGAGGCCGAGCCGGACCGCGGCGCGCGCTTCCACTTTTCGCTGCCGGCGCGGGACCTGTCCGGCACATCAACCGAGAGAGTCGCATGATCAATCGCCACATCCGTACCATCCTGCTCGTCGAGGACAGCATGGCCGACGCCGAAATGTCGCTGGACGCGCTGCGCGAGGCGAACCTCGCCAACCCGGTGGTGCACCTCGAGGACGGCGTGGAATGCATGGACTGGCTGCAGTGCAGCGGCGCCTGGGCCACGCGCGAGCCCGGCAACCCGGCGGTGGTGCTGCTGGACATCAAGATGCCGCGCATGGACGGCCTGGAAGTGCTCACCCGCATGCGCGCCGACGAGCACCTGCGACGCATCCCGGTGGTGATCCTGTCCTCCTCGCGCGAGGAGAGCGACCTGGCGCGCAGCTGGGACCTCGGCGTCAACGCCTACGTGATCAAGCCGGTGGATGTGGACCAGTTCTTCACCGCGGTGCGCATGCTGGGGCAATTCTGGGCGGTGCTGAACCAAGCGCCCGAGCAGGACTAGGGTGGCGGTCGCGAGACGAGGGGAGGAGCCCATGCACGATGCGCACGGCGGCGGTACACGCCCGATCCGGGTGCTGCTGGTGGAAGACAACCGCAACGACGCCGAACTGGCGCTGGCCGAGCTCGAGTGTGACGGGCTCGCGCACGAGGCGCGGGTGGTCGACGAGGAGGAGGCCTACCTCGCCGCGCTGCGCGAGTTCCTGCCCGACATCGTGCTGTCCGATCTCAGCCTGCCTGGCTTCTCCGGCCAGCGCGCGCTGGAGCTGCTGCGCCAGGGCGACACGGACCTGCCCTTCATCTTCGTCTCCGCCACGCTGGGCGAGGAGGCGGCGATCGAGGCGCTGCGCAACGGCGCCACCGATTACATCCTCAAGCAGAACCCTGCGCGCCTCGCCAGCGCGGTGCGTCGCGCGCTGGCCGAGGCGGCCGAGCGGCGCGCCGGTCACCGCGCGCAGACCGAACTGATCCGCGCCCAGCGCTTCGAGAGCCTGGCGATGCTCGCCGGCGGTCTCAGCCACGACCTGCGCAACCTGCTGCAGCCGCTGCTGCTGGCCGGCGAGAGCCTGCGCGACCGCGCCGACGATCCGCAGCTGGCGCGGCTGGGCGAGCTGGTGCGCGACTGCGGCAAGCGCGGGCTGGAGATGGTGCAGTCCATGCTCTCGTTCGCCCGCGGCGCGCGCCGCGCCGAGCAGGTGCGGCTCGGCGCGCTGATGGACGCGCTGGGCCTGCTGCTCAAGGGCAGCGTGCCACGCGCGATCCGCATGGAGATGGCGGTGGACGCGCCCGAGCTCGCGTTCGCCGGCAACCATACCGAACTGCAGCAATGCCTGCTCAACCTCTGCCTCAACGCGATCCAGGCGATGCCCGAAGGCGGCGAGCTGCGCATCGAGACCTCCCAGCAGCGGCTCGACACGGAATTCTTCATGCCCGGGGAGGAACCGCATCCCGGCCGCCACCTGCGCCTCAGCGTGATCGACAATGGCCCCGGCATGAGCCACGAGGTGCTCGCGCGGCTGTTCGAGCCGTTCTTCACCACCAAGGAAAACGGCACCGGCCTCGGCCTCGTGTCCTGCCGACGCATTGTCGCCAGCCACGGTGGCGTGATGCGGGTGGACAGCACGCCGGACCACGGCACCCGCTTCGACCTGTATATCCCGCTACAGGAACTGGCGGCGGACGCCGCGGAGGCGAACGGCGACGACAGCGACGCCCTCGAAGGCGCCGCCGAGCGGGTGCTGGTGGTGGCCGAGGCGGCCAGTGAACTGTCCCTGCTCAGCGACACCCTGGACGCCTGGGGTTACCAGGCCAGCGCCAGCCAGAGCGGCACTGCCGCACTGCAGTGGATCGGCGCGCACGGCCTGCCCGACCTGGTGCTGATGGACGCCGACATGAACCTGTTCACCGCGGGGCGCACGCTGGCCGCGCTGATCGAGCACGGCTATGACGGCGCAGTGGTGATGCTGGTGCGCCCAGACGCGCCGCCGAGCCTCGACGAATTGCCGCCGCTGCCGCGCCTGCACCTGCTCGACAGGCCGGTCACCACGCGGAAGCTGCTGCGCACGTTGAGGTTGGCGCTGGTCAGCGCGGCCAACTGAAGCGCTTCAAGCCCTCTCCCCGGCGGGGAGAGGGTCACAGGCGGCATCAGTCGATGCCGAGTTTCTTGAGCTTGTAGCGCAGCGCCCTGAACGTGATGCCGAGCTTCTTCGCCGCCGCGGTCTTGTTGTACCGCGACTCCTCCAGCGCCTTCATGATGGCGCCGCGCTCGAGGTTGCTGATGTAGTCGTCCAGCCCGCCGTCGCCGGTGGCGCTCGACGGTGACGGTGTCGCGGGCGCCGGGTTGTGCTGGCCGGAGGTGACGGGCGCGGCTTCCGTGCGCGGCGCGCGCTGCGGCAGCATCAAGTCGCTGGCGTCGATGTATTCGCCGTCGCACATGGCGGTCGCGCGTTCGAGGATGTTCTCCAGTTCGCGCACGTTGCCTGGGAAGTCGTAGCTTTCCAGCGCCTGCCGCGCCTCGGGCAGCAACTGGCGGGGGGCGCTGCCGTCCTTGCGCGCGAGGCCTTGCAGGATGTGGCTGGCCAGCAGCGGCACATCGCCCCGGCGTTCGCGCAGCGGCGGCACGCGCAGTTCGATCACGTTGATGCGGTAGAACAGGTCCTGGCGGAACTGGCCCTGCTCGACCAGCGCGGCGAGGTTCTTGTGTGTGGCGGAGAGGATGCGCACGTCCACAGGCACTTCCTCGCGTGCGCCGATCGGGCGCACGGCCTTCTCCTGGATCGCGCGAAGCAGCTTCACCTGCATGTGCAGCGGCAGTTCGGCCACCTCGTCGAGGAACAGGGTGCCGCCGTGGGCGGCCTGGAACAGTCCTTCCTTGTCGGCGCCGGCGCCAGTGAAGCTGCCCTTCCTGTGGCCGAAGAACTCGCTTTCCATCAGCTCGGAGGGGATCGCACCGCAGTTCACCGGCACGAACGGGCCGGGCGCGCGCGGGCCTTGCTCGTGGATCAGCCGCGCCACCAGTTCCTTGCCCACGCCGGACTCGCCGGCGATGTACACCGGCGCCTGGTTGCGCGCGAGCTTGGCGATGGTGGAGCGCACCAGCTGCATCGCCGACGAGTCGCCGACCAGCCGTTCGCCGGCGCCGCCGGCCTTCGCCGCGGACTTGCCGCTGCGCTTCTCCTCGGCGAGCCGCAGCGCGGTGCGCACCAGCTGGCGCAGCATCTGGATGTCCACCGGCTTGGAGACGAAATCGAACGCGCCGGCCTTCAGCGCGTTCACCGCGGCGTCCACGTTGCCATAGGCGGTGATCATCGCCACCGGCATGTCGGGATGGTTGGCGGCGATGTGCTCGACGATCTCGTGGCCGGTACCGTCGGGCAGGCGCATGTCGGTGAAGCAGAGGTCGTAGGTCTTGTCGGCCAGCGCGCGGCGCGCCTCGGCGACGGTGCCCACGGCGTCGACCTGCAGGTCCATCCGCCCCAGCGTGATGGTGAGCAGTTCGCGGATGTCGCGCTCGTCGTCGATGACCAGGACGGTCTGCTGGCTCATGGGCTATGGCGGTGGTGGCGGGATTGCCGTGAGGATACCCGCGGCGTCGACGGGGGGCAAAGCGCGGCTCCGGCCGTCGCGACCCGGTTCAACGGGCCAGCCGGTGGTCGAAGAAGGCCACGATGGCGGCGTACGCCTGCCGCGACTCGGGCAGCTCCGGATCGGAGAAGAACGAGTGCCACATGCCCTCCCACACGCGCAGCTCGGTGGGCACGCCGGCCTGACGCAGCAGTTCGTTGCTGTGCACCACCGAACTCAGCGCCATGTCGCGCGTGCCGGTGATCAGCAGGGCAGGTGGGAACTTCGCCAGCAGCGCGGGCGACAGGCCCGGCTGCACCAGCGGATCGTGCGGGTCGGCGCCACGGAAATAGGGAATCGCCTGCAGGCCCAGCGGATGCGCGGGCACACCCTGGCCGTTGAGCAGCGGCGCGACGAAGGACGAGTCGCCGCCAAGATCGGTCAGCGCGCCGCAGAACATGCCGATGGCGCCGGGCACCGGCAGCTTGTCGGTGATGAAGCGCGCCACCGCCTCGCCGGTGAGGATGCCGCCGGCCGAGCAGCCGTAGATGCCGATCTGGTCCGGCCGGTGGGACTTCAGCAGCGCGCGGTAGACCTGCTCCACGTCCGTGCTGGCGGCGGGGAAGACGTGTTCGGGGCCCAGCCGGTAGTCCACGGCGATCACCTCGATGCGGCCGAGGCTAGCGATCGGGATGGCCTCGACCAGCGCGCCGCTGTGCGCGCCCCACAGGAAGGCGCCGCCGTGCAAGTTGAGCAGCACGCGATGGCGGTTCGCCGGCGCCACGCTCTGCGCCGGCAGCACCACGTCGACGCCGACGCCGGCGATCGTGTCGCGGTGCGTCTGCACCGGGTAGAGCTTTTCCATGCGCGCGGCACGGTCGCTGTTCATGCGGTCGTAGAAGGCGCGGCTCTCGGCGATCGGCGCGTTGAGCGGCGGCGCCTTGCTGCCCGCGGCGAGCATCTTCGGGAAGAATGCACGCGCCTGCGGCGAGGCGAAGGCGGAGTAGGGCACGCTGGCGGCGGGCGCGGTGACGGTGCCGTCGGGCCGCACGCCCGGCTGGCCGTCCTGCGCGGCGGCGCCAGCGGCG
>DATEKS010000030.1:0-3104 GCA_035277325.1 Rhodanobacter sp.
GTATCGCCGCCCTGCAGATTCGCCGCGAAGATCTGCGCCTGGGCGCAGTCCGCCAGCATCAGCAGATCGCCCGGCAAGTGGATATCGGCGACGGATGGCTCGTCCTCGCGGGGCCGGATGGCGATGTGATGGATCGTGCGGTCCGCGTTGCCGGCGATCGCGCCTGCGCCCAGCTGCCACCCGGCGGCGGTATCGAGGTGGCGCAGCGTAAGCACATCCGCGCCCACCACCCGCTGCCCGGGGGCACGGCCCATGGCCGGCAGCCCCACAGGCGCGGCCGGCGTGCAGATGACCTTGGCGCAGTCGTAGCCGCGCATCGCCAGGAATGGCGGAAAGTCGTACGGCAGTGCGGGCGCCGCTGGATACGGCGCGCTTCCCCATCGCGTAGTCACGTCGTGCAGCGCGCCGAGCAGCGCATTGGCCTGTACGGTGGGCGCTCGCCTCAGCGCTCCATCCTTGCCATCGCCCTGCGCGCAGTACGACACGTGCGCCATGCGCAGATCCTGCGTCAGGCGATCCATGGCGAAGCGGCCGCTCTCCTGCAGCAGGGCCAGCTGATGCTGCGTGCGCTGGCTGCCGGAGGTGGCGAGGAAAACCGAGATGAAGCCGCTGGCGACGATCAGGCCCAGCGTCATGGCGAGCATCAGCTCGACCAGGGAAAGGCCGGCAGCGCGATGTCGGCGTACGGCGCTCATGGCTGGAACACCCAGGCCTGGCTGCGCATGCCCGTAGCAGGGCGATCCTTGTCGCCGGCACCGCGCTCCAGCCAGCGCAGCGTCATCGTGCATAGCCCGCCGAACGGCGGACCCGCAGCGAGCTGTTCGGTGGTAAGTACGGCGTCGGCGTCATGCTCGCAATGGATGGCGCCCCCGCCATCCGGCAGCAGGCTGCGCAGGCGTGTACCCCATACAGCCCGGTCATGCGCGGCCAGCACCGCCGGCGTGCACGCGGCCACACCGCAATGATTCGTCGAGGTGCCACCCCGCGCTTCGCCGTCATACGCACCCAGCCACACGCCACGCCGATTCGCATGCATGCGCTCGACCATCTCATCGGCCAGATAAATCGCCTGGGTCTGCAGATAAGCCGTGTGGCCGGCGCGTGCGGCCAGCGCCATCCATCCGGCCAGGCCTAGCGCGCCGATGCCGAAGATGGCCGTGGCGAGAAGGACTTCGAGCAGGGAGATGCCGCGTTGGGAGGCGGGGGTGGGCATGGGCTTCCTTCCGTGGGTGGAGGGAAGCTCAGGTTAGGCGGGAGGAAAGGCGCGGATAGAGGAAGCTGCGTCGTTTCGTAGAAGTTGAAAAAAAACGCTTTGAGGCTGGAAAAGCTGGAGATGCATCACTTGGAGCTCGTGTAGCGCTTCACTGACTGAAGCGCGAGACGCAGCGACAATCGGGCACCTTTGGGCGCGAGGCGAAGATCAACCTTGCGCTCCGCCCGGCCCCTCACCCCAACCCTCTCCCCGGAAGGGAGAGGGAGCTCGCGGCACTCATGCGATGACCGCATCGTCCTCGGCAGCGACGAATCCACCTGTCTGCCGCTTCCACAACCGCGCATACAACCCATCGCGCGCGATCAGCTCCGCATGCGTGCCGCTTTCCACGATATGCCCCTTGTCCATCACCACCAGCCGGTCCATCCGGGCGATGGTCGACAGGCGGTGGGCGATCGCGATCACCGTCTTGCCGCGCATCAGCACTTCCAGGCTGTCCTGGATCGCCGCCTCCGCCTCCGAATCCAGGGCCGAGGTGGCCTCGTCGAGGATCAGGATCGGCGCATCCTTCAGCAGCACGCGCGCGATCGCGATGCGCTGGCGCTGGCCGCCGCTGAGCTTGACGCCGCGCTCGCCCACATGCGCGTCGTAACCGTTGCGTCCTTCGCCATCGATCAGCTGCGGGATGAACTCGTCGGCGCGTGCCTTGCGCACGGCTTCGCGGATCTCCTCCTCCGTGGCGTCGGGGCGGCCGTACAGCAGGTTGTCGCGGATCGAGCGGTGCAGCAGCGAGGTGTCCTGGGTGACCACGCCGATCTGCGAGCGCAGGCTTTCCTGCTGCACCTGGGCGATGTCCTGGCCGTCGATGCGGATATGCCCGCCTTCCAGGTCGTACAGGCGCAGCAGCACGTTCACCAGGGTGGATTTGCCGGCGCCGGAAGGGCCGACCAGGCCGATCTTCTCGCCGGGACGCACGGCCAGGTCCAGGCCGGCGATCACGCCGCCCTGCTTGCCGTAGTGGAAATGGATGTCGTCGAAGCGTACGCCGCCATGGCTGACCTCAAGCGGCACGGCATCCGGGCGGTCCTGCACCAGCCGCGGCTTGGCGATGGTTTCCAGGCCGTCCTGCACGGTGCCGACGTTCTCGAAGATGCCGTTGACCACCCACATGATCCAGCCGGACATATTGTGGATGCGGATCACCAGCCCGGTAGACAGCGCGATCGCGCCCACCGTCACCCGGCCCTGGCTCCACAGCCACACCGCCAGCGCCGAGGTGCCCACGATCAGCAGGCCGTTGAGCGCGCTGATGGTGGCGTCCATCGCCGTGGTCAGGCGGGTCATCGAGCGCATGCGCTGGATCTGCTCGCCCATCGCCTCGGCCACGTAGGCCTCCTCGCGGCGGGTATGCGCGAACAGCTTGAGCGTGAGGATATTGCTGTAGCCGTCGACGATGCGGCCCATCAGGCGCGAGCGCGCCTCGGACTGCTTCCAGGAGCGCTCCTTGGTGCGCGGCACGAAATACGCCAGGGTGACGATGTACAGCACCAGCCAGGCCAGCAGCGGCGCCGCCAGCCATACGTCCGCATGCGCGAACATCACCAGCGCGCTGCCGGTGTAGATGGTGACGTACCAGATCGCATCGACGATCTGCACCGCCGATTCGCGCAGCGAGCCGGCGGTCTGCATGATGCGGTTGGCGATGCGCCCGGCGTAGTCGTTCTGGAAGAAGCCCAGGCTCTGGCGGATCACATAGCGATGGTTCTGCCAGCGGATGCGGCTGGTCAGGTTCGGCACGATGGCCTGGTTGACCAGCAGGTCGTGCAGCAGGATCAGCACGGGACGCGCGATCAGCGTGACCAGCACCATCCACAGCAGCTCATGCCCGTGC
>DATEKS010000031.1:0-3079 GCA_035277325.1 Rhodanobacter sp.
AGGCTGCACATTACCGGGCCATGGTGCGCCCAGACGGCGCACGCTCTCGATGGTCAGCCCTTCCCGCTGCAGGTGCTGGCGCAGTCGCCACGGCCATTGCAGCGACTGCCGCTGCCCGCGCGCGCGCCAGCAGAACCACGGCGCCCAACCGCCCATCGGGTGCACCGCGGTCACCGCCAGCACGCCACCTGCCGCCAGCACGCGGCAGGCCTCGGCCAGCAGTGCGGCGACCTGCGGCGCCGGCTCCAGCGCATGCTGCAGCCAGACCAGGTCGAAGGCTTCGTCGATGAAGGGCAGCGGTTCGTCGGCACGGCCACGCAAGTCGCCGCGGTAGCCGTCCCGCGCCAGCCGCAGCCGTGTCCATATCACACCGGGCAACGGCGGCACCGCGTCGTCGTCGGCCACGCTGATGTGCAAGGCGCGCCGTCCCGTCTCGCGCTGCAGCAAGGGCGCCATGCTGCGCCATTGCCCGCTGCGCAACTGCCTCAAGGGGACGCTGGCATGAATGTCCTGATCGCGTTGAAGCGGCATGCACTCGATCCGGCTCCGGCGGTCCCGGGCTCCGGCCATCATCGAAATCCAGCCCGCAGTGTAGCGTTTGGCAACGCCGACCGCGTCGCAGACCGTAGCAGACGCGGCTCACATCGCTGAACCGCCGCCTCGCGCATTAACGACATGCTAACGAGTCGCCGGGGAAGGCTGTTTATAGTCGATCCGTTCGCGCATGCCGGGATGGCTGCGTCTGCACGTTAGTTGATCAACGCAGCGGAGCATGCCATGCATCTCGTACCGCTACCGGCACTGGCCGACAATTACATCTGGTTGCTGCACGACGACGCGGGCCACGCGCTCGTCGTCGATCCCGGCGACGACGCCCCGGTGGAACAGGCCCTGGTCGCGCGCAAGCTGCAACTGCGGGCGATCCTGCTGACCCATCATCATCTCGACCACACCGGCGGTGCGCTGGCGCTGCGCCAGCGCCACGACGTTCCCGTCTACGCGCCCGAGGACACACGCATCGAGGCGACCACCGTGCGCGTGCGCGACGGCGAGCGCATCAGCTTGTCGCAGCCACGGGCCAGCTTCGAGGTGATCGCGGTACCGGGCCATACGCTGAGCCACGTGGCTTACCACGGCGAGGGCCTGCTGCTGGCCGGCGATACGCTGTTCAGCCTGGGCTGCGGCCGCCTGTTCGAGGGCACGCCGGCGCAGATGCTGGCTTCGCTGGACCGCCTCGCGGCATTGCCGGCCAACACCCTGCTCTGCTGCGGACACGAATACACCGTCGCGAATGGCCGCTTCGCCCGCGAAGTCGAGCCGGACAATGCCGACCTGGCGGCACGCCTGCACGAGGTGGACGCGCTGCGCGCACGGCAGCGCCCTAGCCTGCCGGTTTCCATGTCCAGCGAACTGGCGACCAATCCTTTCCTGCGCACCGACGCGCCGGCCGTGGTCGACTGGTGCCGGCGGCAGCCGGACCATTCCACGGATCGCACCGCCCGCTTCGCCACCATACGAGCCGCCAAGGATGCGTTCCGCGCATGAGCAGGCACACGTACCCGAAACGACTGCTGCCGCTGGCGCTCTCGGCCCTGCTCACCGCCTGCGCCACCACGCCGCCGCCGCGTCCCGAGCCGGCGCCGCCCTCCGTTCCGGCCGCAGCCACCAGCATCGAGACGCCGGCGCCTGCCGTGACGACTGCACCGGCACCGGAGACCGGCAACGTCTGGGACCGGCTACGCGGCAGCTTCGCAATGGCCGATTGCGATGCCGATCCCGCCGTGCTGTCCTGGGCGCGGCGCTACACGCGCAACCCGCAGCGCTTCGAACAGGAAGCCCGCGAAGCCCTGCCCAAACTCACCTATGTGCAGCAGGTGGCAGCCGAACACGACGTTGCCGGCGAATTCGTGTTGCTGCCCTGGATCGAGAGCGGCTTCCGCCCGATCCCCGGCCGGCGTGGCCGCCCGGCCGGCATGTGGCAAATCATGCCGACTACGGCCGCTGCCATGGGGTTGCGCGTGGATCGCCACTACGATGGCCGCCTCGACGTGCAAGCCGCAGCCGATGCGGTGATGAAGTTGCTGAGCCGCTACCACGAGCAGTTCCATGACTGGCGTGTCGCTGACTACGCCTACAACACTGGCGAATTCCGGGCCCGCAAGCTGATCCAGCAGCACGGCCTGCCACCGGAGACACCGGTGATTCCGCGCTGGCCGGTGCACGACATCACCCGCGAGCACCTCACCAAGCTGCTGGCGATGGCCTGCGTGGTGCGCGAACCAGACCGTTTCCACGTCAGCCTGCCCACGCTGACGCCCAGCCAGCACCTTGTCTCTGTACCGCTGCCGCACACGATGCCGCTGGCGCGCGCCGCCGACCGCGCCGGCATGCCGCTGGACCAGCTGAAGAACCTCAACGCCGCGTTCCGCAATGACATCGCCGACACCAGCGTCGCCTCCTACCTGATGATGCCGGTCAGCCACGCACGACAGTTCCGCGACGCACTGCTGGATCAGGCGTCCGGTGCCAGCGCCGATCTCCGGCCCGACACCGCGTTCGCCGCAGGCATGGGCAGTGCTGGCGCCGAGGCAACCGGGACCGGCGCGAAGCCCGAGCAACTGGCTGCAGCAAGCACGCGCACGCATCGCGTGAAGTCCGGGGAAAGCCTGTGGCAGCTGGCGCGCCACTACTCGGTGAGCGTGGGTGACCTGCAGCGCTGGAACCACTTGCGCGGGCAGTCCATCAAGCCAGGCCAGGTACTCAAGGTCAGCGCCTCGCGCTGAACCGGCCCCTGTTGTGGATACGAAAAAAGGCGGCCATGGCCGCCTTTTTTCGTATCTCCCGCGCCGACCGGGGACCTACATCCGATCCTTCGCGATCTTGATCTCGGTGCTGTTGCGCAGCGACTTGATCAGCTCCTGGGTCGCCACCGCGCCGTAGGCCTGGATCATCTGCTGGCGCAGCATGCTGCGCTGCTCCGGCGTGACCTTGGAGAGGTCCGCGCCCTGCACCTTGTCCACCGCCAGCAGCGCGTAGCTGCCGTCGTGCATGTCCACCGCGGCATACTGCGGCTTGCATT
>DATEKS010000032.1:0-26354 GCA_035277325.1 Rhodanobacter sp.
CCAGCTGTATTTCCGCGACCTGCCGAAAGTGGTTTCCGTGCTGGGCGTGCGATTGAAGACCGCGCTGCTGAAGGGGCGTGCGAACTATCTCTGCCTGTACCGCCTCGACCAGACCGTGCGCGAAGGCGCGAGCTTCGACAAGGCGCAGGCGGCGCAGCTGGCGACGATCCGCGCCTGGTCCGCGCGCACGCGCCGCGGCGACCGCATGGAACTGGCCGAGGTGCCGGAGGAATCGCCGCTGTGGCCGCGCGTCACCTCCACGCCGGAGAACTGCCTGGGCGTGGAATGCCCGTTCTACGATGACTGCCACGTGGTGAAGGCGCGCCGGGAGGCGCAGGAGGCGCAGCTGGTGGTGGTCAACCATCACCTGCTGTTCGCCGACCTCGCGCTGAAGCAGGAAGGTTTCGGCGAGATCCTGCCTGGCGCGGCGGCCTTCGTCCTCGACGAGGCGCACCAGGTGCCCGAGCTGGCCGGGCAGTTCTTCTCGCAGAGCATGAGCGCGCGCCAGCTTTCGGAACTGGCGCAGGATGTCTTGCGCGAATGCAGTGGCGTCACCGGCGCGATCGGCCTGCTGCTGGAGCCGGTGGAGGCGCTGCAGGACGCGTTGCGCAAGCTGCGCCTGGCGATGGAGCCGCTGCCGCCGCGCGGCGCGTTCGGGATACTCGAAGCCGCTGCAGATGTGCGTGAGGGCCTGCATGAGGTCGGCGATCTGCTGGCCACGCTGGCCGACCTGCTTGCCTCGCAGGCCGAGCGTTCGCGCGGGCTGGCCAGCACGCACGAGCGCGCCGCGCTGCTGGCCGAACGGCTGGAACGCATCGTCGAACAAGGCTCCGAGCGCGACGTGCGCTGGTACGAACTGTTCCCGCGCGGCTTCGCGCTGCACGCCACGCCGCTGGACCTCGCCGCACCGCTGCGCGCGATGCGCGAGCGCAGCGAAGCCGCATGGGTGTTCACCTCGGCCACGCTGTCGGTGGCCGGGCGTTTCGAGCACTTCGCGCGCCAGCTCGGCTTGGACGAGCCGCAGGCGCTGCTGCTGGAAAGCCCGTTCGACTACGCGAGGCAGGCACTGTGCTACCTGCCCGACGGTCTGCCCGATCCCGCCGCACGCGACTACACCGAGCGCGTGCTTGACGCCGTGCTGCCGGTGCTGCGCGCCTCGAACGGCCGGGCCTTCCTGCTGTTTACCTCGCACCGCGCGCTGCGCCGCGCCGCCGAGCTGCTGGCCGGGCGCGTTCCGTGGCCGCTGTTCGTGCAGGGCGCGGCGCCGCGCCACCAGTTGCTGGAGGAATTCCGCCATTCCGGCCACGGCGTGCTGCTGGGCGCGGCGAGCTTCTGGGAGGGCGTGGACGTGGCTGGCGACGCGCTCAGCGTGGTGGTGATCGACAAGCTGCCGTTCGCCGCGCCCGACGATCCGGTGCTGGTGGCGCGGCTCGAGGCGCTGGAGCAGCAGGGCATCAACCCTTTCATGGGCTGGCAGGTGCCGGCCGCGGCGATCGCGTTGAAGCAGGGCGCCGGCCGGCTGATCCGCAGCGTCACCGATCGCGGGGTGCTGATGCTGTGCGATCCGCGCATCACCACCAAGGGTTACGGCAGGCTGTTCCTGGCCAGCCTGCCGCCGATGCCGCGCACCCGCATGCTGGCCGACGTGCAGGCATTCTTCGCGTTGCCCGCCGATGACCGCGAGGAGTCCGTCGCATGAGCCACGAACCCGAACTGCATACCGATCCTGCGTTGCTCTCCGTGCTGGACGAACTGCGCCAGCGCGAACCGATCTTCCATCGTTCGGAATTCGGCACCACGCGAGCTGACCATCTCGCGATGACGGTGGAGGACTTCTGGGAAGTGGGCGCTTCCGGCCGCCGCTACAGCCGCGGCCATGTGCTCGACGTACTGGACGAGCGTCAAAGGAATCCACAGCCGGACCCGTGGGAAACCAGCGGGTTCCATTGCCGCCGGCTTGCCGACGCGGTCTACCTGCTCACCTACACCTTGCGCCAGGGCGGGCGGGTGAGCCGCCGCGCCACGATCTGGCGGCGCGATGCGGACGGCTGGAAGATCGTGTTCCACCAGGGCACCCTGGTCATGGAAGCCTGAGCGGAATGGGTTCCTGAGTCCCGTCATGCGCATCTTCTCCCACACCTGTTCCAACACCGAGATCGTCTGCGAGCTGGGTTGCGCGCGGATGCTGGTCGGCGTGGACGCGGATTCCGACTACCCGCCCGAGGTCGTCGCAGGCTTGCCGAAGACCGGGCGCGACCTCGATCTCGACGTGGACGCGGTGCTCGGACTCGAACCCGACCTGGTGCTGACCTCGCTGACCGTGCCCGGCCACGAGCACGTGGTGGCGGCATTGAAGGCTGCGGGCTTGCAGACCCTGGTGTGCGACCCGCAATCCCTGGACGACGTGTACGGCGACATCCGCCGCATCGCCGTCGCGCTGGACGTGCCGTTGCAGGGGGAGGCACTGGTGGCGCGGATGGAAGCCGAGATGCCCTACGTCGAACCGCATGCGCCGCGCCCCGCCGTGCTGGTCGAATGGTGGCCCAAGCCGGTGATCGCCGCGGCGAAGCGCTCCTGGGCCAACGACCTCATCGTGCGCGCAGGCGGGCGCAACCCGTGGGGCGAGGTGGACGCCCAGAGCGTGCCGCTGACCAACGATGCGGCGGCGGCCGCCGCGCCCGACATCGTGGCGATGAGCTGGTGCGGAGTGAAGGTGGAGAACTATCGCGCGGAGGTGGTGCGCCGTCGTGAAGGCTGGGCCAAAGTACCTGCCGTCGCCGCCGGCCGCATCCACGCGATCAGCGAGGCCTTCCTCGGCCGCCCCGGCCCACGGCTGGTGGAAGGCTACCGGCAGCTGCGCCAGGCCATCGTCGCCGCGACGAAGTAGTCGGGGACATTGCGCGAGGCATCTGCCCGTAGCACAGTGCCGCGCATGATCATTTCCTCAACGATGGACTACCGCGCGGCCGCCCGCCGTCGCCTGCCGCCCTTCCTGTTCCACTACATCGACGGCGGCGCCTACGACGAGCAGACCATGCGCCGCAACGTCGAGGACCTGCGCGGCCTCGCCCTGCGCCAGCGCGTGCTCAGGGAAGTCGGCGAGGTCGACCTCTCCACCGAGCTGTTCGGCGAGAAGCTGAACCTGCCCGTGGCGCTGGCGCCGGTGGGGCTTACCGGCATGTACGCGCGGCGCGGCGAGGTGCAGGCGGCGCGCGCGGCGGCGGCGAAGGGTGTGCCGTTCACCCTGTCCACGGTGTCGGTGTGCCCGATCGAGGAAGTGCAGGCGCAGGTGCCGCGGCCGATCTGGTTCCAGCTCTACGTGCTGCGCGATCGTGCCTTCATGCGCAACGTGCTGGACCGCGCCTGGGCCACCGGCGTGCGCACCCTGGTGTTCACCGTGGACATGCCGGTGCCGGGCGCGCGCTACCGCGACGCGCACTCGGGCATGTCCGGCCCGCATGCCGCACCGCGCCGCATCTGGCAGGCGGTGTGCCATCCGCGCTGGTCGTGGGACGTGGGCCTGCTGGGCCGGCCGCACGACCTCGGCAACGTGTCGGCCTACCTCGGCCACCGCATCGGGCTGGAGGACTACATCGGCTGGCTGGGCAAGAACTTCGACCCGGCCATCGGCTGGCGCGACCTGGAGTGGATACGCGAATCCTGGAAGGGCGCGATGCTGATCAAGGGCATCCTCGATCCGCAGGACGCGAAGGAGGCGGTGCGCTTCGGCGCCGACGGCATCGTGGTGTCGAACCACGGCGGTCGCCAGCTGGACGGCGTGCTGTCTTCCGCGCGTGCCTTGCCCGCGATCGCCGA
The DNA here is from genome assembly GCA_035277325.1 of Rhodanobacter sp. GTDB lineage: Bacteria > Pseudomonadota > Gammaproteobacteria > Xanthomonadales > Rhodanobacteraceae > Rhodanobacter_A. Next base: position 3,817 of record DATEKS010000032.1, read on the forward strand.
TGCGGTGAAGGGCGAGCTGAAGATCCTCGCCGACTCCGGCGTGCGCAGCGGCCTCGACGTGGTGCGCATGCTGGCGCTGGGCGCCGACAGTGTGCTGCTGGGCCGCGCCTTCGTCTATGCGCTGGCCGCGAAGGGCGAGCAGGGTGTTGCCCACCTGCTGGACCTGATCGCCAGCGAGATGCGCGTGGCGATGACGCTGACCGGAGCGAAGTCGCTGGCCGGCATCTCGCGCGACAGCCTGGCCGTCGCATAAAAGCCACACAGCGCCCCGTCCGTTCCCCACGGCCGCCTGCGTCAAGGCATCGCGCGCTGTTTTGATGCACGCTCCGGATCAATGGAGCAGGCACATGGGCAAGTGGATGCAGACGGCGACGGCCAAGGTGCTGGGCATCGGCGTGCTTGCGCTGCTGATGGCGATACCGTTGATGCAGGTGAGCAGCCTGGTGGCCGAGCGCCAGGCCATGCGCACGGAGGCGGTCAACCAGATCGCGCAGGGATGGGGTGGCGCGCAGGTGCTGGGCGGCCCGGTGCTGGTGGTTCCCACGCGCCGGCTGGCGGCGGCGGATGGCCGAATGCCGCAAGAGCGGGCGGGCAGCGAAACGGTGCTGGCCGATACGCTGCACGTAGATGTGGCGCTGGCCACGTCCACGCGCCGATATGGCATCTACGCCGCGCCCGTCTTCGTGGCCACGGTGAAGCTGCAGGCCGCGTTCCGCGCTGAGGAGATCGCGCAGTTCCGCGCGGCCAGTGCTGCCGCATGGCAAGGCGACAAGGCCGAATTGCGCCTGCCACTGGCCGACCTGCGCGGCTTGCAGCAGGTGGACGAATTGACGATCAACGGCAAGCCCGCGCGCTTCGAGTCCTCGGCCGCACGCTTCGGCTTGTGGCCCGTGGTGGTGGTGCCGATCGACCTCGACGCGCTGGGTGACCGGGCCATCGACGTGACGATCACCCTCAAGCTGGCCGGCACCGAATCCATACAACTGCTTCCGCTGGCGCGCAGCATCGATGTGGCCATGCGCGCACCGTGGCGCGACCCCAGCTTCACCGGCGCGGCCTTGCCGCTGGAGCATCGCATCGGTGCCGACGGCTTCGTCGCGCACTGGCACCTGCTCGACCTCAACCGCAGCTATGGCCAGCACTGGAACGAGGGCGACCTCGACATGCTCAGCGCACTGCCGGCGTCCACCTTCGGCGTGCAGCTGTACCAGCCGGTGGACGTCTACCAGCGCAACGTGCGCGCGGGCAAGTACGGCCTGCTGTTCGTGGCGATGACTTTCGTGGTGTTCTTCCTGTTCGAGGTGCTGCAGCGGCTGCGCGTGCATCCGGTGCAATACCTGCTGGTGGGCATGGCCCTGGCCACGTTCTACGTGGTGCTGCTGGCGCTGTCCGAGCAGATCGGTTTCGACGCGGCCTACGCGATTGCCGCGGCGGCGGTTGCCCTGATGGTGGGCGGCTACGCGACTGCAGTGCTCCATGTGCGGCGCGCCGGTGGGCTGCTGGGCGGCGTGGTGGCGCTCATCTACGCGATGCTCTACGGCCTGATCGCCGCCGAGCAGTACACCCTGCTGGCCGGCGCGCTGGTGCTGCTCGCCACCGTGGCGCTGCTGATGTACCTCACCCGCCGCATCGACTGGTATGCATACACGCCGGCCTTGGGCGAAGCCTCTGCGGCTATCATGGAAAAGCCATGAACCTGCTCGCCATCGAAACCGCCACCGAAGCCTGCTCCGTCGCCCTGATCCACGGCGACGAAGTGATCGCCCGCAGCGAACTCGCGCCGCGCCGCCACGCCGAGCGCGTGCTGCCGATGGCCGACGAACTGCTGGCCGAGGCGGGCCTCGCCCGCCATGCGCTGGACGCGATCGCGGTGGGCCGCGGCCCCGGCGCGTTCACCGGTGTTCGCCTCGCCGTGTCGCTGGCGCAGGGCATGGCGCTGGCGCTGGACGTGCCCGTGGTCACCGTCTCCTCGCTCGCCGCGCTGGCGCTGGAGGCGCCGGATGACGGCAATGCCGACACCGCCATCCTCGCCGTGATCGACGCGCGCATGGGCGAGATCTACGCCGCCTGCTACCGCCGCGATGGCGAAGGCGGCCTGGTTTCGCTCGACGACGAACGCGTGTGCACCGCCGACGCATTGCTGCTGCCCGAAGCCCGTGCCTGGCAAGTGGTGGGCAGCGGCTGGGCCACCTACGAAACAGTGCTACAGGAAAAGCTGGGCCGCGAGCCGCGCTTCGCCGACGGCGCCCGCTACCCGCAAGCCCTGCACGTGGCCGAACTCGCCGCCTGCGAGTTCAGGGCTGGTCGTGCGCAGTCGCCGGAGCTGGCCTTGCCGGTCTATCTGCGCGACAAGGTGGCGTTGACGCTGGTGGAGCAGGGGAAGGCCTGACTCGCGCGCATTCGCCATGCCGGCGATTTCGTGGCAATGGGGCTCCCGTCGCGGGAATAGCATTCTTGCCATAGAGTGGCGAACGTGAAGCGGGCGACTGCTTCGTGGCCATCAGCCGAACAGGGGACAGGCATGCATCCACGTGTTGCCGCAGTGGCGATCTTTTCCGTCGGCATGGCCTTTGCGGCCCAATGCCAGGAGCAGAAAGCCCCGAAGCTGCTGATCACCAGTCCGGTCTACACGAGGCCGCAGCGGCTCGTGGACATGGATCATGGACGGCGGATGAACATTTACTGCACGGGTTCCGGCTCGCCGGCCGTCATCCTCGACGCAGGCATGGGCGATTCCACCATCTCGTGGGCACTGGTGCAGCCGGCCATCGCGGCCAAGACCAAGGTCTGTTCCTACGACCGGGCCGGCCTGGGTTTCAGCGATGGATCGAGCCGTCCAAGCACCGCGGCCAACATCGCCGAAGACCTGCACGCCTTGCTCGAGGCGGCGCATGTCGCTTCGCCCTACATCCTCGTCGGCCATTCAGCGGCGGGCATGTACGTCCGGGTGTTTGCCGACCACTACTTCGACGAGGTGGCCGGCATGGTGCTGGTCGAGCCTTCCCACGAAGACCAATCGGTGCGCGGCTGGGCGATTGGCGCGCCTGGACAGCAGGCGAAGTGGGATGCCTTCCTGAAGGAATACAGCGTGTGCGTCACCGACGCCAGGCAAGGGCTGTTGGTCAAGGGGACGCTTGCATACAAGAAGTGCGTGGGTGATCCCGACCCCCGCTTCAGCCAGGCGATCAACGATGCCCAGGCGCAGTATGCGGCGACCGGGCGGTGGCAGGCTGCGGCCGCCTCGGAGAGGCAATCGGTTTTCTACGCGAGCGCGGACGAGACGCGCGCGACGCGCAAGCACTTCGGCGACATGCCGATCATCGTGCTGACCCACTCGCCTTACCCGAAGGCCAAGGACGAAACGCAGGAAGAAAGGAACGAGCGCACCCTGCTTTGGGAATCGCTGCACCTCGACATCGCGGCGATGTCGACGCGCGGGGTGAACGAGATCGTTCCGAACTCGGGCCACTACATCCAGTACGACCATCCACAGGTCGTGATCGATGCCATCGACCAGGCGTTGTCGATTGCGCAGGAAGACGCGCAAAAGGCCAAGTGATCGGCAGTCACAACTGCCCGATCAGTAACTGCACCGCCAGGCTGCTCACCGACACCGCCGCCCAAACGCCCAGCCCGAGCAGGATCGGCCGCGCGCCGCTGGCGATCATCTTGCGCAGGTTGGCGGAGAGGCCGATCGCGGTGAGCGCCACGATGATCAGGAACTCGGCGGCGGCGTGCAGCGCGGACTGGATGGCGACGGGCACCAGCCCGGCGGTGCGCAGCGCCGAGGCGACCAGGAACCACAGGATGAACCACGGGAAGATGCGGCGCAGGCTGAAGTCGGTGGCGCCTTTCTTCTTCTCGCGCGCAGCCACCGCGAAGGCCAGGATCAGGCAGATCGGGATGATCAGGGTGGCGCGGGTGAGCTTGACGATGGTGGCGTAGTCGCCCGCCGCGTGGCTGTAGCTGTAGCCGGCGGCCACCACCGAGGAGGTGTCGTTGATCGCGGTGCCGGCCCACAAGCCGAAGCCGAGGTCGCTGAGGTGCAGCAGGTGGCCGAGCAGCGGGAACAGCAGCACCGCCACCACGTTGAACAGGAAGATGGTGGAGATCGCGAACGCGGTGTCGTGCTCGTCGGGCTTGATAATGGGCGTGACCGCGGCGATCGCCGAGCCGCCGCAGATCGCGGTACCCACGCCGATCAGGATCTTCAGCTTGTCGTGCACGCCCAGCCAGCGGCCCAGCGCCCACGCGCTGAGGAAGGCCACGGTAAGCGTCACCAGGGTCACCGACAGCGACTCCAGGCCGGTCTTCGCCACTTGGGTGAGGCTGAGGCCGAAGCCCAGCGCGATGATCGACCATTGCAGCACCTGTTTGCCGCCGAACGCGATGCCGGGCGTGAAGCGTGCGTCGGGTGAGAACAGGTTGCGCACCGCGATGCCGAGCAGGATGCCGATTACCGGCCCGCCGATCAGCGGCAGCAACCGTCCCAGCCACCACGCGACGAGCGCGATCGCGACGGCGAGCAGCAGGCCGGGTGCGCGGCTGCGCAGGGTGGGGCGGGCGAGGGCGGTGGCGAGCGGCGTGTTCATGGGGCGATGCACTGGGGAATACGCGCCATTGTCCTCGCCGCCATCGATCAGAAAAACTTGGAAAATCTGATCGTTCGTATAAGATCGAATGATGAACAACATCAGCCCGCGCCAGCTCGAGGTGTTCGTGCAGATCGCGCTGCTGGGCAGCGTGCGTGCCGCCGCCGAGCGGCTGTACATGACCCAGCCGGCAGCCAGCATGGCGCTGGCCGAGCTGGAGCGGCAGCTCGACGCGCCGCTGTTCGCCCGCGAGCGCGGCCGGCTGCGGCTCAATCCACGCGGTCGCGAGCTGCTGCCGCTGGCGCAGGAGCTGCTGGAGCGCCACGCCGAGTTCGGCCGGCGCGGCCGCGAGGATGGCGATGCGCTCTCCGGCGAGTTGCGCATCGGCGCCAGCAACACGGTGGGCAACTACCGCGTGGGAGAGTTGCTGGGCGCGTTTGTGCGCGCGCACCCGCAGGTGGCGATCCGGCTGCGCGTGGCGAACACCGACGCGATCGCCGCGGCGATGCTGGAGCACAGCCTCGACCTCGGCTGCGTGGAAGGGCCGGTGACGCATCCGCTGCTGGAAGTGTGGCCGTGGCGCGACGATTTGCTGATGGTCTGCGCGCCGCCCGATCACCCGCTGGCACGCAAGCGCGCGCTCAAGTCCGCCGATTTCGCCGGTGCGCGCTGGGTAATGCGCGAGCCGGGCTCGGCCACCCGCGCCACCAGCGAGCGCGTGCTGTCGCAACTGCCGCCTGGCGAAACAGTGCTGGAACTGGACCAGATCGAAGCGATCAAGCAGGCGGTGGTCGCCGGACTCGGCATCGCCTGCCTGCCGCAGGTGGCGGTGGCCGATGCGCTTGCCACCGGCCGGCTGAAGGCGCTGAAGACGCCGTTCCTCGACCTGCGCCGCAAGCTCTCCATGCTTGTCCACCGCCAGAAATACCGCGGTGTGCTGCTGGATGCCTTCATCGAGCAGGCGGGTCTCGGCCGCTGAAGAGGCTCACGCGCCGAGTTGCGTCAGCAGCTCGGCAACCTGTTCGTGGGTGGTGGCGCGCAAGAGGCGGGTGGCCTGGCCGCGCAGTGCGGCGTGGTCGAGCGTGGCGAGGCGGTCGCGCACCTGCAGCAGTTGGCTGGGGTGCATGCTGAACTCGTTGAGGCCAAGCGCGAGCAGCATCGCGGTGAAGTGCACGTCGCCGCCGATCTCGCCGCACAGGCTCACCGGCTTCTTCGCGCGGCGGCCCGAACTGATCACGTGCGAGAGCAGGCGCAGCAGGGCCGGCTGCAGCGGGGTGTAGATGTTGTCCAGCGCGTCGTTGCCGCGGTCGGCGGCGAGCACGTACTGGGCGAGGTCATTGGTGCCGATGGCGAGGAAGTCGGCGTGTTCGAGCAGGGCGCGCACGTTGATCGCGGCGGCGGGCACCTCGATCATCGCGCCCAGCGGCAGCTTCTCCGGCAGGTCGATGCTCTCGCGCTTCAGGTCCTGCCGCGCCAGCTTGAACAGCGTGCGCACCGCGATCAACTCGTCGGGCTGGGTCACCATCGGTACCAGCACACGCAGCGGGCCGTAGCAGGCGGCGCGCAGGATCGCGCGGATCTGCGTGGTGAACACCGCCGGATAACGCAGCGACAGCCGCACCCCGCGCACGCCCAGCGCGGGGTTGTCCTCGCCGCGCAGCACCAGGCCGGCGGCATCGGCCTTGTCGGCGCCGAGGTCGAGCGTGCGGATGGTCACCGGCAGGCCGCCCATGCCCAGCACGAGGTCGCGGTAGGCGATGAACTGCTCGTCTTCCGAGGGCAGGCCCTTGTGGCGCAGGAACAGGAATTCGGTGCGGTACAGACCCACGCCGTCGGCGCCGCGGGTGCGTGCCAGCGCCACGTCGGCGGGAGTTTCCGCGTTCGCCAGCAGGCGGATCTCCACGCCGTCGCGGGTGCGCGTGGCGGCGTTCGCCAGCGTGGCGAGGCGGCGGCCTTCGGCGGCGGCCTCGCGCTGCCATGCGCGGTAGCGGGCGAGGTCCTGCGCGGTGGGATGCACGATCGCCGTACCGCGTTCAGCGTCGAGGAGGATCAGGTCGTCGTCGTGCAGCAGCGACAGCGCGTCGCGTGCGCCCACCAGCATCGGCAGGCCGAGGCTGCGCGCGAGGATCGCGCTATGCGAGTACGCGCTGCCGGAACTGGTGACCACGCCGAGCAGGCCGTTGCCGGCGAGCTGGGCCATGTCGGCCGGCGCGATGATGTCGGCGACCAGGATCTCGCCCACGCGCGCGGCCAGCTTGCGTTCCTCGACGCTGGTCTGGCGCTGCAGCGCGGAGACCACGCGGGCGATCACCTGGTCGATGTCCTCCTTGCGGCTGCGCAGGTAGGGGTCGGACATCGCCTCGAACACCGCGGCGAGCTTGTCGCGCTGCTTCTTCAGCGCGGCGCCGGCGCGGTAGTGGCCGATCTTGACCAGGTCGTCGAGGCCGCGCAGCAGTTCGGCGTCGTCCAGCAGCAGGCTGTGCGCGTCGATGAACTCGTTGACCTCGCGCGCCAGCGCGCCGTGCAGCTTGCCGCGCAGTTCGCGCAGCTCCTGGCGCGCGGTGTCCAGCGCGCGGTGCAGGTGCTCAAGCTCGCCTTCGATCTCGTCCTCGGCCAGCGGCCGGGTGTCCACCGCGTAGCGACTGGGCTGCACCAGCCGGGCACGACCCAGCGCCATGCCGCGCGATGCCTGGGTGCCCGGGAGGACGTGCCTCATGCGCGGTCCTCCTGCGGGGGAGGGGGCAACCGGGAGCGAGACATGGCCGGGAGCAGGCCGCATGCGCACGCGGCGCTTGCCGCAGGGGCCACGCCCCCGACTTTCCCTGCTCGCGATTTCCTACTCCCGGTTTCCATGTGCCCTCACGCTCCCTCGTCGAACTTGCGCTCGAACAGCGCCGCCACCGCATCCAGCGCGGCCTGTTCGTCGGGGCCGTCGGCACGGATCGTCAGCGGCGTGCCGATGCCGGCAGCCAGCATCATGACGCCCATGATGCTCTGCGCGTTGACCTCGCGCCCCTTGCTCAGCAGCCACACGGTGGATTTGAAGCCCTGTACCAGTTGCACCAGCTTGGCCGACGCGCGCGCGTGCAGGCCGAGCTTGTTGGAGACGACAATTTCTTGTTCAAGCATGTTCAGTGTCAGGCATGGTCGATGAAGATTCCCCCGCGGCCGCCGCTTGCCGCGATCTCGGCCAGTTCGTCCAGCGGCTTTTCGGCGTAGTTGAGCACGCGCAGCAGCATCGGCAGGTTGAGGCCGGAGACGCAGCGCAGGCGCACGCCAAGCGAGCTCAGCGAGAGGCCGATGTTGCACGGCGTGGCGCCGTAGAGATCGGCCAGCACCAGCACGCCCTCGCCCTGGTCGAGCGCGCGCGCGTGGCGGGCGGTGAGCGTGCGCATCACGTCGGGGTCGGCCTGCGGTGGCACTTCCACCGCTTCCACCTGCAGCGGCAGTTTCGGCATCACGTGGTGCGCGGCGGAGATCAGCGCCTGGCCGACCGCCTCGTGGGTCATCAGCAGCACGCCCACGCTCATGGCTGGGTTCCTGCCTTGTTCGTGCGGGGTGCCGGCATGGCGGTCAGTCCAGCTCGCGGTGGAAGGTGAGCACGCCTTCGCGCGTTTCGCGGTAGTGCGCGGCGAGCTGCTCGACCAGGTACACAGAGCGGTGGCGGCCGCCGGTGCAGCCGATCGCGATGGTGACGTAGCTGCGGTCGTCCTGCTCGAAGCGTGGCAGCCAGGTGTCCAGCCAGCGCGTGGTGTCGATGAGATATTCGGCCACCAGCGGCTCGCCTTCCAAGTACTCACGCACCGGCGCGTCCTTGCCGGAGAGCGGACGCAGCCGCGGCTGCCAGTGCGGGTTGGGCAGGCAGCGCGCGTCGAACACGAAGTCCGAGTCCAGCGGCAGCCCGCGCTTGAACGCGAAGGACTGGAACATCAGGGTCATGCCCTCGGTCGCCTGCGCGTAGCCGGTGGCGACCAGCCGGCGCAGCTGGTGCACGTTGAGCTCGCTGGAGTCGATCACTTTTTCGGCGATCGCCATCAGCGGACGCAGCAGGCGGCGCTCCTTGCCGATGGCGTCCGCCAGCGACATGCCGCGGGTGGCCAGCGGGTGGCGGCGGCGGGTTTCCGAGTAGCGCTTGAGCAGCACTTCATTGCTGCAGTCGAGGAAGATCAGGTGCAGCTGCACGCCGGTGGCGGCCAGCGCGGAGAGCACCGTGGGCAGGTGCTCGAGGTCGTCGCCGCGGTTGCGCACGTCCACGCCCACCGCGATGCGCCGGCGGCGGCCGGCGCCGCGGCCCACTGCGTCGACCAGCTGCGGCAGCAGGGCCGGCGGCAGGTTGTCGACGCAGTAGAACTCCAGGTCTTCCAGCGCGCGCAGCGCCACCGTCTTGCCGCCGCCGGACATGCCGGTGAGCACGACCAGGTGGGTTTCGTGCGGATTGTTGAACGGGCCGCTCGGCGTGGTGGATTCGTCGTTCACATCGTTCACTACGGTCACCAGGGAGGCAGTCGGCGCAGCTGGTGCGCCTGGCGGTCGATAAAGGTCTGCGCGGGGTCGATGCCCTTGCTCTTCAGCGCGTGGCTGCGCACCGCGGCCTCGACCAGCACGGCGATGTTGCGGCCCGGCGCCACCGGTATCGTGATCATCGGCACCTTGACGTCGAACACCTCGCGATGGCCGATGTCGCCGGTGAGGCGGGTCAGCGCGTCGATGTCCTCGCCCTCGCGCAGCGGCTTCAGGTGGATCACCAGGCGCAGGTACTTGGACGGCTTCACCGACATGTGGCCGAACATCTCGCGCACGTTGAGCACGCCCAGGCCGCGCACTTCCAGCAGGTCCTGCAGCAGCTCGGGGCAGCTGCCGTCGATCACGTCCGGCGCGATCAGGGTGAACTCGGTGGCGTCGTCGGCGACCAGGCGGTGGCCGCGGCTGATCAGCTCCAGCGCCAGTTCGCTCTTGCCGGCACCGGCCTCGCCGGTGATCAGCACGCCGATCGAGAATACCTCCAGGAACACGCCGTGCAGGGTGGTCTTCGCCGCCAGCTGGCGCGCCAGGTGGTATTGCAGGAAGGTCAGCAGCTCGTGGCCGCGCTTCGCGCTGACCCACAGCGGGGTGTCGGTTTCTTCGGCCACCTCGCGCAGGTCCGGTGGCACCGGCTGGTCCTTGGTGACGATCAACGCCACCGGCCGGCTGGCGGCGATCTTGTGGATCACCTCCCAGCGCTGGCGCGAGTCGAGTGCGTCGAGGAAGTTCAGTTCCTCCGAACCGATGATCTGGATCTTGTTCGGGTAGATGACGTTGAGGTAGCCGATCAGCGAGGGCCGGCGCGCCTGCGCGGCACCCGGTTCCAGCACGCGCGATTCGCCGCGCATGCCGGCGACCCAGCGCAGCGCCATGCGCTCGTTGACGCCGTCGTAGAGTTGTCGTGCGGTGAGCCGATCCAAGCCTTCGGTCCTTTGCGTCGCGCGCCGCAGACAAGCCGCGCGGCGGGGCAGGAGCATTGTGCCAGCTTGGGCGGGGTCCGTGTTTCGGCGGAAAGGCAGGCCACCCGTCGCCGGGCGGCCTGCAGGGGTGAGATCAGCCGTACTGGCGCTCCTCGCGCACGGCGCGCTGGTGCTTGTCGACGACCTTCTCGCGGTGACGGCGCAGCTGGTTGACCAGCTTGTCGAACAGCATGTCGATGGAGGCGTACATGTCGGCCTCGGCGGCCTGGGCGTGCAGGGTGGCGCCGGTGACACCGAGCGTGGCGTCCGCGCGGTGCTGCAGCTTGTCCACGGAGAGCACCACGGCGAGGCTGATCAGCTTGTCATCGAGGCGTTGGAGGCGGTCGAGCTTGGACTCGACGTGGGTGCGCAGCGCGGGGGTGACTTCGATCTGCTGGCCGCTGAGTTGGAATTGCATGGTACGCCTCCTCTGGTGGTGCAGGGCCGCGTTTCGCGGCGGGATGGACACGCCGGGGGCGGACCCCCGGCGCGTCGTCGATCATCCTTCACTACAGGTAATGGGAGCGTTTTTCCGGCCGGCAAGTTCCCCGTTCAGCCGATGCGCTGGCGTTCGCTGGAACTGGGGATGCGCAACCCCTCCCGGTACTTGGCCACGGTGCGGCGGGCGACCTGGATGCCCTTGCCCTTCAGTTCCTCGGCCAGTGCCTGGTCGGACAGCGGCTTGCGCGGGTCTTCCGCCTCGATCAGCTTGCGCAGCATGGCCTGGATCGCGGTGGCCGAGGCGCTGCCGCCGTCCTCGGTGGAGACGCCGCTGGAGAAGAAATACTTCAGCTCGAAGGTGCCACGCGGCGTATGCAGGTACTTGCGCGTGGTGACGCGCGAGATGGTGGATTCGTGCATGCCCACCTCCTCGGCCACCTCGCGCAGCACCAGCGGGTGCATCGCCTCGGGACCGTAGTCGAGGAAGGCGCTCTGCCGCCGCACGATGGCGCCGGCCACCTTGAGCAGGGTCTCGGCGCGCGATTCCAGGCTCTTCAGCAGCCAGCGCGCCTCCTGCAGCTGGCCCTTCATCCAGCTGGCATCGTCGCCGCGGGCGCGGGCGATCAGGTTGCAGTAGTGCTGGTTCAGGCCCAGCCGCGGCTGGGCGTCCGGGTTCAGGCGCACCTGCCAGCGGCCGCCCTCGCGCACCGCGTAGACGTCCGGCGCCACGTATTCCACCGGCGTGGTGTCCAGCGCCGCGCCGGGGCGCGGGTCGAGGCTGCGGATCAGTGCGGCGGCGGCGGCCACCTCGTCCTCGCCTGCACGCAGCTTGCGCGCCAGCTTCGCGATGTCGTTGCGCGCGAGCAGCTCCAGTTCTCCGCCGACGATGGCGAGCGCCAGTTCGCGCTGCGGGGTGGCGTCGTCGAACTGTTCCAGCTGGCTGCGCAGGCAGTCGCGCAGGTCCAGGCTGGCCACGCCCAGCGGGTCGAAACCCTGCAGGCGGCGGCGCACCGCCTCGATCTCGTCAAGGTCGGCGGCGATGTTCGCCGGCAGCGCCGCGCGCACCGCCTCGATGCCGTCGGCGAGGTAGCCGTCGGCATTCAGCGCGTCGATCATCACGGTGGCGATCGCGGTCTGGCGCGGGTTGAAGCCGGCCAGGTTGAGTTGCCACAGCAGGTGCTGCTGCAGGGACTCGGGCGCGACGTTCTGCGGCTCGAAGTCCTCGTCGCCGCGCGTGGCGCTGCCGCTGCTGCTGTTGGAAAAGTCGATCGGGGTCTCGACGCTGCCGCCGCCATCGTCGGACCAGTCGGCGCCATCGTCGCCGTCGACGCCATGGTCGGTGGCGGCCTCGGCGGGGCCGGGCACCTGCACGTAGTCGGCATCCGGCGCGGCTTCGTCAGGGGCTGCCTCGTCCTCGCTCTCGTCGGCGAATTCCAGCAGCGGATTGCCTTCGGCGAGCTGTCGCAACTCGGCCTCCAGCTCCAGTTGCGACAGCTGCAGCAGGCGGATCGCCAGTTGCAGCTGGGGCGTCAGGGTGAGCTGTTGATGGAGGCGGAATTGCAGTGCGGGTTTCATGTTGGCCTGGGGATGGACTGGAGCCCATCCTACCCGCAGCCGAACAGGGCGGCCATAGTCTGGCGCCCCCGTGAAACCGGCGTCACAGCCGGAATTCGCGGCCCAGGTAGACCTCGCGCACCTTCTCGTCGGCGAGGATGTGGGCGGGCGTGCCGCGCGACAGCACTTCGCCTTCGTTGAGGATGTAGGCGCGGTCGCAGATGCCCAGCGTCTCGCGCACGTTGTGGTCGGTGATCAGCACGCCGATGCCGCGCTCCTTGAGATGGCGCACGATGCGCTGGATCTCGCCCACCGAGATCGGGTCGACGCCGGCGAACGGCTCGTCCAGCAGCATGTAGCGCGGGTTCGCGGCCAGTGCGCGGGCGATCTCCACGCGGCGGCGCTCGCCGCCCGACAGGCTGATGCCCTTCTGGCCGGCGATGTGGGCGATCTTCAGCTCGTCCAGCAGGCTTTCCAGCTCGGTGTCGCGCTGCTGTGGCGTGAGGCCTTCGCGCAGTTCCAGCACGGCCATGATGTTGTCGGCCACCGAGAGCCGGCGGAACACCGAGGCTTCCTGCGGCAGGTAGCCGATGCCCAGGCGCGCGCGGAGGTGCATGGGCAGGCCGGTAATCTCCTGCTTGTCCAGCTTGATCGTGCCGGCGTCGGCCTCGATCAGGCCCACCACCATGTAGAAGCAGGTGGTCTTGCCGGCGCCATTGGGACCGAGCAGGCCGACCACTTCACCTTCGCGGATGGAGAAGCCGAAATCGCGCACCACCTGCCGCGCCTTGAAACTCTTCTGCAGACCTTCGGCTGACAGCATGCTTACTTGCCGCCCGCCGAGGTGCTGGGTGCGGGGGCGGAGGATGCCGGTTGGTCCTTCCTGGGCTTGGGCAGGAAGGTCATGTGCACGGTGTTGCTGCCGCCGCTGCTACCAGTCATCTCACTGGTCTGGGTGTTGTAGGTGAGCTTGTCGCCGTGCGCCTCGCCGCGGCCCTGCTGCTTGACCACCGCGTTGCCGGTGAGCACGGCGATGCCGTTGATGTTGTCGTAGTCGAGTTGCGCCGCGTCGCCGGTCATCAGGTTGCCGGCGTCGTCCAGTTCCTGGATGTGCGCGGGTGCGCCGGTGACCTGCACGTGGTCGACGTTCTGGTCGGCGTCGAAATGCACCGTGGCCAGGTCTCCGGTGATCTTCATGGTGCCCTGGGTGATCACCACGTGGCCCTTCAGCGTGGTGGTGCTGTTGGGAGCGTAGGTGCCGCTGAACGAGTCTGCGTGCTCGACGTTCATCGGCTGCTGGCGGTCGGACTTCTTCGCCAGCGCCAGCGCAGGCAGCAGTGCCAGCGCGGCCATCGCGAGCAGGCCGGCAGCGAACCTACGACTTGTGCTGGCGCGGCGGGAACGTGGCGTGGACATTGTCGAGCAACTCCAGGTGATTGTCGTTGAGGTTGGCACGCATGCCGACCCCGTCCATTCTACTGGCGCCCTGCGTCATCTGCGCCGGCGCGGCGGTCACCATGCGGTTTTCCTTCGGCCACACGGTGACGTCCTCGGTGACGAGGTCGGTCGCCGGGGTGTCGGCCCAGGCGGGGCGGTGCATGGTCACCGGACCCTGCAGCTTGATCAGGGTGCCACTCTTGTCCACCCAGCCGTACAGCGACTGGCCCTGCCAGTCGGGCACGCCCGGCTTCTTCGCGGCGAGCTGGAAGGTGGGCGAGTTGATGTACAGCGATTCGTCGCCCTCGCGACGCTCCAGGTGCGGCGCCTGCATGCGGAAGGCGAGCTGCCCCTCCGGGTTGTAGGACCACAGCTTGAAGTTGGTGAGCGTGTAGCCCGAGCGCGGCGGACCCACGAAATCGTTCGGCTTGGGCGCCGGCCCCATCCACCACAGCAGCAGCTGGGCGAAGCCGGCGGCCAGCGCGACCAGCACGGTCGTGCTGGCCAGCTTGCGGTCGCGCAGCCAGCGGCGCAGGCGTGCGATCACTGCCAGCGCTCCCGTTCCGCGGTGTCCCGGCCTTGCGCGTGCAGGATCAGGTCGCAGACCTCGCGCGCCGCGCCCATGCCGCCGGGCAGGCGGGTCTGCCAGTACGCGGCCTCGGCTACCCAGGGATGGGCGTTCGCCACCGCCACGGCAAGGCCGGCGATGCGCATCGCCGGCAGGTCGGGCAGGTCGTCGCCGGTGAAGGCGGCCTGCTCGGGCGCGAGACCCAGCGCCTCCAGCAACTGTTGGAGACAGGCGCGCTTGTCGCCCTGGCCCTGGTAGACATGGGCGATGTCCAGCTCCTCGGCGCGCAGCGCCACCGGGTGGCTGATCCGAGCGGTGATCAGCGCCACCTGCACGCCGTTCGCCTGCAGCCGCTTCAGGCCCAGGCCGTCGTGCACGTGGAACACCTTGGCCTCGTGGCCGTCCTCGCCGTACCACAGGCGGCCGTCGGTGAGCGTGCCGTCCACGTCGAAGGCGGCCAGGCGGATCTTCGCGGCACGGGCCATGACGTTGGCGGGGATGTTGACGAGGTAGTCAGTGGGCACGGTCTGGGGTTCTGGGTTGGGCAGAGTCAAGAGCAGCTTGCCTGATTTGTCTGATTTGCCAAGGCAAATCAGACAACGCGTGCACGAAGCAGATCATGAATGTTCAGCGCGCCGACCACGCGGCGCTCGTCGTCGACCACCAGCAGGGCGTGGATCTGGTGCTTTTCCATAAGCTGGGCCGCTTCGGCCGCCAGCTTGTCGGGGCCGATGGTCTTGGGGCCGTGGGTCATCAGCTCGGCCACGGTGGCGCCACGCAGGTTCACGCCCTCGTCGTCCAGCGCGCGGCGCAGGTCGCCATCGGTGAACACGCCGAGCAGGCGGTCCTCGGCGTCCACTACCGCGGTCATGCCCAGATGCTTGCGGGTCATCTCCACCAGCGCGGCGGTGAGGCTGGCCTCGGGCGGCACGCGCGGCACGTTGTCGCCCGAATGCATCACGTCGCTGATCCGCAGCAGCAGGCGGCGGCCGAGGCTGCCGGCCGGGTGCGAGCGGGCGAAGTCGTCGGAGGTGAAGCCGCGCGCCTCCAGCAGCGCGATCGCCAGCGCGTCGCCCAGCACCAGTGCCGCGGTGGTGCTGGTGGTGGGGGCCAGGCCCAGCGGGCAGGCCTCGTTCGTGATGCTGCCGTCGATGTGCACGTTGGCCTGGCTGGCCAGCGAGGAGCCGGGCTTGCCGGTGAGCGCGATCAGCGGGATGCCCTGGCGCTTGATCATCGGCAGGATGAACAGCAGTTCGTCGGTCTCGCCGGAATACGACAGCGCCAGCACCACATCGTCGGGCTGGATCATGCCGAGGTCGCCGTGACTGGCCTCGCCGGGGTGCACGAAGAACGCGGGGGTGCCGGTGGAGGCGAGGGTAGCGGCGATCTTGCGCGCCACGTGGCCGGACTTGCCCATGCCGGTGACCACCACGCGGCCGCGACAGGCCAGGATCAGCCGGCAGGCCTCCACGAAGGCGGCACCGATGCGCGGCTCCAGCTCGGCGATCGCGGCCGCCTCGGTGGCGATCACCGCGCGGGCGCTGCGCACGATGGCCTCGGGCGCGGGTTCGATGGCGGCGTGCGGGGTGGGGCGTGGATTCATGGCGGCTCGATGGGGAACGGCGGAAGCCCGTGGCGTGGGCGCTGGTGGCCAGTTGGAGGGCGCTGTCGTTTCTGCGACAGGGGATTTCCATTACCATGGCATATTCGCATTTTAACGTCACACGTCGACGCCATGACCGATTCCGGCCGCGTCGCCGCCCCTGCCTGTGGAAGCCCGATGGACCCAGCACGCATCCAGACCCTGATCGAGACCGGCCTGCCCGGGGCCCGGGTCGAGGTCAGCGGCGACGATGGCGTGCATTTCGAGGCCACCGTGATCGCCGGCCAGTTCGCCGGCAAGCTGCCGCTGGCGCGGCACCGGCTGGTCTACGCCACGCTGGGCGAGCTGATGGGCGGCGCGATCCACGCGCTGGCGCTGAAGACGCTGACCCCCGAAGAGGTCGCGGCGCGCCAGCGTTGATGTCCGTGTGCGTTATTGACCCGCATTATTGAAAAATCCGGCATGGATGCCGGTTCTTCCCTGTGCTCACGGAGGAGCGCACCAGTTAGGACCACGAGATGGCCAAGATCCTGATCAATGGCGGCGTGCCGCTCCAGGGCGAGGTGGGCATTTCCGGCGCGAAGAACGCCGTGCTGCCCATCCTCGCCGCCTGCCTGCTGGCCGACGCGCCGGTAAGCATCGGCAACGTGCCGCACCTGCACGACGTCACCACCTTCATCGAGCTGCTCGGCCAGATGGGCGTGCAGCTGGTGCTGGACGACCGCATGAAGATCCACGTCGACCCGCGCACCACCAGCACCTGCATCGCGCCCTACGACCTGGTGCGCACCATGCGCGCCTCGATCCTGGTGCTGGGCCCGCTGGTGGCGCGTTTCGGCCAGGCCGAGGTGTCGCTGCCCGGCGGCTGCGCGATCGGCTCGCGCCCGGTCGACCAGCACATCCGCGGCCTGCAGGCGCTGGGCGCCGAGATCAGCGTGGAGAACGGCTACATCAAGGCGCGCGCCAAGCGGCTCAAGGGCGCGCGCATCGTGATGGACATGGTCACCGTCACCGGCACCGAGAACATCCTGATGGCCGCCACGCTGGCCGAGGGCACCACGGTGATCGAGAACGCCGCGCAGGAGCCCGAGGTGGTGGACCTGGCGCACTGCCTGATGTCGATGGGCGCGCAGATCGAGGGCGTGGGCACCTCGACACTGGTGATCCACGGCGTGGACCGCCTGCACGGCACCGACTACAAGGTGCTGCCCGACCGCATCGAGACCGGCACCTTCCTGGTCGGCGCGGCGATGACCGGCGGCAAGGTGCGCGCCCGCGGCGCCCGCGCCAGCACGCTGGACGCGGTGCTGGCCAAGCTGGAGGAATCCGGTGCGCACATCTCCAGCGGCGACGACTGGATCGAGCTGGACATGGGCGGGCGCCGGCCGAAGGCGGTCAACATCACCACCGCGCCGTACCCCGCGTTTCCCACCGACATGCAAGCCCAGTTCACCGCGCTCAACTGCGTGGCCGAGGGCACCGGCGTGATCACCGAGACGGTGTTCGAGAACCGCTTCATGCACGCCCACGAACTGCAGCGTCTCGGCGCGGACATCCAGCTCGAAGGCAACACCGCGGTGATCAAGGGCGTCGAGCACATGAGCGGCGCGCCGATCATGGCCACCGACCTGCGCGCCTCGGCCTGCCTGGTGCTGGCCGGCCTGGTGGCACAGGGCGACACCACGGTGGACCGCGTCTACCACATCGACCGCGGCTACGAGAACATCGAGGAAAAGCTGGGCGTGCTCGGGGCCAGGATTCGCCGCTTGCCGAATTGATGCTCCAAGCTCTGCCCGTCATTGCGTCTACGCGAAATGACGGGCGAGACCCCAGAGCAGACCTTATGGCTGCGAGTAGCTCACCAGTTCCAAGGTGAGGTTGCCACCGTCCTTCTGGGCGATCTTGATCGGCACTGGGTATTTCGCTGGCACGTACCACGCATTGAATGCGCGATCCTGGTCGGTGCGGTCCACGCGCACGGCATCGAACGAGCCGGCAGGGACGCTGACCTTTTCGTTGGCGGCGACCTTGAACGTCTGCATCTCGACGTCCTGCCTGCCGCCGACCGGGAAGGTGGCGCTCTTCGCGCCGTCGCGCAGCGCCACGCCCAGCGCCAGGGGCAAGGTGTTGCGTTCCACCATGCCCGCCTGCGCGGGATAGCTGTGGTGCTTGCCGTTGTCGTCCACCTGCACGGTATTGCCCTGCACACTGAGTTCGCGGCTCTTCGGCTTGAATGCGGAAGCCAGCGCGTACTTGTACGAAATGGCCTGCGGCACCTTGCCGACCCAGGTGAAGCGCGACACTTCCGACGTGCTGGCGCCCAGCGCCGCGGCGAGGCCGGAGGTGCCGACGATCTTGTCGGTGTACTCGTACTGGCCATTGCCGGCCGGCTTCAGCGTGAGCGTGGCGTCGCCCAGCGGCTGGCCACCCTGCAGCACGTGGTAGGTGGCGGTGAAGGGCTGCGGCACGTTCGCGGCGATGGCGGCGGCGGGCAGGGCGAGGGCCATGGCGAGGCCGGTGCGGAGCAGGATGGTCTTCATGTCGCCGAATATAGGGCGCGCGCCTGAATGTTGCGCGACCCTGCGTTCCTACGACAACTGCGCCAGCGTGAGCGGTGCGGCCACCGGCCGGCCATCGAACGTCGCCCTGCCGTGCCAGCGCAGACGACCGCTGGCGATGGCGCCGACCACGGCGGGCAGCAGCTTGTGTTCTTCGACCAGCAGGCGTTCCGCGAGCGTGGCTTCGGTGTCGCCGGCGCCGACCGGGATGCGTACCTGCGCCACCACCGGGCCGCCGTCCAGTTCGGCGGTGACGTAGTGGACGCTGGCGCCGTGCTCCGCATCGCCGGCTTCCAGGCAGCGGCGGTGCGTGTGCAGGCCGGGGTACTTCGGCAGCAGCGAGGGGTGGATGTTGATCGCGCGGCCTTCCCACTCAGCCACCACAGCGGCGTCGATCACGCGCATGAAACCGGCCAGCACCAGCAGCTCCGCGCCGCTGGCGGCGATGCGGGCGAACAGCTCGCGGTCGAAGCTTGGGCGGTCGGGATAGCTTTTCGGATTCAGCGCCAGCGTGGGGATGCCGGCCGCCTCGGCCAGGCGCAGCGCGCCGGCGGACGCCTTGTCGCTGCCCACCAGCACGAACTCCACCGGCAGCGTGCCGGCGTCGCGCGCGACGATCAGCGCGGCGAGGTTGCTGCCGCGGCCGGAGGCGAGCACGGCGACTTTCAGCGGAGCTTGCGTCACGGGCGAATCAACCGATGTGGACGCGCTCGTCGCCGGCGGCCTTCACCACTTCGCCGATCACGCGGCTGGCGAGGCCGTGCTTCGCCAGCAGGGCCGAAGCCGCCGCCACCGCGTCGTGCGGCAGGATCACGGTGAAGCCCACGCCGCAGTTGAAGGTGCGCCACATTTCCTCGCGCGCCACCTTGCCTTCGCGCTGCAGCCAGTCGAACACCGGCGGCAGTTCGATGCTGGCGGCATCCAGCGCGAGGCTGAGGCCGTCGGGCACCACGCGGATGATGTTTTCCTTGAGGCCGCCGCCGGTGATGTGGGCCATGCCGTGGATCGCCGCGCCTTGCGTGGCGATCAGCTCCAGCATCGGCTTCACGTAGATCGTGGTGGGAGCCATCAGCGCGTCGACCAGCTTCACGCCGCCGACGTCGAGATCCAGCGGGCTGCCGGCGCGTTCGAGGATCTTGCGGATCAGCGAATAGCCGTTGGAGTGCGGGCCGCTGGAGGCCACGCCCAGCACCACGTCGCTGGCCACGATGCCGTCGCCGGACAGCAGCTGCGATTTCTCCACCGCGCCCACGGTGAAGCCGGCGAGGTCGTATTCGCCGGGCGGGTACATGTCGGGCATCTCGGCGGTCTCGCCGCCGATCAGGGCGCAGCCGGCCAGTTCGCAGCCCCTGGCGATGCCGCCGACCACGGCCGCGGCGGTGTCCACGTCCAGCTTGCCGGTGGCGAAGTAGTCGAGGAAGAACAGCGGCTCGGCGCCCTGCACCAGCACGTCGTTCACGCACATGCCCACCAGGTCGATGCCGATGGTGTCGTGGCGGTTCAGCTGTTGGGCCAGCTTGAGCTTGGTGCCCACGCCGTCGGTGCCGGAGACCAGCACCGGTTCCCTGTACTTGCCGCCCAGGTTGAACAGGCCGCCGAAGCCGCCCAGCCCGCCCATCACCTCGGGGCGGCTGGTGCGCTTGACCAGCGGCTTGATGCGTTCGACCAGGGCATTGCCGGCGTCGATATCGACCCCGGCGGCGCGGTAGGTGAGGGCGTCGGACATGGCGGGAACCGGCGGTGGAAACGCGCAATTCTACCGCATGCGGGGCATGGCCGGTGGCCGACGCGGCATGGCGGCAGGCCGTTTCAGTGGCCGGCGGCATGGACGCCGGGAGGTCGATTGGGCAGACTTCCCCCGGTATTCCCCGACCAGTGTCCGCCGATGCGCCCGTTCCCGATGCGTCTGCTCCGCCTGCTTCCCATCGTCCTGCTGCTGGGCTTCGCCGCATTGCCGAAGCTGCATGCGCAGGGCACTTCGCCGTATTCGGTGACGGTGCCGGTGCCCGACACCAGCGACACCCAGCGCGGGGATGCTTTTGCTACCGCGCTCAGCCAGGTGCTGGCGCGGGTGGCCGGTGGGCAGGACTTGCGCAGCAGTGCGGGCTACGACGACGCGTTGAAGAACGCCGCCGCGCTGGTGCGCCACTTCCAGTACGCACGCGCCGCCACCGGCATGAGCCTCACCGTGGACTTCGAGCCCGGCGCGGTGCGCCACCTGGTTTCCACGCTGGGCGTGGTGAGCAACGCGGTGGGCAGGCCGCCGGTGCTGCTGCTGGTGCGCGGCAGCGACGGCCAGTTGCTGGACAAGGCGGCGCTGGCCGGCCTTGCCCAGGCCGCCGCCGCACGCGGCTACAACGTGGCCTATGCCGACCCCGCGAATGCGCCCGATCCGGCCAAGGTGGATGCCGCCGATCCCGCCACACTGGTGGCGATCAACCAGCACTACCACACCGGCCTGGTGCTGCTCGGCAGCCTGCACGACGGCAACGCCGACTGGACCCTGGTCTCCGGCGGCAAGGCGCAACGCTGGAACGACAAGGCCGCCACCGAGGACGCGCTACTGGCCAACGCCGGCAATGGCATGGTCGACCGCATCGGCAAGCAGCTCAACGTGATCGGCGCCACCGTCAGCGACGAGAAGCTGTGGGTGAGCGGGCTGGACAGCGCGACGGACTACGCCAGCCTGCTCAACGTGCTGCGCGCCGACCCCTCGGTGCGCAGCGACAGCGTCGTCACGCTGGGTGCCGAGAACGACGGCATGCTGATCGGGCTGAAATCGGCGATGCCGGCCGAGGCGCTGGCCGCCAACCTCGCCGCAGGCGGGCGGCTGATCCGCGCCGCCGCGCATCCGGGCACGGACGCCAGCCTGCGCTGGCTGCATTGAGGAATATGCGAGCCGCTCGCTATATCCCGTCCGCTTTCGTGCGGCCATCCGCGAGCCCGTCGCCGTGCCCCGTCCGTTTCCGCGCGGATGCCACAGAAAGCCGGCTTTCAACAAGGATGCCCGCATGATGACCCCGGAGAACCATCGCCGTTGGCAGCTGCTGGCGATCCTCGCGGTCATCGGCTTCCTGCTGTGGCGGCTGTCGCCGATGCTGATGCCGTTCGTGGTGGCCGCGATGCTGGCCTACCTCGGCGACCCGCTGGCCGACCGGCTGGAACGCCTGCACATGAGCCGCTCACTGGCGGTGAGCATCGTGTTCCTGGTGCTGGTGCTGGTGCTGGGCGGTGCCCTGCTGCTGCTGATCCCGCTGATCTCGCACCAGATCGAGAACCTGATCCAGAACGTGCCGCGCTACGTGGACTGGGCCGAGCACACCGCCTGGCCGTGGCTGCAGGCGAAGCTGCACCTCGATCCGCGCACCTTCGACAGCGACCGGCTGATCGCCACGCTCAAGGAGCACATCGGCTCGGTGGGCGGCATCGCCGGCCAGGTGCTGGGCAAGGTGTCGCGCTCGGGCCTGGGCGTGGTGCTGTGGCTCACCAACCTGGTGCTGATCCCGGTGGTGGCGTTCTACCTGCTGCGCGACTGGGATCGGCTGGTGGCGGCGATCGACCGCATGCTGCCGCGCTCGATCCAGCCCACCATCGCCCATCTCGCGCGCGAGTCGGACGCGGTGCTCGGCGCCTTCGTGCGCGGCCAGCTGCTGGTGATGCTGGCGCTGGGCGTGTACTACGGCGGCACGCTGTCGCTGGTCGCGGGGCTGTCGGTGGGTGCGCTGATCGGCATGGTCGCGGGCCTGCTGAGCTTCGTGCCGTACCTCGGCTTCATCACCGGCTTCGGCGCCGCGATCATCGCCGCGCTGGTGCAGTACGGTGACTGGACGCACGTGCTGATCGTCTGCGGCGTGTTCATCGTCGGCCAGCTTCTGGAAGGCTACGTGCTGGTGCCCAAGCTGGTGGGCGAGAAGATCGGCCTGCACCCTGTGGCGGTGATCTTCGCCGTGCTGGCCGGCGGCGAACTGGCAGGTTTCATCGGCGTGCTGCTGGCGTTGCCAGCCGCCTCGGTAGCGATGGTGTTGCTGCGCTACCTGATGGAACGCTACCGCCGCAGCGAGCTCTACACCGAGGAGGGCGAGGCTGATCCCGCCCTCCGCGAGGCGGCCGCCGAAGTCGATGTCGTGGTGGGCACCGCCGCCGGCACGGTGGAGACCGAGACGGTGATCGAAACGCCGCCACACGAGCCGCCCGCGAAGCCATGATCCCGCAACTGCCGCTCGCCCTGCGCTGGCCGCGCCGCCAGCGCTTCGAACATTTCCACGCTGGCGCCAACGCTGCCGCGCTGGCCGCCGTCGAGGCGCT
>DATEKS010000033.1:0-22026 GCA_035277325.1 Rhodanobacter sp.
GGCGCTGGACAGCCGCCGTGACGTGAGCTTCGCGGCGGATGGCCGTGTGTCCGCTGATGCCACCGGCGCCTGCCGCGTTGCGTTGCCGCGTGGCAGCGCGGTGCTGGCGAGCTGGAAAGAGGGCGCCAGCGCGCGCGGTTGAAGCCGAAGGGCAGGCAGCAACCGGCGCCTGTCCGGACCGGTTTTCGATCTGGATCGTGGGGGGTAGCGGCATGGCGATGAACAGACGGTCGTTCCTCAAGGGCGGCCTGCTTGCCCTGGCGTCCTTGGCGCCGCTGGCGACGCGCGCCATGGTGTCCGGTGCCCGTCCGGCGAAGACGCCGGCGCCGCTGTTCTCGTTCGGCGTCGTTGCCGACATCCAGTACGCGGACAAGAATACGGCCGGCGCGCGGCATTACCGCGATTCCCTCGCCAAGCTGGAAAGCTGCCTCGGTTTCTGGAACACCGCGCCGCTCGATTTCGTCATCCAGCTCGGCGACCTGGTGGACACCGGTGGCTTGCCCGTTCTGGACAAGACCTTTGCGCTTTATGCCACGGCGCGGGCGAAGGGCTACAGCGTGCTGGGCAACCATGACTTCGAGGCGCCGCGCGACCAGGTGATCCGCGCGCTGCGGATGCCTTCCGCCTACTACAGCTTCAAGGCCCATGGATGGCGCTTCATCGTGCTGGACGGCATGAACGTGAGCATCGACGGCGGCTGGCCCAGGGACGATCCGCATTTCCTGGAAGGGCAGAAGATCAATGCGGCGCTGGAGCAGTCCCGCTCGCCGATCGCCGGCGAGTGGAACGGCGCGGTGGGCGAGGAGCAACGCCGCTGGCTAGCCGGCGAACTGGCCGACGCCACCGCCAGGAGCGAGATGGTGGTCGTGTTCTGTCACCTGCCGACAATGCCCGGCTCCTGCCAGCCGGACCTGCTGCTGTGGGACCACGACGAGGTGGTCAAGCTGCTGGACGCCTGCCCGACGCTGGTTTCCTACATGTGCGGACACGACCACCATGGCGGGTATGCCGAGCGCAACGGCGTGCACTACATGACCTATCCGGGCATGGTCGAACATGCCGCGAAGGACAGCAGCTTCATCGTCGATGTGCATGCGGACCAGTTGATCGTGCGGATGATGAGCGGCTGGGAGCGGCGGCTTGCCTTTCCCGCGAAGGCGCTGCAGACCACCGGAACGGCAAGGCTGACGGGAGGACACGACACATGAGGCTTGCACGACTCGCGGTCATCGGCCTGCTGGCGCTGGCCGCCGGCAGCGGTCTCGCCGCCACGGGCGCGGACGCGCCGACGGACCGCCCGCTGCCGCTGGCCGGACCACGTCCCGACGCCGCCACCGTGCAGGCCTGGCAGGCGCGCAAGTTCGGCCTGTTCATCCACTTCGGCCTGTATTCGATGCTGGGCGGCGTGTGGGACGGCAAGCGCATCACGCAGGGCTACAGCGAGCAGATCCAGTCCTTCGCGCCGGTGCCGATCGATCAATACGAGGCGCTGGCCAGGCGCTTCGACCCGGAGAAGTTCGACCCCGACGCCATCGTGGCGCTGGCGAAGGCCGCGGGCATGAAGTTCATCGTGCTCACCGCCAAGCACCACGACGGCTTCGCGATGTTCCACACCGCGCAGAACCGCTACGACATCGTCGACGCCACGCCGTACGGGCGCGACGTGGTGAAGGAGCTGGCCGCCGCCTGCGCGCGGGCGCACATGCCGTTCGGCGTGTACTACTCCACCATCGACTGGCACTGGATGCACGGCCAGTACCGGCCCGACAACGACAACCCGATCACGCCCGCGCAGGCCGACTTCAACGTGGCGCAGATCCGCGAGCTGATGAGCCATTACGGCCCCATCAGCGAAGTGTGGTTCGACATGGGCAAGCCCACGCCGGCGCAGAGCGCGCGCTTCGCCCGCGCGGTGCACGAGCTGCAGCCGCAGGCGATGGTGTCCGGCCGCGTGTGGAACCACCAGGGCGACTTCACCGTGATGGGCGACAACCGCGAGCCGGACGAAGGCATGGAAGAGCCGTGGCAGTCGCCCGCGTCCATGTTCCCGGACACCTGGGGCTACCGCTCGTGGGAGCAGCGCGACGACCTGCCGGGCAAGGTGCGCGAGAACATCGCGCGGCTGGTGCGCGTGGTCAGCGCGGGCGGCAACTACATCCTCAACATCGGGCCGGAAGGCGACGGCTCGGTGGTGCCTTACGAGGCCGGCGTGCTGCGCGGCATCGGCGCGTGGCTGAAACCGCGCGGCGAGGCGGTCTACGGCACGCAGGCCTCGCCGTTCGCGAAGCTGGACTTCGGCTACGCCACGCTGGGCGCGCACACCTTGTACCTGTTCGTGGCGAAGCCGCCGGCCGACGGCGTGCTGCACCTGCCCGGCGTGGTCGACACGCGCTTCGGCCACGGCCACGTGCTGGCCGATGCGCAGGCAAGCGTAGGCCCCGTGGCCGTCGATGCATCGGGCGCCACGGTCAAGGTGGCGAACCTCGCCGGTGCCGGCTACATGCCGGTGGTGGCGATCCCGTTCGAGGGCGACCTGCACGTGCGGCCAGATGCGGTGGCCCCCGGTGCTGACGGCCATGTGCACCTGATGGCCGCGCAAGCCGAGCGCTTCCTCAACTACAACGGCTACGGCTACGACGATCCGCCCACCGTCTACAAGCTGCGCTGGCACGCGCAGGCCGGTGGGGGCGACTGCATGCTGACCGTGCATTACCGCGATGCGCATGCGCCAGCGCAGCTGGATGTCTGGGTGGACGGCCATCCGCATACCCTGACGCTGTCGTCGGGCGAGGGTGCGGCGCAGCTGCGCGTGGACCGCGACCTGCGGGCATTCCCGCATGCGATGCAGGTGGAACTGACTCCCATGGCGCCGTTCCACAAGGGCGACCACCTGCCGGCCACCATCGAATCGGTGGAGCTGGCGCCGCTCATGAACCCGACGACCCCACCACACGGAGGCTGAAGATCGATGCCTGATGCCCGTTCGCCGAGGTCATTCCACCGGCACCGCTTTGGTTTTGCACTGGTTGGCCTGCTGCTGGCGTTGCCCGTGCTGGCCGCCACGAAGCAGGCCGGACCCTTCCACGACGACGAGGCGGACGCGCCCTACAAGGTGTGGAACAGCACGCCGGCGATCACCATGCCGCCGTTGCTGCTCGACGTGTCCGACACCTCGGTGGTGGTGGAGTGGATGACCGACAGCGACGCCGACGGCAGCGTGCGCTACGGCGAGCATGCGCTGGACCACACCGCGCTGGCCGCGCACGACGGCCTGCGCGACGTCGGCACCTTCCACCGCGTGGTGATCGATGGCCTGCAGCCCGGCCATACCTACCAGTACCAGGTGGCCTCGCGCCGCGTGGTGGCGATCAAGCCGTACTGGCCTGAGCGCGGCAACACCGTGCAGGGCGAGACCCTGCGCTTCACTACGCTGGATGCCGCGCGACCTGCCGCGCGCTTCGCGGTGATCACCGACACGCACGAGAAGGTCTCGCGCATCAACACCCTGCTGGGCGAGATCCGCAGGATGCCCGAGGATTTCGTGGCGCACCTGGGCGACACGGTGAACTGGGCGGCGGGCGAACAGCAGCTCAAGGACGTGTTCCTGGGGCCGACCGCCGAAGACCTGGGCGGCACTGTGCCGCTGCTCTACGTACATGGCAACCACGAATACCGCGGCCCCTTCGCGCGCGAGCTGGGTCCGTACCTGCACGCGCAGAATGACCGCTACGACTACGTGCGCGACGACGGCCCACTGCACCTGATCGCGGTGGACACCGGCGAGGACAAGCACGACGACACCAACGTCTACGCCGGCCTCAACGACCTGCGCGATTATCGCCGCGAAGGCCTGGCGCGCTTCGGCCAGGCACTGGCCGCGCCGCGCACCCGTGGAGCGCCATTCACCGTGGTGCTTGGCCACCAGCCGGACTGGGGCTGGACCGGCGGTGACAACGCGAAATGGACGCAGCTGGCGAACCGGGCGCATGTCGACCTGTTCATCGCCGGCCACGAGCACCACTTCATGCACATCAAGCCCGGCGAGCGCGGCAACGACTTTCCGATCCTGGTGGTTGGGCTGGACCAGGTGGCGTGGGTGGAGGCCAACGACAGCACGCTGGAGGTCAGGGTGATCGACAGCAACGGCAAGCTGGTCGACGCGTTCACGTTGGCGCGCAAGAGCAAATAACCGCAGCGGCCCGTCGGAGGTACAGCGTATGAATCCCTTCCTGTCACGCCGGCAGTTCACCAAGGCCATCGGCGGCCTGTTGGCGGCATGCGCGGTTCCGCTCGCAGCGAAAACGCGTGCGGCAACCATGGCGCTGGCAGGTTCGCAAAGCGGCGCGTCGAAGAAGCGCGCTTTTCCCGCCGGCTTCGTGTGGGGCACGGCCACGGCGGCCTACCAGGTGGAAGGCGCGGTCAAGGCCGATGGGCGGGGCGAATCGATCTGGGACGTGTACGCGCACACGCCGGGCAGGATCGTGGGCGGTACGACCGGCGACGTGGCCGACGACAGCTACCACCGCTACCCCGAAGACATCGCCCTGATGCGCGCGCTGGGCGCGGGGGCGTACCGGTTTTCGGTGGCGTGGCCGCGCATCTTCCCCGAGGGCACGGGCCGGCCGAACCCGAAGGGTGTCGACTTCTACAAGCGGCTGATCGATGCCCTGCATTCGGCCGGCATCGAGCCGTACTGCACGCTGTACCACTGGGATCTTCCCGAGGCGCTGCAGCGCAAGGGCGGCTGGCAGAACCGCGACACCGCCAAGGCCTTTGCCGACTACGCCGGCACCATGGCCGGCCAGCTGGATGGCCGTGTGCAGCACTTCATGACGATGAACGAGATCAGCACCTTCATCGGCAACGGCTACGGCAGCACGGCGATGGCACCCGGGCTCGGGCTGAAAGGGCAGGCGCTGGCGCAGGCGCGACATTACGCATTGCTGGGCCACGGGCTGGCCGTGCAGGCGATCCGCGCGGCCACCAACGCAAAGACAAGGGTGGGTTCGGCCGAAGGCATCGACGCGCCCATGCCGGCCTTCGACGCGCCGGAACACGTGGCCGCCGCGCGCAAGGCCGCGGTGGAGGAGAACGCCGGCTACCTCACCGCCATGCACACCGGGCGCTATACCGATCTGTACCTCGAGACTCTGGGTGCGGATGCGCCGAAGTTCACGCTCGACGAAATGCGCATCATCGGCAGCAAGACCGATTTCCAGGGCCTCAACATCTATACCGGCAACTACTACATCGCCGCCGACAACGCGCGCGGCTACGAGGCCGTGCCATTCCCGTCGTCCTATCCGCGCATGGAGAGCAGCTGGATCCAGTTCGCGCCGGACGCCCTGTACTGGGGGCCGAAGCTGATGGCGGAGGCGCTGCACATCCGCGACATCTACATCACCGAGAACGGCACCTCCAGCACAGCGGCGCCGGATGCCGACGGCCGCGTGCTGGACATCGACCGCGTGATGTTCCTGCGCCAATACCTCGGCGAACTGCAACGCGGGATCGCGGATGGCGCGCCGGTGCGCGGCTATTTCCTGTGGAGCCTGCTGGACAACTTCGAGTGGAGCCGCGGCTACTCCGAGCGTTTCGGTATCACCTGGGTGGATTTCGCCACGCAGAAGCGCACGCCCAAGCTCAGTTCGACGTTCTACCACGACGTGATTGCGAGCAACGCGCTATGAAACGACGACTGCAACGCCTCTTGACCTGCCTGCTGCTGGGCTGCGCCGGCATGACTGCCGCCTTCGCCGCCACGCCGGCGAAACCGGCCTTCGACACCGCGCCGGCACGCGCGGCCCTGCAGCGGCTGCTGCCGCGGCAACAGGCGCAGTTCAGCCTCGTCGCGCTGGAGCGCGGGCAGGGCGCGGACCGTTTCCGCATCAGCGGCACGCCGGGGCACATCGTGGTGGCGGGCACGTCGCCGGCGGTCATCCTCACCGGCGTGGAAACCTACCTGGAGCAGGTGGCGCACGTAGCCATCGGCTGGCCGGGCGACAGCCTTTCCCGCCTGCCGGCCACGCTGCCGGCGCCGTCGTCGCCGATCGAGCACCAGGCCGCCGTGCCGGACCGTTACGCACTCAACGACACTGACGACGGCTATTCGAACGCCTATCTCGACTGGCCGGCGTGGGAGCGCAAGATCGACCTGCTCGCGCTGCACGGCATCGACGAAGTGTTCATGCCGATCAGCACGGAAGAGGTGTATCGCCGCACCTTCCAGGATTTCGGCTACAGCGATGCGGAGATGCGCGCGTGGATTCCCGCCACGGCGCACCAGCCGTGGTGGCTGCTGCAGAACATGTCCGCTTTCGACGCGCCGGTGTCGCCGCAGCAGTACGCGCGACGCGTCGCGCTGGCGCAGAAGATCGTGGCGCGCCTGCGTGCGCTGGGCATGACGCCGGTGTTCCCGGGCTATTTCGGCACCGTGCCGCCGGGCTTCGCGGCGAAGCATCCCGGCGCAAACGTGGTGCCGCAGGGCATGTGGGCGGGCTTCACGCGGCCGGACTGGCTCGATCCGCGCGATCCGCTGTACGCGAAAATCGCGGCGGACTTCTACCGCCGGCAGCGCACGCTGTTCGGGGACAGCACGATGTACAAGATGGATCTGCTGCATGAAGGCGGCCGCGCGGGCAAGGTGCCGGTGCCGGATGCCGCGCGCGGTGTGATGCATGCATTGCAGGCCGCGCATCCGGGCGCGCGCTGGGTGCTGCTGGGCTGGCAGCACAACCCGCTGGCGGCGGTTCTCGACGCGGTGGACCGCCAGCGCCTGTTCGTCGTCGACGGCCTGTCGGACCGCTACGACGGACTGGACCGCGAGAAGGACTGGCACGGCACGCCGTATGCCTTCGGCAGCATCCCCAACTTCGGCGGCCACACCACGCTGGGCGCGAACGCCGACGTGTGGCTCCAGCGTTTCACTGCATGGCGCGACGAGCCCGGCAGCACGCTGCGCGGCATTACGTGGATGCCCGAGGCCAGCGGCATCGATCCGGCGGCGTTCGCCCTGTTCACCGCGCTGGCTTGGGAGCCGGTGCCGAAGGACGAAGCCGCGTGGTTCAAGGCCTATGCCGACTACCGCTACGGCGGCGCCGACGCTCATGCCGAGGCCGCGTGGCGCATCCTCGACGAAACCGCCTACGCCATGCCGTCGAACGGCGACTCGGAGCCGCAGGACAGCCTGTTCGGTGCGCGCCCCTCGCCGGACGTGGCCACGGCGGCGAGCTGGTCGCCCAGGGCGATGCGCTATGACGCCGGGCATTTCGAACAGGCCATCTGCGAACTGCTGCAGGTGGCGCCCGCGCTGCGCGGCACCAGCGCCTACCGCCACGACGTCGTGGACGTGGCGCGGCAGACGATGGATAACCGTGCCCGCGCGCTGCTGCCGCAGATCAGCGCGGCCTACGAAGCCAGGGATGCCAGGCGCCTGCATGCGCTGGCCACCGGGTGGCTGGACGACATGGCCCTGCTCGACCGCCTGCTCGCCAGCGATCCGCATTTCCTGCTCGGCAACTGGCTCGCGCCGGCGCGAGCGGCGGCGGACAACGCGGCCGAGGCAGCGCAGTTCGAGTACGACCAGCGCGCCCTCATCACCATCTGGGGCGAACGCCAGGGCGCGGACGAGGGCGGCCTGCACGACTACGCGAACCGCGAACTGTCCGGCCTGGTGAGCGGCTTGTACGAACCGCGCTGGCGGCGCTACTTCGCATCGCTGGAACAGTCGCTGGCGACGGGCAAGCCGCCAGTGGCGATCGACTGGTACGCGATGGAGCACGCATGGGCCGTGGCGCAGAAGGCGGAGCCCACCGCGCCGCAGGGCGATCCGTGGCAGCTGGCCTCCGAAGTGACGCGCCGGCTCGGCATCTGCCGGCCGTGAAGCCGTGATCGAAAGAGGGATATCCATGACTGTACGTGTCTCGTCCATCCGGCCTCGGTGGCTGCTGGCGGGTTTGCTGGGCGCGGCGATGCTGCTGCCTCTCGCGGCGCAGGCGCAGACCCTGCACGTCGCGCCGGCGGGCGCGGCCAGCGGCGCCTGTAAGGCGTCGTCGCCCTGCACCCTGCAGGCGGCGCAGGCGCGGGTTCGCGCGCTGCGCGCCAAGGATCGCGACGACATCACCGTGCAGTTGCAGGACGGCACCTATCGCCTGCGGCAGCCACTGCGGTTCGCCGAAGTGGACAGCGGCGCGAACGGCCATCCCGTGCGTTGGCAGGCGGCGCCGGGTATGCATCCGGTGCTGTCCGGAGGCTCGCTCGTGCAGGGCGTGCGTGACGGCGCGCTGTGGCAATTCGCATTGCCGTCGAACGATGCACCGTCGAGCGTCTACGTCGACGGCCAGCGACGCTGGCCGGCGCGCACCGGGGCCTGCCCGCACTGCGTGGTGGATGCCCGGGGCTTGTCGAACGTGCCGCCGGCGATCATGCGTGCATTGCAGGTCGGCTCGCTGGCGGTGTTGCACGCGCGCTGGCGCGATTTCCGTTGCCGCGTGATCGCGCTCGGCCCGGATCGCGTCGATCTCGCCCAGCCGTGCTGGCACAACGCCGCGCTGGATTCGCGCGGCAACGGCTGGGCGGTGGCCAGCCCCGTGGGCAAGTACTACGGCGGCGTGGACTGGTTCGAGAACCTTGCCGGCGATCCGGCCGCGCCAGGCAGCTACACCGTGGATACGGCGCATCACACGCTGCACTATCGCCCGTTGTCCGATGAGATTGCGCGCGCGCCGGCTATCGAGCTGCCCGTGCTCGAACAGCTGCTGGTATTGAAAGGCACGTTGAAGGCACCGGTGCAGGACCTGGTGTTCAGCGGCATCGCCTTCGCCGGCACCGAATGGCGCAAGCCAGACTCGGACGACGGCTACGTGCCCCTGCAGGCGGGCTACCTGATCGACGGCAACGGCCGCACCGCGCTGCCCGACAACGGCGAAGGCATGACGCGCATCGGCAGCGCCGTGGAGGTGCAGGCGGGTCGCGACATCGTGTTCGATCGCGACAGCTTCCGGCATCTCGCGGCGGCGGGCATCGCGCTGGCGGGCGGCACGCATGGCGCGGCGGTGACCAACTCGCGCTTCACCGACATCGGCGGCGGCGCCGTGTTCGCCGGCGATACCGAAGGGCATCCCGCCGACTCGGCCAGCAAGACGTCCGACATCGTGGTCGACGACAACCGCATCGACCACATTGCACTGGCCTACCGCGACAACGTGGCGATCATGGCCGGCTTCGTCAACGGCATCGACATCGCGCACAACACCATCAGCGACCTGCCGTACAGCGGCATCTCGGTGGGCTGGGGCTGGAACTACGAAGGCACGGCGCCGACGGAGTCATCCATCCACATCGTCGCCAACCGCATCGAGCGGGTGATGCTGCAACTGGCCGATGGCGGTGCGATCTACACGCAGGCGCAATCGACGCCCGGCACCTCCTGCGTGGTGCGCAACGCGGTGGACATCCGCCGCGATCCCGGTGCCAACGGCATCTACCTCGACGAGCACAGCACGTACTTCGACGTGGAGCGCAACGTGGTGCTGGGTTCGTGGGTGAGCGCATGGGCGTCGTGGAGCGGCCACCTGCGCATCGTCGACAACTGGACCGACGGCGCGGGCAAGCCGCACAACCCCGGCCCCACCAAGATCTGGTCGCCCAACTTCACTGGCCTGAAGACCTTGCCTGCCGCGGCATTGGCCGTGCGGCAGGCTGCCGGCGCGAGAGAGGGGCGGCCCGCGCCCGCGCTGCCCATCCGCGTGCCGCCTTCCTGCCCGCAGCCGTAGGAGCATCCCGATGCAACGCAGGCATTTCCTGAAACTCGGCGCGCTGGGCGTGGCGGGCACGCTGGCTGCGGATTTCTGCCTGCATGCCGATGCGCTTCCCGCCAGTGGCGAACACGCGCCGCGACCCAACGACGGCAGGGCGCACCGCTTCAGCTTCGGCAAGCGGCAGTTCCTGCTCGACGACAAGCCGTTCCAGGTCATGAGCGGCGAGATGCATCCGATCCGCATCCCGCCGGTGTACTGGCGGCAGCGCATCCGCATGGCGAAGGCGATGGGCCTCAACACCGTCAGCCTGTACCTGATGTGGAACGCCTACGAATCCGAACCCGGTGTGTTCGACATGGCGAGCGGCGCACGCGACTTCGTGCGCTTCATCCGCATGTGCGCGGAAGAAGGCATGTGGGTGTACCTGCGGCCCGGCCCGTTCGTCGCCGCCGAGTGGGATTTCGGTGGGTTGCCGTCCTACCTGCTGCGCGACCCCGGCATCGTCGTGCGGACGAAGGATGACGCGCGCTACATGGCGGCGGTGCGCCGCTACTTCGACCACGTGGCGCCGCGCATCGCGCCGCTGATGGTGGCGAACGGCGGGCCGATCCTGATGCTGCAGATCGAGAACGAGTACGCCTCGTACGGGCGTGACCTCGGTTATCTCGAAGCGCTGCGCCAGCTGTGGCTGGAGCGCGGCATCGAAGGCCCGTTCTCGATCTCCGACGGGCTCAGCCAGATCCAGTCCACCCACACCTACCTGCCCGGCGTGGCATTGGGCCTGGATGGCGACACCGATTTCGACGCGGCGCAGGCGATCGCCGGTGACCATCCGGTATGGATGGGCGAGGGCTATCCCGGCTGGCTGTCCGACTGGGGCGATCCCGGATTCCAGCAGGACACGTTCGAGCCGACCTTGAAGCAGCTGCTGGCCGCCGGACGCTCGTTCAACCTCTACGTCGTGCACGGCGGCACCAACTTCGGCCTGACCTCCAGCGGCGGTTCGCGCATGGACGGCAGCGATTTCTCGTCGGTGACGACAAGCTACGACTACGCCGCGCCGATCGACGAACACGGTGCGCCCACGCCGGCCTACCACCGCTTCCGCGAATTGATCGGACAACACCTCCATCGCCGCCTGCCCGAGGTGCCGGCGACGCCGCCCATCGCGGGCTTCGACCCGGTGGTGGCGAAGCCGGTGGCCTCGTTGTGGGACCTGCTGCCATCGCCACGGAAGGTGCGCGAGCCGCGCTCCAACGAGGAGTTGTTCGGCCAGAACCAGGGCATGGTGCTCTACCGCAGGCGCGTGCGCGGCAGGCAGCTGCAACTCGATGGCGTGCACGACTACGCCACGGTGTTCGCCGACGGCAAGTACCTCGACTACGTCTCGCGCATCGTCAAACCCGGCCTGCATACCTCGGGCGCATTTGCGCTGGACGGGCAGGAACGCCTGCTCGACGTGCTGATCGACAGCTTCGGCCACATCGGTTTCGCGCAGCAGCGCGGCGACCGCAAGGGCCTGGTCGGCAACGCGCAACTGGATGGCCGGACGCTGCTGGACTGGGACGTCTACAGCCTGCCGGTGGACGATGCGTTGCTGCAGCGCGTGCGCAAGGCACCGACACCGTCAAACCTCGACCGGCCGGGCCTGTTCTTCCGCGCCGAAGTCGTGCGTGATGTCGAAGCCGACGCCTACGTGGACATGAGCGCGTGGCGCAAGGGCTACCTGTGGGTCAACGGCCACCTGCTCGGGCGCTACTGGAACCTGGGCCCGCAGCAGCGGCTGTACTGCTCGGCGCCGTGGTGGCGCAAGGGCGTCAACGAGATCCTGGTGCTGGACTTCCACCGCACGCGCGGCGCACCGGTCCGCGGCGCCACCAGCCTGCACGATTGAGGCGTGTGCCGAGGCTGGCTCTTTCTACTTGTCATTCCTGCGAATGCAGGAATCCAGTGCCTTTGCGTTCAGCAGGCTGCAGGCGCTGGATGATTCGCTGCGCTCGCCCCTGCGGGCGTTCTGCGCGCTGCGTGCTTGTCCAGCTTTCGCCGGAATGACGACTCTTGCTGCTGGAGTCTTACGGCAAACCAATATGCCTCGCGCCTAGCGATTTCGGTCCGCTGGCTGCGCTTCCATCGATGGCCGCATACGGAAGATTCGTGCTGGGCAGATCGACACGCTGGATCAGGTAAGCCTTGCCGGCCTGAGCGTTGAAGCGCAGCACGCCCCGGCCCGTGGTTTCGGCGATGCGCCCGCCGTTGCCCGGGGTGACGACCTCCACGGCTTGCCCGGGCCAGGGATTGCGCACCGCCATGTCGCCGTCGGCGCCGGCCTCGATCACCACCGTGCCCGGCACGCCATTGCGTATCTGCAGATCGACCTTGCCACGTCGGCTGATGTGGACCGTGGCGTCGGCGTTCCAGTCTTTCGGCCAGGCGGGCGCGATGCGAACCAGGCCGTCGCAGTCCTGCACCAGCGCGTCCTGCAGTGTGGCCGCGACCACGCCGATCTGCTCGACGTAGAACTCGTCGCCGGTGAACCTGGCGAAGCCGGAAGGGTATTGCTGGTATTTGCCGGTGAGCGTGAGCAGGGCCGTCTTCACTTCGTCGGCGAGGCCGAGGTGCGCGGCTTGCAGTGGGTCGTAGCTCCAGTCGTTCTCGAACTTGTCCGGGCGCTGCATGTAGGTGCGCACGCCGAGTGCGTGCTGCGGGCCATCGTCGCCGATCAGCGCGTAGGGCCAGACGGGTTCGAGGCCGATGTTCTCGGTGTTCCAGATTTCCGCCTTGTGGTCGCGGGAGGGGCCGATCACGTCGCCGCCGCTGGATGTCTGCAGCGGCAGCGCGGGAATCCTCGGCAGGGCCTTCCGCAGTTCGGCGACCAGCGCGGCATCGGTATGCAGGATGTTTGCCGCGGCGATGATGACGGGGAACACCGCCTTCATCGCCGCGATGTCGGTAGTGGGGTCGTGCACGTCCCACTGGGTTTCGTGCGCGTTGGCGGGGAAGGTGTGCAGCAGGCCGTCCGCGCCGGGCCTGGCATAGGCGAGCAAGAAGCGCGCGGAAGCGGCCATCACGGGGTAGTTGGCGGCGAGGAAGGCGCGATCCTGCGTGGCGAGGTATTGCCGCCAGATCCACTGCGATACCTCGAGCCCGGTGGTGAGCGTGCGCGCGTTGTAGTACGGCGGCGACTTCGCGCTGCAGTTGACGCCCGGACCGCCGAGCCAGCTTTCGTTCTCGTAGCCGCGGCCATTGAAGCGCATGGTCTCCGGCACGCAGGCGCCGGGGCGGCCATCCATCTGCGCGCGCGTCCACGCCTCGATGTTGGCGAGGTTGCTGCGGTAGAGGTTGAAATACGGCGCGTTCAGTTCGTACAGGCCGGCACCGAGGTTGGCGGCCACCTGCATGCGCAGGTTCCAGTGCCAGTAGGCGGAAGGCGACCAGCGGTGCCGGTCGCGCGTGGAGGCGAACAGGTCGGCGATGCCGGCCTGCGAGCCGGGCAGCGGGCCGCGGCTTTCGGCGGCGGTTGCGTACAGGTCGATGGCACGCAGGTTCTCCATGTACTCGGCGCTGCCGTCGGCGGAACCGAGCTTCATCAGGCCGGCGCGGTGCCAGAACGCGTTCCACCACGCCTGGTGCGCGCTGTCGGGGATGCGCGCGGCCTCGGCCAGCAGCCGTTCCGCGCGCCGCGTGGCATCGCCACCGCGCCATGCCGGTGCGGCGACCAGCACGCGGAACGAGCCGTCCGCGTCGGGCCGGAACGACAGTTCCACCGTTTCGCCGTCCACCACCCCGGCACGCACGTCGCGCGCCTGCGCGGCGATCGCGGCGAGCGAGCCGAAGGCCTGCCCGGTGGCGCCCGCCTCGCCCCGGTCCCGCCAGGTTTCGGAGAGCACGGCCACGTGCCGGTGTGCCGCCGCGGCCGGCTTGCGCGGTCGCCACAGGTGGAGCCGGACGGTCTGCGTCACCGACGGATCGGCGCCGCGTACCTCGACCACCGCCACGTCGGTGTCGGGCTGCACGTAGACCGTGGCCGTCATGCCGCCGCCGCTTTCCCTGAATTCGCCGCGGTAGAGGTCGAGCCGGCCCGCATAGTCGCGCGCATCGGCCAGTCGCCCGAGGCCGGGCAGCACCACCTGGCCCGGCGACAGCCGGCCGGGCAGGGTGTCGGCGCGGTTGAGCTGCAGGGTGAGGCCATCGGCCGACCACGCGGCGAGCCCGAGACGGCCGTTGCCCAGCGGCATCGCCTCGTTGGCCTGCCGGTTCGGATGTCCGAGCACGATGTCGGAGCGGCCCACCACGCCGGCCACGTCCGCATGGAAACGACCGTCATGCCATGCCGTGGCGAGTGGCGTCGCGCCGGTGGCGCGGCATGCCGGCAAGCCGGTGCCGGCGCCGGACAGGAGCGCCGCGGACAGGGCGATGCGCAGCCATGCGGCGTGCATGCGGGCGCTCATGGCTGGCAGGCCCGCAGCACCGGCGGTGCCGCGCCCAGTCGCGCGGCCAGCGCGCGGTACTTGGGCGACAACTGCGCGGCGTAGGCGTAGAGCGCGGCGGCGTTGCGCGGATCCCAGGCGCCGCCGTAACCCTTCAGCCCGGCCTTTTGCCGCGCGATGTCGAACGGCTCGCTGGTGTGCACGAATTCCTGGTGCCGCCGCCTGCCCTCGGCGTAGGGGACCAGCCAGTCCAGCGCGGCGGCGATCGAGCTGCCGGTGGGCGAGCGCGCCTCGAGCAGGTTGTCCTTGCCGTAGGGCGACAGCGCCAGCGCCGCCTGCACCAGCGGCTCGAGGTCGTAGGTGACGTAGTGCAGGGCGTCGCGTTGCGCGAAGTCCACCGTACCGCCGTCGGGGCGGATGTTCGCGGCCACCTGGATCAGCAGCCGCTCGCGCGCGGCTGCGACCAGTCGCGGATCGCCCAGCGCGGCGGCGCTGGTGGCGAGCAGCTTGATGCGATGGCTTTGCCAGTTGTTGATGTCGTTGATGTAGGTGGAGCCGGCCTTGGCCTGCAGGCGCGCAAGGTAGCCCTCGGCGATACGGCGGATCAGCGCGGCCATCGCGTTGCGCGTGGACGTGGGCAGGGCGTCGCGGGTGAGCGCGTAGGCCTGGAACAGGTTGGCGAGGTTGGTCTCGTCGATGGGGTTGAAGTCGGGCTGGTAGGTGCCGGCCCAGGCGTCGAGGTAGCGCGTCGCCTGTTGCAGCAGTTCGGGCCTGCCGCTCAGCCGCCACGCCACCGAGGCGCGCAGCGCCAGCGGCCAGTCGCGCTCGGCCTCGTCGCTGGCGTCGTGGATGCCTTGGTGCGGCAGCAGGCCTTGCGTGTGCACGTGCGCCATGGGATGCGGCTGGGCATCCATGTGCGCGAGCGCGTCGGTCACCACGGCATCGTTCGCGTGCGCGGGCGAAGGCTTGGCCGGCGGGCACCACCAGCGCGGCGCATCGGCGGCGTGTACCGTGATACAGGCGAACGCGAGCAAGGCGGCGGAAAGGAAGCGGCGTGCATTCATTGCGGTTTCCCCTCGGCCAGGGCCCCGACTTCGCCGGCAGCGAGCAGGAACGCGCCTACGCCGTACACGTAGCTGGCGCTTGGCGGGTAGTCGCCCGGCGCGGCGCCGATCGGCTGGATGTCGCCGAGCCGGCCGTCGGCGTAGATCTCGCCGACTAGGCCGCGCCAGCCGCGGTTGATCACCGGCCGGTAGGTGGCGGCATCGAGCATGCCGTGATGCACGCCCCAGGCCAGCGCATAGACGATGAAGGCGGAGCCGGAGGTTTCCGGCCGCGGGTAGGCGGCGGCATCGAGCAGGCCCGCGCGCCACAGGCCGTCCTTGCCCTGCAGTTGCGCCAGCCGCGCCGCCATCGCGCGGAACTGCTGCACGTAGCGCGGGCGCTGCGGATAGTCGGCGGGCATCAGCATGAGCACGCGCGCGAGGCCGGCCATCACCCAGCCGTTGCCACGGCTCCAGAACAGTTTCCTGCCGTTCGCCTCGTGCTTGTCCAGGTAGGAGGCATCACGGCTGTAGAGGTGTTCCACGGGGTCGTACAGCAGGGCGCTGGTGATCCACCACTGCCGGTCCATGTAGTCGAGGTAGGCGCGCTCATGCGTGGCCCTGGCCAGTCCCGCCCAGGTCGGCGGGGCCATGAACAGCGCGTCGCACCACCACCACAGCGGACGCCGCGGATCGTCGCGAGTGCGCAGCTGCGCGTCATAGCGTTCGCGCAGCGGCTCGAGCATCGCCGGATCGGGCGTGCGCGCGTGCAGCGCCAACCACGCCTGCGCCACCGCCTGGTCGTCGGCGTGGTGCACGCGCGGACCCAGACTCCAGTGGTAGTGCCGGCCCACGCCCTGCACATAGTCCGCGTAGCGCGGTTCGTGCAGTTGTTCCGCGGCGCTGAGGAAGCCGAGGTAGAGCGGGGCGAAAGTCCAGTCGAGGCTGTCGTGCTCCCTGACCCGGCCGTATTGCCAGGCGGCGACCAGGGCCGCGGCGCGGCGGATGTCGGCGGATCGCGGTGCGCCGGAGAGATGTGCGCGGGGGCCAGGGTTGGCAGGCGCGTCGCCGGCCATGGAATCATCGGCCCGCACCGGACCGGATACCAACGCCAGCAGTGCGGCAACCAGCAGGCACAGCACGCTGGCCAACAGGCGCGAGCAGGACAAACCCAGCGAAAACGAGGGAGTGGCGGGGTTTGCGGTCGACATGACGATACCGGCACCGGCGATGTGTTGAGGCTTGGATCGAGCTTAGAGTAAAGTTTCGAAAAGTTTCAACAAATTTTGAAACTTTCATTTTGTTTCTGTTAGCCGGTGAGCGGAATGATGACGATGGGGCGCAGGGTCGGGCGGGGCATCGCGGTGCTGGTGGCGCTGTGGCAGGCCGGTACGGTCCCGTCCGCAGCCGCGGCTGACGAAAGCACGGCACCACTGGTCTTGGACGTGAGCAATCCGCTTGCGCTGGCCCGGCATGACGAGGTGCTGTCACTGCCGCTGGACAAGTTGCTGCAGCATCGACCGCAGTGGCGTTCGCGCCGGCTTGCCGCGCGCGTGGCCGGCACGGCCCGCTGGCTACCGGTGCAGCCTTATGCGGGCGACGGCGGCCGCACACCGGATCAGTTGCTGGTGCTGCTGGACGTCGCACCGCGGGCCAGCGAACGGCTGGAGATCCTGCCCGCATCGGCCATGGCGCCGGCGTCCACGAATCCGCTGTACGCCCGCCTTGTGCCCGAGCGCGACGACGACTTCGCCTGGGAAAACGAGCAGGTGGCCTTCCGCATCTACGGCAGCGCGCTGGAAAAGACCGGCCAGGTGTTTCCCGGCATCGACGTGTGGTCCAAGCGGCCGCCGCGCCACGTGGTCGATGCCTGGTACAGGCGCGACGCCGAAGGACAGCGCCTGAACGATCCCTCGATGTCGTACCACATCGACCACGGCGATGGCCTGGACAGCTACGAGGTCGGCCACACGCCCGGCGCCGGCGGCACCGCGGGCTGGCTGGACGGCGCACCGGTGGCTTCGCGCAACGCCTCGCAGGTGCGCATCACCGCGATGGGACCGGTACGGCTGCGCTTCGAGGTGGACTACCCGGCGTGGCGCGTCGGCAGCGTGCTGCTGCACCAGCACAAGGTGGTCACGCTGGACGTTGGCTCGCATCTCAACCGGCAGATGGTGACCTACCGCATCGAGGGCGCATCGCGCGCGACCGTGGCCGCAGGTGTGGCGGTGCATGCCGGCGCGGATCTCGTGCATGCCGGTGCCGTGCGGATCGCCGTGTGGGATACGCCGCAAAAGAAGAGCGCAGGTCGCATCGCCACCGCACTGCTGCTGGCACCAGGCGAGACGGCGCGTTACGCCGGCACGCACGATGCCGCCTGGGCGCTGTTCGACGTGGCCGACGGCGGCAGCATCCGCTTCGCCTCCGGTGCCGGCTGGTCGCAGGGCGACATGCCCGACTTCCAAAGTTGGCAAAAGTATTTGTACGATTATTCGCTGCGCTGGTCGCACCCCCTGCAGGTGCGCTGGCCGGCCGCCCACCACTGACGCCATCTACCAGGGGCAACGATGCAACGACGAGACTTCCTGCGCCTGAGCGTACTGACCCCGCTGGCCCTCGGTGCGGGCTGGTGTGCCGGCAGCGTCCACGCTGCCGCAGCCGCGAACACCCTCAAGCCGGACGGTCGCAAGCATCGCTTCGAACTGTCCAGGCAGCACTTCCTGCTCGATGGAAAACCATTCCAGATCATGAGCGGCGAGATGCACCCGATCCGCATCCCTGCCGAGTATTGGCGCCAGCGCATCCAGATGGCGAAGGCGATGGGGCTCAACACCATCGCGATCTACCTGATGTGGAACGCGCTGGAGTCCGAGCCGGGCGTGTTCGATCTCAAGAGCGGCAGCCGCGACTTCGCGAAGTTCATCCGCATCTGCCAGGAAGAGGGCATGTGGGTGTACCTGCGCCCCGGGCCCTACATCTGCGGCGAGTGGGATTTCGGCGGCCTGCCGCCGTACCTGCTGCGCCATCCGCACATCCGCGTGCGCGACAAGGACGATCCGGACTATATGTCCGCGGTGCGCCGCTACATAGCCACTGTCGCGCCGGTGGTACAGCCGCTGCTCGCCGAGAACGGTGGGCCGATCCTGATGGTGCAGGTGGAGAACGAGTACGCCTCGTTCGGCAAGGACCTCGGCTATCTCGAAGCGATCCGCGCGCTGTGGGAGCAGCATGGCGTGCACGGGCCGTTCTCGATCTCCGACGGGTTGGGCCAGGTGCGCGAGGCAAAGACCTATGTGCCAGGCACCGCACTGGGCCTGGACGGCGATACCGATTTCGCGGCGGCCCAAGCCATCGCGGGCGAGATGCCGGTGTGGATGGGCGAGGGCTACCCTGGCTGGATCACCCATTGGGGCGACAAGGATTTCGCGCGCGGCGACTTTGCCGCAACGCTGGAAAAGCTGCTGGCGGAAGGCCGCTCGTTCAACCTGTACGTGGTGCATGGCGGCAGCAATTTCGGCTTCGGCGCGGGCGCCAACGCGAACGGCGACTACTCGAAGTTCCAGCCGGTGATCACCAGCTACGACTATGGCGCGCCGATCGACGAACACGGTGCGCCCACGGCGGATTACCACGCCTTCCGCAAGATGTTCGCTGCCCATGCGGCACAGCCCTTGCCCGAGGTGCCGGCCACGCCGCCGATGGCTGGCTTCGCGCCGTTCACGCCGCAGCCGCACGCCGCGCTGTGGGACAACCTGCCGGCAGCGAAGAAGCTGCGGCAGCCGCAGCCCAACGAGCTGCTGTTCGGCCAGGACCACGGCATGGTGCTGTATCGCCGGCCATTGAAGCGCGGTGGCGAGCTGACGGTCGATGGCGTGCGCGACTACGCCACGGTGTTCCGCGATGGCCGCTACGTCGACTATATCTCGCGTGTGGAGCACCCGAAGCTGCGCGCCGGCACCCAGGCGCGGTTGCCGGCGGGTCATGGCGAGGCGCTGCTGGAAATCCTCGTCGACAGTTTCGGTCATGTCGGCTTCGGCCAGGCGATGGCGGACCGCAAGGGCATCGTCGGCACGGTGCAGCTGGATGGCCAGCCGCTGGAAGGCTGGGAGGCGGTGAGTCTGCCGCTGGACGACCACTGGCTGGCGTCGCTGCGCCCGCTGCGCGGCAAGGCCGAGCGGCCGGGCGTGTTCTTCAGGGGCCGCTTCCCGCTGCAGGGAACCGGCGACTGCTACCTCGACATGGCGGACTGGGCCAAGGGCTACCTGTGGGTCAACGGCCACCTGCTGGGTCGCTACTGGAATCTTGGGCCGCAGCAGCGCCTGTATTGCCCCACCTCGTGGCTGCACGCGGGCGACAACGAGGTGCTGGTGTTCGACATGCACCGCACCGAGGCGGCGCCGATCCGCAGCGCGGCTTCGCTGAGCGGCTGAGCGCTCCCCAGCCGCCTTCGGAATCTTCCCCCGCAAGCGGGGGAAGGGAAGGCCGTCAGGCCTTGCCGTGGAACAGCTCGCGGCCGATCAGCATGCGGCGGATCTCGTTGGTGCCTGCGCCGATCTCGTACAGCTTGGCGTCGCGCAGCAGGCGACCAGCGGGGAACTCGTTGATGTAGCCGTTGCCGCCCAGCGACTGGATCGCCTCCAGCGCCACCTGCACCGCGTTGGTGGAGGCGTTGAGCAGGCAGGCGGCGGGATCGACGCGCGACTTCACGCCGGTGTCGAACTGCTGCGCCACCATGTAGGCGAAGCCGCGCGAGGACTGCAGCGCGGTGTACATGTCGGCCACCTTGGCCTGCATCATGCCGAAGGTGCCGATCGGCGCGTTGAACTGCTTGCGCTCGCGCACGTAGGGCAGGGTGAGGTCCATCGCCGCCTGCATCAGGCCGATCGGGCCGCCGGAGAGCACCAGGCGCTCGGTGTCCAGGCCGCTCATCAGCACGCGCACGCCTTCGTTCACTTCGCCCACGATGTTCTCGGCGGGGATCTCGCAGTTCTCGAACACCAGCTCGCAGGTGTTGGAGCCGCGCATGCCGAGCTTGTCCAGCTTCTGTGCGGTGCTGAAACCCTTCATGCCCTTCTCGACGATGAAGGCGGTCATGCAGCGGCTGCCGGCGGCGCGCGGCGCGGTGCGCATGTAGACCAGCAGCACGTCGGCGTCGGGGCCGTTGGTGATCCACATCTTCGAGCCGTTGGCGACCCACACGTCGCCTTTCTGCTCGGCCCTGCAGCTCATCGAGCCGACCACGTCGGAGCCGGCGCCCGGCTCGCTCATCGCCAGCGCGCCCACGTACTCGCCCGAGCACAGCTTGGGGATGTACTTCTTGCGCTGCGCCTCGTTGCCGTTGTGGAAGATGTTGTTGACGCACAGATTGGAGTGCGCGCCGTAGGACAGGCCCACCGAGCCCGACGCGCGCGAGATCTCCTCCATCGCCACCATGTGCGCGAGGTAGCCCATGCCGGTGCCGCCGTACTCGATCGGTATCGTCATGCCGAGCAGGCCCAGATCGCCGAACTTCTTCCACAGGTCGGCCGGGAACAGGTTGTCGTGGTCGATCTGGGTGGCGCGCGGCGCGATTTCCTTCTCCGCGAAGGCGTGCACGGTGTCGCGCAGCAGGTCGATTTCCTCGCCGAGCGGGAAGGGGCGCATCACGGACTCCTGATCGTGGGGATTCAGCCGGCGAATGGTAGCGCAGCGAGGCGGGTTCACCCTGATGCGGCGCACCAGCGACGACCTCGGCGCCTGCATCCTGCGGGAACGCCTGCGGGGTTCCCGCCGCCTATGGTAAGGAAGGGATTGCCCGGTATGGCGGGCCGGAGCGGCCTCAGCCGCAGGCGGCGCGGCGGCTCTCGCGGTGCGGCGGGTAGTAGGCGAACACGTGGGTGTCGCTGCCGTAGAAGTCCATGTCGTCGATGTGCTCGCCGCCCAGGCGCTCGGCCAAGCGGTCGGAGGCTTCGTTGCCCACGCGCACCAGACTGATCACGCGCGGTGCGTGCAGGTGGTTCCAGGCGAAGTCGAGCACCGCAGTACCGGCTTCGGTGGCGTAGCCGTGGTGGCGGTGTTCAGGCTTGAGCATCCAGCCCAGTTCCAGGTCAGGCCAGCCCTCGGGGCAAAACAGGCCCACGCGACCCACGAATTCGCCGCTGTGCTTCAGCTCCAGCGCCCACATGCCGTAGCCGCGCAGCTGCCAGTGGCCCAGCAGCATCGCCAGCGAGCGCCAGGCATTGGTGCGGTCCAGCGGTTGGCCGTCGCCGACGTAGCGGGTGCTGTTCGGGTCGGCCAGCATCGCGGCGTAGTCGTCGAAATGGCGCTCGGTGAGCGCGGTGAGGCGCAGGCGCGCCGTCTCGATTACAGGGATGTCGATCATGCCAAATCAGCAAGCAAGTCACGTGCCGCCGAGCAAGATCGCGAGGGCGCGAGTGCTCGAGGCGAGGCTTTCCTTCCAGGACAAGCCGGTGATTGTCTCACCAGTGGCCGCATCCGCAAAATCCTCGGCTTCGCCGGGCGGTAGCAGGTGGCGGTAGTCCACCGTGATCTCGCTGCCGGCGTGCAACTCGGCCAGCGCGAACACGAAGCCCAGGTGCCACAGGCCGTTGGGGTCGAAACTGTGGTTGATGTAGCACTCGTCGGGCCAGTCCGGCGACACCGTGTAGCGGTCCTCGAACCAGCGTGCGCTGGCGTATTTCAGCTTGGCCAGTTCCGGTGCGTCGAATTCCGACGCGCGCCAGGTGCGGTCGATCTGGTCGGGTGCGGTGATGATGCTGCCGGCGGCCGCCGTCTCGTCGAGGAACAGGCCCTTGCCGG
>DATEKS010000034.1:0-10271 GCA_035277325.1 Rhodanobacter sp.
GTGTGGCCGATCGCCACGAAGAAGCCGGTGGCGGCGATGTCGCGGGTGGCGCCGGAGTTGACGTCCTTCACGCGCACGCCGGTGACGCCGGAGTCGTCGCCCAGCACCTCGTCCACGGTGTGGTTCCACACCAGCTCGATCTTGCCCGCGGCGGCCTTCTCGAACAGCTTGTCCTGCATGATCTTCTCCGCGCGCAGCTTGTCGCGGCGATGCACCAGGTAGACCTTGCTGGCGATGTTGGACAGGTACAGCGCCTCCTCGACCGCGGTGTTGCCGCCGCCGATCACCACCACCTCCTGCTCGCGGAAG
Source organism: Rhodanobacter sp. (assembly GCA_035277325.1). Taxonomy (GTDB): domain Bacteria; phylum Pseudomonadota; class Gammaproteobacteria; order Xanthomonadales; family Rhodanobacteraceae; genus Rhodanobacter_A. Next base: position 310 of record DATEKS010000034.1, read on the forward strand.
AAGAAGCCGTCGCAGGTGGCGCAGGCGGACACGCCCTTGCCCTTGAACTTCTCCTCGCTGGCGATGCCGAGGTACTTCGCGGTGGCGCCGGTGGCGATGATCAGCGCATCGGTGGTGTATTCGCCGGAGTCGCCCTTGAGGCGGAACGGGCGCTGCTTCAGGTCCACCGTGTGGATGTGGTCGAAGATCATCTCGGTGTGGAAGCGCTCGGCGTGCTCGGCCATGCGTTGCATCAGCGCAGGGCCCTGCAGGCCTTCCACGTCGCCCGGCCAGTTGTCCACGTCGGTGGTGGTCATCAGCTGGCCGCCCTGCTGCAGGCCGGTGACCATGGTCGGCTTCAGGTTGGCGCGCGCGGCGTACACCGCGGCGGTGTAGCCGGCGGGGCCGGAGCCGAGGATCAGCAGGCGGGTGTGCTTGGGCGTGGCGGTCATGCGCGGGTTCCTTGGGTGGCTGGCGGTCTGCAGGGCTATTCGCCATGCCTGCCGCAAAGGTTGCATCGCCGTGGCGGGCACGGATGCAGGCCAGCAAGGATGGGGAAGCCGGGCGGCCGATTCAAGGGATGCGTGGTCGTATGACTCGCCGCGGCGGCGCGCAAGTGCCTGATCGGCTGAAGCGGATCAGGGCGTGCATCGGGCCGGCTGACTCGAAAATCGCCGGGAGGGGAGTTTTTCGGGATTCCCTGTGTAGACTTGCCGGGAATTCGTATCCAAGGAAGCCCGTCCCGGTGGCGCGCAGCGCAAACGTCAAACAGAAGAAGGAACCGGTCGCCCTGAGCGACGAGTTGAAGCGCCGCCTGCGCGAGGCGGGGGCGCTGCTGCTGCTGCCACTGGCGCTGTACCTGCTGGTGTGCCTGTTCAGCTACGACGCGCAGGACCCGAGCTGGTCGCACGTCGGCGCGGCGGCCCACGTGCACAACCTGGGCGGCACGGTGGGCGCCTATGTCGCCGACCTGCTGCGCTACCTGTTCGGCGGCGTGGCGTATTTCTTCCCGCTGCTGCTGTTGCTGCTGGGCGTGCAGGTGCTGCGTCAGCGCGGCGTGCAGCCGGTGCATCCCTGGGAGTCCTCGTTGCGCCTGATCGGCGCGGTGTTCTTCTTCATCACCGCACCTGGCCTGTGCTGGCTCAACTTCCCGCAGAGCACGATGGCGCCGGAAGGCGCCGGCGGCGTGATCGGCCACGCGGTGGCGCGCGGCCTGCTCGCCGCGTTCGGCGACAAGGGCGCGCCGCTGCTGCTGCTGGCGCTGTTCCTGGTGGCGGTGACGCTGGCCACCGGGCTGTCCTGGTTCAAGGTGATGGACTGGACCGGGCAGGCCACGCTGCGCGCGGTCGAATGGCTGCGCGGCAAGCTGCGCGAGGCGCCCGACGCGCTCAAGGCGCAGCAGGCGCGCGCCGAACGCGACGTGGTGAAAAAGGCCGAGGCGGTGAAGCAGGCCAAGCGCGAGCCGGTGCGCATCGAGACGCCGCCGGCGCCGGTGGCGAAGAGCGAGCGCGCGAAGCTGGAGACGCAGATCCCGCTGTTCACTGGCGCTTCCGCGCCGGGCGAGCTGCCGCCGCTGTCATTGCTGGACGAGGCGCCGGAGCAAGGGCCGGGCTATTCGGAGGAAACCCTGGAGGTGCTGTCGCGCCAGGTCGAGCTGAAGCTCAAGGACTTCCGCATCGAGGCCAAGGTGGTGGGCGTGTACCCGGGCCCGGTGATCACCCGCTTCGAGCTGGAGCCGGCCGCCGGCGTGCGTGGCTCGCAGGTGTCCAGCCTGGACAAGGACATCGCGCGCGGCCTGTCCGTGGTCAGCGTGCGCGTGGTGGATGTGATTCCCGGCAAGAACGTGATCGGCCTGGAGATCCCCAACACCCGCAAGCAGATCGTGTACCTCTCCGAAATCCTGCGCTCGGACCGCTACGACCAGACCAAGTCGCCGCTGGCGCTGGCGCTGGGCAAGGACATCGGCGGCAAGCCGGTGGTGACGGATCTGGCCAAGATGCCGCACCTGCTGGTGGCCGGCACCACCGGCTCGGGCAAGTCCGTCGCGGTGAACGCGATGGTGCTCTCGCTCTTGTACAAGGCGAGCCCGAAAGACGTGCGCATGATCATGATCGACCCGAAGATGCTGGAACTCTCGGTCTACGAGGGCATCCCGCATCTGCTCGCGCCGGTCGTCACCGACATGAAGGAAGCCGCCAACGCGCTGCGCTGGTGCGTGGCCGAGATGGAGCGCCGCTACAAGCTGATGGCCGCGGTGGGCGTGCGCAACCTCGGCGGCTTCAACAAGAAGGTGAAGGACGCCGAGAACGCCGGCCAGCCGCTGCTGGACCCGCTGTTCCGCCCCAACCCCGAGATGCCGAACCTCGCCGCGGAGCCGCTGGAGCCGCTGCCCTACATCGTGATCATCATCGACGAGTTCGCCGACATGATGATGATCGTGGGCAAGAAGGTGGAGGAGCTGATCGCCCGCCTGGCCCAGAAGGCCCGCGCCGCCGGCGTGCACCTGGTGCTGGCCACGCAGCGCCCGTCGGTGGACGTGATCACCGGCCTGATCAAGGCCAACATCCCCACCCGCATCGCGTTCCAGGTGTCGAGCAAGATCGACTCGCGCACGATTCTCGACCAGAGTGGCGCCGAGGCGCTGCTCGGCCACGGCGACATGCTCTACCTGCCGCCCGGCACCGCCACGCCCGAGCGCGTGCATGGCGCCTTCGTGGACGACCACGAGGTGCACAACGTGGTGGCCTGGCTGAAGGCGCAGGGTGCGCCGCAGTACATCGAGGGCGTGCTGGAGGAAGTGCAGGCCACGTCCGACGGCAAGTTCATCAACGACGCCGGCCTGCCGCAGGACGGCGAGGAGGGCGGCGACGCCGACGCCCAGCTCTACGACAAGGCCGTGGCCATCGTCACCCAGACCCGCCGCGCCTCGATATCGGGTGTGCAAAGGCATTTGCGCATCGGCTACAACCGCGCCGCGCGCCTGATCGAGCAGATGGAGCAGGACGGCGTGGTCAGCGCCCCGCAGCACAACGGCAACCGCGAGGTGCTGGCACCGCCACCGCCGCGGGATTGATGTGCGTCGCCGGACGGACGTCCTGATCGCCGGTGACGTCCGGCCGGTGTCCTCGCCGTTCGCGAATCAGGCGTTGACGTAGCGACGCGGCACGCGCTTCAGTGCGCACAGCAAGCGGTACGCGCTGGTGTTGCAAAGCGGCGCCAGTGCCGGCACCCGCGGCGAATCACCCCACAGTTGCACCAGGCTGCCGATGCCGGCCTGCGGATGGTCGGTGAGGTCGACAGTGAGCATGTCCATCGACACGCGCCCGATGATGTGTCCGGGCTGGCCGTCGATCAGCACCGGCGTGCCGTTGGGGGCGTATTGCGGGTAGCCGTCGGCATAGCCCATCGCCACCACGCCGACGCGGGTGGGGCGTTGCGCGACGAAGCGTGCGCCGTAGCCCACCGGTTCGCCCACGCCGATCTCGCGTACCAGGAACACGCGCGACTGCAGCGTCATCACCGCCCGGAGTTCGTCGGCGTGCTCGTGGGGCTGCCCATGCAGCGGATCGGCGCCGTACAGCATCAGCCCCGGCCGCGCCCAGTCGTTGCGCAGCTGCGGCCAGCCCAGCGCGGCGGCCGAGTTGCACAGGCTGGTCTCGCCGGCCAGGCCGTCGGTGGCGCGGCGGAAGTTCTCCAGTTGTTCCAGCGTGCGCGGGCTGTCCAGCTCGTCGGCGCGCGCGAGGTGGCTCATCAGCACCGGCGGCGCCACGTTCGGCCGTGCGGAAAGGCGCGCATGGGCGGCGCGGAAATCCTCGGGCGACAGGCCAAGCCGGTGCATGCCGCTGTCCAGCATCAGCCAGATGTGCAGCGTGGTGGGGGTTTCGAACGCGAGCACGGCTTCGAGCTGCTCGGGCGAGGCCACCGCGATCCACAGGCCGTGTTCCACGACCAGCGGCAATTCGTCGGCATCGAAGCAGCCCTCCATCAGCAGGATCGGTGCGGCGATGCCGGCCGCGCGCAGCTCCAGCGCCTCCTCGATGCAGGCCACGCCGAAGCCGTCGGCCTCGGCTTCCAGCGCGCGTGCGCAGGCCACCGCGCCGTGGCCATAGGCATCGGCCTTGACGATCGCCAGCGCCTTGCCGCCGCCCAGCCTTTTCGCCAGCCGGTAGTTGTGGCGCAGCGCGTCCAGGTCGACCAGGGCTTGCGCGGGCCGCATCAGTGGCGCTCCGCCGGGCCGAGGTAGCGGAAGATGTCCAGGCCTTCGCTGTCGATCGCCGGCGTCCTGCCGGCTATCAGGTCGGTGAGGTAGCGGCCCGAGCCGGCGGCCATGGTCCAGCCCAGCGTGCCATGGCCGGTGTTGAGGTAGAGGTTGCGGTACGGCGTGGCGCCCACCACCGGCGTGCCGTCCGGCGTGGCCGGGCGCAGGCCGGTCCAGAACGTGGCGCGGGCGAGGTCGCCGCCGCGCGGGTAGAGGTCGTTGACCACCTTCTCCAGGGTGGCGCGCCGGCGCGGGTTGAGCGAGCGGTCGTAGCCGACCACCTCGGCCATGCCGCCCACGCGGATGCGGTCGTCGAAACGGGTGACCGCGATCTTGTAGCTCTCGTCCAGGATGGTGGAGGTCGGCGCGCTGTCCGGATCGGTGATCGGCACGGTCAGCGAATAGCCCTTGAGCGGGTACACCGGCAGGCGCAGGCCCAGCGGCTTGAGCAGCTGCGGCGACCAGCTGCCCAGTGCGACCACGTAGGCGTCGGCGCTTTCCAGCCTGTCGCCGACGCGCACGCCGGCGATGCGGTCGCCGTCGCGCTGAAGGCCGCCGATCTCCTGGCCGTAGCGGAACTCGACGCCGGCCTCGGCGGCCAGTGCCGCCAGCTTGCGCGTGAACAGCTGGCAGTCGCCGGTCTGGTCCATCGGCAGGCGCAGCGCGCCGACCAGCTTGTCGACGGTGGCCGCCAGCGCGGGCTCGGCCTTGACGATGCCGGCGCGGTCCAGCACCTCGTAGGGCACGCCGTACTCGCGCAGTACCCCGATGTCGTGGGCCGCCGCATCGAGCTGCTGCTGGGTGCGGAACAGCTGCGTGGTGCCGAGCCGGCGCCCCTCGTAGTCGATGCCGGTGGCCTGGCTCAGCTCGTTGATGCAGTCGCGGCTGTAGTCGGACAGGCGCACCATGCGCGCCTTGTTCACGGCGTAGCGGTCGGCGTTGCAGTTGCGCAGCATCTGCCACAGCCAGCGGTACTGGTCGGGGTTCGCGGTGGGACGGATCGACAGCGGTGCGTGCGCCTCGAACAGCCACTTGATCGCCTTCAGCGGCACGCCGGGCGCGGCCCACGGCGAGGTGTAGCCGAACGACAGCTGGCCGGCATTGGCGAAACTGGTCTCCAGCGCCGGGCCGGTCTCCCGGTCCAGCACGGTCACCTCGTGTCCGGCCTGGCGCAGGTACCACGCGTTGGTCACGCCGATCACGCCGCTGCCGAGCATCAGAATCCGCATCGTTTCCTCCTGGCCACATTCCCTGCGCGGAGCACTGCGCAGCGGATGAATCGCGCAGTATATGCGTCATCAGATGGTTGTTTTTGCCGTGTTGAACGACAATGACAGGGAATTTCACCGCGACTGCCTGCCGGAGCCAGAACGCCATGCCATCCCGCCCCCGCGAGCTGGACAAGATCGACCGGAAAATCCTGAAGATCCTGCAGCAGGAGGGGCGGATCTCCTTCACCGAACTGGGCGAGCGCGTCGGCCTGTCCACCACGCCGTGCACCGAGCGCGTGCGCCGGCTCGAACGCGAGCAGGTGATCACCGGCTACTACGCCCGGCTGGACCCGCAGTACGTCAAGGCGGGGCTGCTCGTGTTCGTGGAGATCAGCCTGGCCTACAAGTCCGGCGACATCTTCGAGGAGTTCCGCCGCGCCGCGCTGCGCCTGCCCAACGTGCTGGAATGCCACCTGGTCTCCGGCGACTTCGACTACCTGATCAAGGCGCGCATCAGCGAGATGGCCTCCTACCGCAAGCTGCTGGGCAGTACCTTGCTGACCCTGCCGCACGTGCGCGAGTCCAAGAGCTACATCGTGATGGAGGAGGTCAAGGAGACCTTGTGCCTGCCGGTGAACGAGTGAGGGTGCGGGTTAAGTGTGCAGCGGCCACAATAATGTCCATCGTCACGTCGCGGGGAATCCGATGAAACGCTTCAAGCTTGCCCTGGCCGCCATCGCGCTGCTGTCGCTGGGCACCGCTGCCCAGGCCGCCACCGGCGCGGCGCGCGCCCGGCTGGACGCCTTCGCCACCGGCCTGCATTCGCTCACCGGCAGCTTCAGCCAGACCCTGGTCGATCCGAACGGCAACGCCGGCAAGACCAGCACCGGCACGCTGGCGCTGGAGGCGCCGCGGCAGTTCCGTTGGGAGACCGTCGCACCGTACAAGCAGACCATCGTGGCCGACGGCAGCCGGGTGTGGATGTACGACCCCGAGCTGGAGCAGGTGACGGTGAAGGTCCAGAGCAGCGAGGAGGCGCACAGCCCGCTCACCGTGCTCACCGACATCAAGCAGATGGATCGGGAGTTCAAGGTCACCGAGCAGGGCGAGCGCGACGGCCTGGTGTGGCTGCGCCTCACCTCCACCGCGAAGGACCCGCAGTTCGCCTGGGCCGACCTCGGCTTCGACGCGAACGGCCTGGCGCGGATGACGTTCAAGGACCAGCTCGGTTCCACCACCGACATCCGCTTTTCGAACTGGCAGCGCAACGTGGATATCCCGTCATCGGTGTTCACCTTCGTGCCGCCCAAGGGCGCCGACGTGATCGGTGACGCACCGGTGCTGCAGGTGCAGCCGCTGAAGAACTGACGCCGGGGAGCTGACGCCATGCCGGTATTGCGCCAATTGCCGCGCTGGGCCTGGTTCGGCACGGCCGTGCTGGCCTTCATCGCTGGCCAGGTCAACGCGGTGGGCTACCTGGGCTTCCGGCACGAATCCATCAGCAACATGACCGGCAACACCAGCCTGCTCGGTGTCGCGCTGGGCCAGGGCGATGCCGGTGAAGCGGTGCACTGGGCGCTGGCGATCGCGGCCTTCGTGCTCGGCACCATGCTGAGCGGCATGATCGTGCAGCAGAGCACGCTGCAGCTTGGCCGGCGCTACGGCGTGGCCCTGGTGCTGGAGTCGGCGCTGCTGTTCGCCGCCGTGCCCTTGCTCGACGCCTCCGATTCCGCCGGCCTGTACCTGGCATCGGTCGGCATGGGGCTGCAGAACGGCATGGTCAGCGCCTACAGCGGCGCGGTGATCCGCACCACCCACGTCACCGGCATCTTCACCGACCTGGGCATCTATCTGGGCCACCTGCTGCGCGGCCTGCCGGTGGATCGGCTGCGGTTGCGCGTCTGCGTGCTGGTGGCGGCGAGCTTCATGCTCGGCAGCATTGCCGGCGCCGGCCTGTTCCGGTTGATGCAGCAGCACAGCCTGCTGATCCCCGCGACGCTCACCGGGATCTGCGGCCTGGGCTACGGCCTGTATCGCCAATACACGCTGAGCAAGGCAGGCCCCGCGGACGGCTGAGCGCAGGGGTCAGTTCGCCGGCGTGCAGCAGTCGCGGCCGCGGTGCTTGGATGCGTAGAGCGCCGCATCGGCGCGCGACAGCCATGAGGTCATGCCCTCGTTGGGCCGCAGCTCGGCGACGCCGATGCTCACCGTGATGGTGATCGCGCGGCCCTCGTGCCAGATCCGCGTGCCGCGCAGCGCGATACGGATCTGCTCGGCGATCGCCATCGCCTGCGCGCCGGTGTGGTTCGGCAGGCAGAGCACCAGCTCCTCGCCGCCGTAGCGGCCGACCAGGTCGCCTGCGCGAAGCTGCTGGCAGATCACGCCGGCGGTGGAGCGCAGCACCGCGTCGCCGGCAAGGTGGCCGTACTCGTCGTTGATGCGCTTGAAGCGATCCAGGTCGAGCAGGGCGATGCAGGCCGGCGCCGGGCCGGCAGTGCGCCGCACGACTTCGGCCAGTTCGAGGAAGCGGCGGCGGTTGCAGACGCCGGTCAGCTCGTCGGTGCCGGCCAGCAGATCCAGCCGCCGGTTGGCGGCCTGCAGCTCGTGGGTGTGCTTCTCGATCTGCGCCTGCAGCTGCACCGCGCGGCGGCGCAGGTAGATCGTGCGCAACTGCACCAGCAGCACCACCAGCGCCAGCGCCAGCACGATCGCCAGCAGGCGCGCCCACAGCGTCTCGTACCACAGCGGTGCCACGCTGATCGCCAGCGTGCTCTCGGCCATGCGCGCGTGCAGGCCGCGCGGCACCGCGCGCAGGTGCAGCACGTAGTGGCCGTGCGGCAGGTTGGTGTAGATCGCGCTGGGCGTGCCGCCCTTGGGCACCTCGATCCAGTCGTCGTCGAAACCGGCCATGCGGTAGCTGTAGGTGGTTTCCTGTGCTCCCTGGTAGTCGAGCAGGGCGAAGTCCAGGCGCAGGCTGCGCTCGTGCGCGGACAGCGCCAGCGTGCCGCGGTCGCCGGGCAGGTGGCCGAACGGCAGCGCGTGCCCGTTCACCAGCGCGTTGGTGATGCGCAGCGGCACCCGCGGGTCGTCGGGGCCGCGCCATAGCGGGCGGATCACGGTGAGGCCGCCGAGGCCACCGAACAGCAGGGTGCCGTCGGCCATGCGCGCGGCGGCGGCGTAGATGTAGCTGGCGATGTGCTGGCCGTCGCGCACGCCGAGGTTGCGGACGCGCAGGCTCTGCCCGCCGACCACCGAGATGCCGTTGGCGGTGCTCACCCACAGGTTGCCGTCGTCGTCGGGCAGCAGGGCGGTGATCTTGTCGCTGGCCAGCCCGGCGGCGGTGCCGAGATGCTGGAAGCGCCACGGCGGGTTGTTGCCGTGCGGCAGCATGGCGAGGCCGCCCAGCGTGCCCGCCCACACGCGGCCGCGGGTGTCGACGGCGATCGAGTCCACCAGGTTCTGCGGCAGGCTGGCGGCATCGCCCTCGTGCTGCACCAGGTTCACGAAGCCCGTGGTCTGCATCGGATCGAGCGCGACGCTGATGCCGTTGTTGGTGGCGTACCAGACGGCCTTGCCCACGCGCACGATCTGCCGCACGGTGTCGCTGACCAGGCTGCCGGCTTGGCCGGCGACGTGGCGGTAATGCACCAGCTGGCCGCTGCGCGTGTCGTAGCGGTACGCGCCGTTGTAGGTGCCGATCAGCATGTACGGCCCCATCCGCAGCAGGCTCAGCACCGGGCTGTCGCCCAGCGCGGGCAGGATCGCGCCGCGCACGGCCAGCGTGTCGGGGTCGATCTGCGCCAGGCCCTGGGTGCCGATCCAGACCGAGCCGTCCGGTGCCTCGGCCAGGCTCTGCACGTCGCGACGCAGCTGCTTGCCGGTCAGCTTCAGGTGGCGCACGGTGCCGGTGACCGGGTCGATGATGTCGATCTCACCCGCCGCCATGCCCAGCCAGATCCGGCCGCGCGCATCGACCAGGATGCTGCGCACATTGGGGTTGGCCAGCGAATGCGCGGTGTCGGACGAGGGCAGCATGGAGAACGCGATGTCGGCCCTGGCATTGCTGCGCGCCGCGCCGAGGTCGGTGGCGGCCCAGGCGTTGCCGGCGCGTCCCAACAGCAGCGCGCGCACGGAATTGCCGGGCAGCGAGGAGGGCAGCGAGGTGTCGTGGTCGAGCACGCGCGTGTCGGCGTCGCCGGGCGTGTAGGTGACGATGCCGTCGCCGTCGGTGGCGATCCACATCCGGCCCGGCCGCACCTCCAGGAAATCGCGCACGGTGGCCTGCCGCGCCGTGCCGTCGTAGCCGCTGAAGCCGGGCACCGTGCGCCAGCGGCCGTCGGCCTCGCGGTAGATCGCGCCCATCTGCACGCTGCCCACCCACAGGCGCCCCTCGGCGTCTTCGCGCACCGCCCAGATCTCGTCGTGCAGCACCTGGTCGATCACACCCGCGGGGTGGTCCGGGCGCACGAAGTCGTGGCGGCCCGCGTAACGCACGAACAGGCCCTTGTCGTTGC
>DATEKS010000035.1:0-8367 GCA_035277325.1 Rhodanobacter sp.
CGGCTGGCGCGCTGCGGCGCGGCGGCTGCTCGCGGCCGGCCTGCTCGAACGCGGCGAGCGCACGGCCACCGCCGCCATCGTCACCCGCGCTGCACCCGCGCCCAGCGAGGAACAGCAGCAGGCCGTGGCCGAGGTGGTCGCGAGCCTGGGCCGCTATCAAGCCTTCCTGCTCGACGGCGTCACCGGCAGCGGCAAGACCGAGGTGTATCTCGCACTGATCGAACGCGTGCTGGCCCAGGGCAAACAGGCGCTGCTGCTGGTGCCCGAGATCGGCCTCGCGCCGCAGACCCTGCGCCGCCTGCGCGAACGCCTGGGCGTGCCAGTGGAGGTGATCCACTCCAACCTGGCCGAGGGCGAGCGTGCCCGTGCCTGGCTGCGCGCGCGCAACGGCGAGGCGAAGGTGATCCTGGGTACCCGCTCGGCGGTGTTCACACCATTGCCGCAGGCCGGGCTCGTCATCGTCGACGAGGAACACGACAGCGCCTACAAGCAGCAGGAGGGCTTCCGCTACCACGCGCGCGACCTCGCCGTGGTGCGCGCACGCGCGCTGGGCGTGCCGGTGCTGCTGGGCTCGGGCACGCCCTCGCTGGAGTCGCTGGCGAACGTGGAAGCCGGCCGCTACCGCGCGCTGCACCTGCGTGCGCGGCCCGGCGCGGTGCGGCCGCCCACGGTGCAGATCGTGGACATGCGCGCGCAGCGGCTGGAGCACGGCCTCTCGCCCACCCTGCTCGCCGCGGTAGCCGAAACGGTGGCGCGCGGCGAACAGGTGCTGGTGTTCAAGAACCGCCGCGGTTACGCGCCCGTGCTGTACTGCCACGCCTGCGGCTGGCATGCCGATTGCCCACGTTGCGAACATCCGATGACCCTGCACGCCGGCCGCCGCGCGCTGCTCTGCCATCATTGCGATCATCACGCCCGCCTGCCCGCCGCCTGCCCGACCTGCGGCGCCACCGAGCTGAAGCCGCAAGGCCAGGGCACCGAACGGCTGGAGGAGGCGCTGGCCGCGCGCTTCCCCGACGTACCGGTACTGCGCATCGACCGCGAAACCACGCGCCGCCGCGACGCCTTCGAACACCTGCTCGACGGCCTGCGCGACGAGGCGAAACCCGCGATCCTGGTGGGCACCCAGATGCTGGCCAAGGGCCATGATCTGCCCAACCTCACCCTGGTCGCCATCGTCGGCGTGGACGAGGGCCTGCTCAGCGTGGACTTCCGCGCCGGCGAACGGCTGGCGCAGCAACTCGTGCAAGTGGCCGGACGCGCCGGTCGCGCGAGCAAGCCGGGCCGCGTGCTGCTGCAGACGCATCACCCGGACCACCCGTTGCTGCGCCAATTGCTGGCGCAGGGCTACGCTGCCGCCGCGCAAAGCCTGCTCGCCGAGCGGAAACAAGGCATGCTGCCGCCGTATGCGCACCAGGTGCTGCTGCGCGCCGAGGCCACGCAACGCGCAGCAGTCGACGCGTTCCTCACCGAAGCCTGCGCCGCACTGCCGCCGAATCACGGCCTGCAGGTCGCCGGTCCGATGCCTGCACCGATGCCGCTGCGCGCCGGCCGCCAGCGCGGCCAGCTGTTGCTGGAAGCCGCGAACCGCCGCGAGCTGCACGCCGTGCTGCGCCCCTGGGCCGCGCAACTCGCGCGCCTGCCATCCGCGCGCAAGGTGCGCTGGTCGCTGGACGTGGATCCGATCGATCTCTACTGAGCCCTTTCAGATTTCAGGAGTATCGCCATGCCCGACGCACTGCCCCACATCGTGATACTCGGCGGCGGCTTCGGCGGCCTCACCGCCACACGTGCCCTGGCCCACGCGCCGGCGCGCATCACCCTGGTGGATCGCCACAACCACCACCTGTTCCAGCCGCTGCTGTACCAGGTCGCCACCGCGGGCCTGTCGGCGCCGTCGATCGCCGCGCCGCTGCGGCAGATCCTGCGCCACCAGCGCAACGTCACCGTGCTGATGGACGAGGTCGCCGGCATCGACCTCGCGCAGCGCCGAGTGCAGCTCACCCGCGAATCGCTGGACTACGACTGGCTGCTGGTCGCCACCGGCGCCGCGCATGCCTATTTCGGCCACGACGGCTGGGCCGCCGATGCGCCGGGGCTGAAGTCGCTGGACGACGCGCTGGCGATCCGCCGCCGCGTGCTCACCGCGTTCGAGCGCGCCGAGCAGGAGGACGATCCCACCCGCCGCCAAGCCTGGCTCAACTTCGTGGTGGTGGGCGGCGGCGCCACCGGCGTGGAACTGGCCGGCACCCTCGCCGAGATCGCGCGCCACACGCTGGCCGGCGAGTTCCGCCGCGCGCAGCCGCGGGCTGCGAACATCCTGCTGGTGGAGGCGGGGCCCCGCGTGCTGGCCGCGTTCGATCCCGCGCTGTCGGCCAGGGCGAAGCAGCAGCTGGAACACCTGGGCGTGCAGGTGCGCCTCGGCCAGGCGGTGACGGCGGTGGATGGCGAGGGCGTCACGCTTGGCAGCGAACGCTTCGCCGCACGCACCGTGCTGTGGGCCGCGGGCGTGGCCGCGTCGCCGCTCGGTCGCCACCTCGGCGCCCCGCTGGACCGCGCCGGCCGTGTGCTGGTGCGGGACGATCTATCCCTGCCCGGCCATCCCGAAGTGTTCGTGCTCGGCGACCTCGCCAGCGTGCAGCAGGACGGCCGCCCGGTGCCGGGCGTGGCGCCCGCCGCCAAGCAGATGGGCCAGCACGCGGGCCAGCTGATCGCCGCGCGCCTGCGCGGCGATGCGCGAGCCATGCCGTTCCGTTATCGCGATGCCGGCGCGCTGGCCACCATCGGCCGCATGGCGGCGGTGGCCCAGTTCGGCCGGTTGCGGCTCTCCGGCCTGCCCGCCTGGTGGGTGTGGCTGGGCGCGCACATCTGGTTCCTGATCGGCTTCCGCAACCGGCTGGTGGTGATGCTGGACTGGGCGATGGCCTACTGGACCCAGGCACGGCATGCGCGAATCATCACCGGCGAGGATGAGCACCAAGACAATGGCTGAACCTGCCTGATCCCTCCAACTCTCTCCTGCACGCAAGGGGGCAAACGAAACGGCCCGCCAAGGCGGGCCGTTTGGAATCACGGGTTTTGTTGAGGAGTGCGGCCAAGGATGGCCGCTTCTTGATCTTCGCGTTCAAGGACGAACGCACTAGTTACATCTCGAACAGCCCGCGCATCTTCTTCATCGCGTTCGCCTCGACCTGGCGGATGCGCTCGGCGGAGACGCCGTACTCGTCGGCCAGTTCCTGCAGCGTAGCCTTGTCCTCGTCCAGCCAGCGGCGCTGGATGATGTGGCGCGAACGCCCGTCCAGCTTGTCCAGCGCGGCGGACAGCGTGCCGAGCTGGTTCTCGCTCTGGTCGGCCTCGGCCACGTTGTCGTAGGGATCGGCGCCTTCGTCGATCAGGAAGGCTTCCGGCGCGGGCTTGGCGTCGTCGTCGGCATCTGCCGGCGCCTCGAAGCCGATGTCGCGGCCGGACAAGCGCGACTCCATCTCGCGCACGGTGGCCTCGGGCACGCCCAGGTCCTGCGCCACCGCACTCACCTCGGCCGCATTCATCCAGCCCAGGCGCTTCTTGCTCTTGCGCAGGTTGAAGAACAGCTTGCGCTGCGCCTTGGTGGTGGCGACCTTCACGATGCGCCAGTTCTTCAGGATGAACTCGTGCATCTCGGCGCGGATCCAGTGCACCGCGAAGCTGACCAGGCGCACGCCCTGGTCGGGGTCGAAACGCTTCACCGCCTTCATCAGGCCGATGTTGCCTTCCTGGATCAGGTCGGCCAGCTGCAGACCGTAGCCGGAATAGCCGCGCGCCACGTGCACCACAAAACGCAGGTGCGACATCACCAGCTGCTTGGCGGCGGAGAGATCCTCTTCCTCGTTGTAGCGGCGCGACAGGGACTGCTCCTCGTCCTGGCTCAGCACCGGAATGCGGTGCACGGCTGAGATGTAGGCATCCAGGCTGCCGACCACGCTGGGCAGCGTCATCTGGGTGGTCGCCAAGGCTTGGGACATGTGAAACCTCCGATGCAAGGGCTTCAGGTTAGCACTCCGGGGGTTGGAGTGCTAAAGCCGTGGATAGTTCACGGCTTTTAGTGAACCGTATCGTACAGAAATATGGATTGCTTGTCCATCCTGCGCCTCGGATCCGTGCGGGACATGGGCCGTTCGGCAGGGCTTGAAACGGCCGGGGACGGGGCCGTGCGTTCCTCGCGGCAGGTCTGCTGACTACAATGCCGGGATACGCCACGCCGGATGGGGGAGTTCACTTGATCGTCTGTGTACCCGATGTGTTGACGGCCCAGGAGCTCGGTACGCTCCGCACCGAGCTGCAGGCCGCTCCCTTCGTCGACGGCTCCGCCACGGCCGGCTGGTCGGCGCGCACCGTGAAGAAGAACCAGCAGATCGACACCGGCAGCGCGGGCTACGCCCGGATGGCGGACATCGTGCGCACCGCTTTCCGTCGCAACGGCCTGCTGCAGGCGGCGCTACTGCCATCGGCAACCACCCAGCCGCTGTTCAACCGCTATGCGGGCGGCATGGAGTACGGTGCGCACGTCGATTCTCCGGTCATGGGTGGCATGGGCAGCGCGGTGCGCACCGACATCGCGATCACCGTGTTCCTCTCCGATCCCCGCAGCTACGACGGCGGCGAACTGGTGACGCACGCCAGCGGTGGCATGGAATACGCCTTCAAGCTGGAGGCCGGCGCCGCCATCGCCTACCCGGCCAACACCTTGCACCACGTCAACCCGGTGACCCGCGGCGCACGTGACGCGGCCATCATCTGGGTCCAGAGCATGGTGCGCGACCCGGCCCGCCGCGAACTGCTGTGGGACCTCGAAAGCGCCAAGCGCGACATCTTCGGCCGCGAGGGCAAGAGCCAGGCCTTCGACGCCGTGAGCCGCTCGCACGCGAACCTGCTGCGCATGTGGGCGGAAGTGGTCGGCTAAGAGCCTGATCAGCCCTGCAATGCGGCGCGTGGCGGCAGCGACCAGTCGATCGGCGCCTGCCCATGTGCTTCGAGGTAACGGTTGGCGGCGGAGAAATGCCCGCAGCCGAGGAAGCCCCGATGGGCGGACAGCGGCGAGGGATGCACGCTCTTCAGCACGCAATGCTTGCGCGTGTCGATCAGCTGGCCCTTGCGCTGGGCATAGCTGCCCCAGAGCAGGAACACGATGCCCTCGCGCTCGCGGTTCAGCGCGTCGATCGCCGCGTCGGTGAAGCCTTCCCAGCCCTTCCCCTGGTGCGAGGCGGCCAGCCCACGCTCGACGGTGAGCACCGCGTTGAGCAGCAGCACGCCACGGTCGGCCCACGGGGTGAGGCAGCCGTGATCGGGCGGGGCGATGCCGAGGTCACGCTGGATCTCCTTGAAGATGTTCACCAGCGAGGGCGGCACCGGCACGCCCGGACGCACCGAGAAGCACAGGCCGTGCGCCTGGCCGGGACCGTGATACGGGTCCTGCCCGAGGATCACCACGCGCACCGCGTCGAACGGCGTGTGCTCGAACGCGGCGAAGATTTCCGGCCCGGGCGGATAGATCGCCTTGCCGGCACGCTTTTCCGCACGCAGGAAATCGGCCAGCGCCTGCATTTCGGGACGTTCAAGGTAGGCGCCGATGCGCGCCTTCCACGAGGCTTCCAGTCGCACCTCGCTCATGCCGCGGCACCCCGCTGGCGCAGGTGCCGCGCCACGCGCAGCTGGAACAGCAGCTTGGTGACCAGCAGCTTTTCCTCGACCGGCTTCTCCACCAGGTCGTTGGCGCCGGCCTTGATCAGCGCGGCCTGGTTCGCCGGGTTCTCGTCGCCGGTCATCACCAGCACCGGCAGCCGGCCCTTGCCGTAGCCGAAGTCCTTGCGGATGCGTTCCAGCAGGTCGCCGCCGGTGAGCTCGCCTTTCAGGCTGACGTCGGTGAGCACCACGTCGGCGCCCACCTCGCCGCGCACCCGCGCGGTTTCCAGCAGCGCCAGCGCGTCCTCCACGCTGATCACGTGGTGCACGGTGAGGCCGTACTTCTCCAGCATGCGGCGGGTGGCCAGCGCCACCACGCGGCTGTCCTCCACGTACAGCACCTCGCCCTCGGCGCTGCCCTCCGGGCGCACGTAGCCGCGGATGAACTCGGCCAGCGCCTGGAAGCCCAGCGACTTGTCGAAGTAGTCGGTGACGTCCTCGCCCAGGGTGCGCCGATGCAGGCGGTCGTCCACGTCACCGGAGACCACCACGATCGGCACGTAGGTCTGCGGCGCGGATTCGCGCACGAAGCGCGCCAGTTCCAGCCCGTCCATGTCGGGCAGGCGCAGCGCGGTGGTGATGAAATCGAACACGCCCTCGCCCAGCAGCTGCTGCGCCTCGCCGCCGCTGCCGCAGCCCACCACCTCCACGCCCGGCAACTCGGCCGCGAGCACGCGGGCAATCATCTGCCGCACCATCCGTGAGCCGTCGACCACCAGCACGCGCGGTGCCGTGCTGACCAGCCGGTTGCTGATGCTTGTACTCATGCCCTGATGTTCTCGCCCCCGATACCCGCTCAGGCCGCCTTGCGCAGCTGCCAGGCGCTCACCAGCCGCGCCCCCAGCCAGCCCAGCACCGCTGCGGCCAATGGCACTGCGGCGAGCAACCACAGCGGCAGGCCACCGATGTGCAGCTTGCCATCATAAGCCTGGCTCAACCGTGCCACCGGTCCGCTCAGCGCGAATTCGATCGCCAGCGCCAGCAGGGCGGCGAGGATGCCGCTGAACAGGCCATACCAGATGCCGGCATACAGGTAGGGCCGGCGCACGAAGGCGCCGCTGGCACCCACCAGCAGCAGCACGCCGATCTCCTCGCTGCGGCTGGCGATGTCCACCCGCACCGTGTTGCCCACCACCAGGAGGGCGGCCAGCGCCAGCATCAGCGCCAGCGCAGCCACCACGCGGTCGCCGACGCCGAGCAGCGCATCCAGCCGCTGCCGCCAGGTGCCGCTGTCCTGCACCTGGGCCACGCTGCGCATGTCCCGCAGGTCGCTGGCCAGGCGCTCCACCGTGGCGGCGTCGAGGCCCGGCTTCGGCTGCACCATCAGCACATAGGGCAAGGGATTCTGGTCCAGCGCATCCAGCGCGCCGGAGAAGCCCTGCAGCTTCGCCAGCTCGTCCAGGCCCTGCTGCGGGGTCTTGATCGTCACCGACGCCACGTCGGAACGATCGCCCAGCTGCTTCGCCAGCAGCTGCGCCTGCGACGCGGCCTGATCAGGCTGCAGGAATACGTTGATCGCCTGGTCCTGGCCCAGCGCGTGGCCAAGCTGCTGCACGTTGCCCAGCAGCAGGTAGAACGCCAGCGGCAGCGCCAGCGCCAGCCCCATCACCGCGATGGTGAGCAGGCTGCCGAGCGGGCGCGCGGCGAGCCGGCGCAGGCTGGCCGCAGCGCTCCAGCCGTGGTGCTCGCGCCAGCTTCCCATGCGCCGGACGTGGCTGTGTTCGTTGCGCGGCGGCGTCTCGGCGTCACGGGGAGCGATGGTGTCGGCAGCCATGTTCACAGCACCTCCTCGGCGGCAAGGTCGGCCACCAGCCGGCCATGGTCGAGCACCACCACGCGCTTGCGCATGCGCTTGATCAACGGCAGGTCATGGCTGGCGATCAGCACGGTGGTGCCCACCTGCTGGAATTCGGCGAACAGCCCCATGATCTCCACCGCCAGCTGTGGATCGAGGTTGCCGGTGGGCTCGTCGGCGATCAGCAGCGAGGGCCTCGCCACGATCGCCCGCGCGATGCCCACGCGCTGCTGCTCGCCGGTGGACAGCGTGGCGGGCAGCTGGCGCTCGTAGGAAAGCAGGCCCACCTTCTCCAGCGCCGCGCGCACGCGCCGGCCACGTTCCAGGCGGGCGATGCCGGCGATGGTCAGCGGCAGCTCGACGTTGGCGAACACCGTGCGATCCATCAGCAGGCGATGGTCCTGGAACACCATGCCAATGCGCTGGCGCAGCCTGGGGATGCCGCGGCCGCGCACCTTGGCCAGGTTCTGGCCGTCCACCGTGATGATGCCGTGGCTGGGCCGCTCGATCACGCCGAGCAGCTTGAGCAGGGTGCTCTTGCCGGCGCCGGAGTGGCCGGTGATGAAGGCCATCTCGCCCGTGGGTATGGTGAAGGAAAGCTGCGAGAGCGCCTCGTGGCCGCCGTCGTAGTGCTTGCTCACCTGCTCGAACTGGATCACCGCGCGTCCCCGCCGCCTGCCGTATTCCGGCAAGGATAAGGGATGCGCGGCGCAAGTTCGCCCCGTGCGCGCCACGCGGGCGGCCACCGGTTCAGTCGCGGCGACCGTCCCGGATCAGCGCCCGGTGAACAGCCGGGTCAACCGGCGGAACAGGCTGGGCTTGTTCGTCGCGTGTGCATGCTCGCCGGCGGTGGC
>DATEKS010000036.1:0-59192 GCA_035277325.1 Rhodanobacter sp.
GCTCAGCCACACCGGTGCCTTGAAGTATGCGTGCCACGGATCGTCGGGCAGGGTGTCGGCCATGGTCTTGATGACGTGGGCCATGGTGTCCAGGCCCACCACGTCGGCGGTGCGGTAGGTGGCGCTCTTGGGGCGGCCCACAGCCGGGCCGGTGAGCGCGTCGACCACGTCGAAGCCCAGGCCGAACTGCTCGGTGTGGTGCATGGTGGCCAGCATCGAGAACACGCCGATGCGGTTGCCGATGAAGTTCGGCGTGTCGCGGGCGATCACCACTCCCTTGCCCACGGTGGTGACGAGGAAGGCTTCCAGGCCTTCGACCACCTTCGGGTCGGTGAGGCGGGTCGGGATCACCTCGACCAGATGCATGTAGCGCGGCGGGTTGAAGAAGTGCACGCCGCAGAAGCGGTGGCGCATCTCTTCCGGCAGCGCTTCGGCGAGGCCGTTGATCGACAGGCCCGAGGTGTTGGAGGCCAGCACCGCGGTGGGCGAGACGTGCGGGGCGATCTTCTTGTAGAGATCCAGCTTCCAGTCCATCCGCTCGGCGATCGCCTCGATCACCAGATCCACGTCCTTGAGCTGGTCCATGTCCTCGTCGTAGTTGGCGGGGATGATGGCGGCGGCGAGGCCCGCGTCGGCCAGCGGGGCAGGCGAAAGCTTCTTCAGGTGCTCGATGGCCTTGAGCGCGATGCCGCTCTTCGGGCCTTCCTTCGCGGCCAGGTCGAACAGCACGGTCTCGACGCCGGCATTGGTCAGGTGCGCGGCGATCTGCGCGCCCATGACGCCGGCGCCGAGCACCGCGGCCTTGCGGATGCGCAGCGTCGGGGTGGAGGTGGATGGAGCGGTCATCTGGATTCTCCGGTCAGGGACTGCTTGGGAGCACGAACGAAAGTCGTTCAAGTTGGGCGCACGGCCGTGGCCGCGCAGTGAAGTCAGGCGGCATTGAGGCCGGCGGCGGCGAAGCGGATCAGATGGGCGGCGGTCTGCTCGCGGTGGGCGCGTTCGCTGACGTCGCTCTTGCGCTGGATCATGCCGAAGCCGGACATCGCGTGAGTCAGCGCGCCGGTGACCAGGTCGATGCGCCAGTACAGCTCCTCCTTGCTGAGCTGCGGCAGCAGGCGAGCGAACTCGGCGGTGAACTGGCGCATCACGTGGCCGTAGTTCTCGGACAGGAACTTGCGCAGGCTGTCGTCGTGCTCGGCGAAGGCGCGCGCCAGCACGCGCATGAACAGCGAACCGCCGTCGTCATGCGAAAGCTCCAGAGCAGGGCGGATGAAGGCGTCGAGCACGTCCTCCAGCCGGGTGTCGGGCCGGCCGGCCACCCTGGCCAGTGCGGCCAGGCGCTGGGCGTTCAGCGCGTCCAGGCGGCGCCGGAACACCTGTTCGACTAGCTTCTCCTTGGAGCCAAAGTGGTAATTGACCGCGGCGAGGTTGACCCCGGCGGCGCTGGTCAGCTGGCGCAACGAGGCGCCGTCGAAGCCGCGCTGGGCGAACAGGCTCTCGGCGGCGCCGAGTATGCGTTCCTTGGTGGAGCCGGTGCGGTTCACGGGGCGGTGTTTCCCATGTGGCCAAGGGTGGCGTTCAAACGATCGTTTGAGCATACGCGGGCGGCTTCGCTGTCGTCAAACCGCGGGGCCGGCAAGCCCGTCATCGGCTTGCGAATGAGGTAGAATCTGTCAAACTTCGCAAGCTAAACCCGCATTCCGAGTCGGTTTTGGCCGAATTGCGGCACGCTGCCGAACCTTTTTCATTCCTTTTCCCCGGAGCATCCCATGGCGCTGGAGCGCACCCTTTCCATCATCAAGCCCGATGCCGTCGCCAAGAATGTGATCGGCGAGATCTACGCCCGCTTCGAGAAGGCCGGCCTCAAGGTGGTCGCCGCCAAGATGACGCAGCTGTCACGCGCCGAGGCCGAAGGCTTCTACGCCGTGCACAAGGAGCGCCCGTTCTTCAAGGCGCTGGTGGACTTCATGATCTCCGGCCCGGTGATGATCCAGGCGCTGGAAGGCGAGAACGCGATCCTGAAGAACCGCGAGCTGATGGGCGCCACCAACCCGAAGGAAGCCGCGCCGGGCACGATCCGCGCCGACTTCGCCGATTCGATCGACGCGAACGCCGTGCACGGCTCCGACGCCGCCGAGACCGCGAAGGTGGAGATCGCCTACTTCTTCGCCGCCACCGAAGTGCATAGCCGGTAAAAAGCCGTGACCGAGGTACCCGCCATTTCATCCGACCAGCCCGGCGCCGCCGGCAAGGTCAACCTGCTCGACTTCGATCGCCAGGGGCTGCGCGATTTCTTCGCGCAGCTCGGCGAGAAGCCGTATCGCGCCGAGCAGGTGATGAAGTGGATCTACCACCACCTGGAGTCCGACTTCGCCAACATGACCGACGTGGGCAAGGCGCTGCGCGCCAAGCTCGAGGCGAACTGCCACGTCGGTCCGCCGAAGACCCTGGTGGACAAGGCCGCCGCCGACGGCACGCACAAGTGGCTGCTGGGCATGGACGGCCGCAACGCGGTGGAGGCGGTGTACATCCCCGAACCCACCCGCGGCACGCTGTGCGTGTCCTCGCAGATCGGCTGCGCGCTGAACTGCCAGTTCTGCTCCACCGGCGCGCAGGGCTTCAACCGCAACCTCGCCACCGCCGAGATCATCGGCCAGATGTGGGTGGCGGCGAAGCAGCTGGGCAACGTCACCCACCAGAACCGCCGCATCACCAACGTGGTGATGATGGGCATGGGCGAGCCGTTGCTGAATTTCGACAACGTCACCAAGGCGATGAGCCTGATGCGCGACGATCTCGGCTTCGGTCTCGCGTCCAAGCGCGTCACGCTGTCCACCGCGGGCATGGTGCCGATGATCGACAGGTTGTCGGAAGTCATCGACGTGTCGCTGGCGGTGTCGCTGCACGCTGCGAACGACGAGCTGCGCACCGAACTGGTGCCGCTCAACAAGCGCTATCCGCTGGCCGAGCTCACCGCGGCCTGCCAGCGCTGGATCGCGCGCAAGCCGCGCACCTCGATCACCTTCGAATACACCTTGATGAAGGGTGTGAACGATCAGCCCGAGCACGCGAAGCAGCTGATCCGCTTCATGCGCAGGCTGCCGACCTGCAAGGTCAACCTGATCCCGTTCAACCCCTTCCCGGGCACGCGCTTCGAACGCTCCGACGCCGAGACCATCCGCGCGTTCCAGACCCAGCTGCTGAACGCCGGCATCCTCACCATGCTGCGCCGCACCCGCGGCGATGACATCGATGCCGCCTGCGGCCAGCTGGCCGGGCAGGTGAACGACCGCACCCGGCGCAGCGCCGGGATACGCCAACGTGTGGAGCAAGAGGTGACACATGCGCTGTAAGCCGCTGCTGGGGTTCGGCCTGTCGCTGGCGCTGGCGGGCTGTGTGACAGTGAACGGTGGCGGCGACAATGGCGGCGGCAGCCAGTCGAGCGCAGCCAGCATTCCGGCGTCCAGCAAGGCCGATCAGCGCCAGGACGCCGCGCGCATCCACACCGAGCTGGCCCAGCATTACCTCGCCAGTGGCGACCTGCAGGACGCGCTGGCCAAGCTACAGTTGGCGCTGAAATTCGACCCGAACTACGCGCCCGCCCACACCGTGATCGCGGTGGTCTACGAGAAGATCAACAACCTGCCCGAAGCCGAGGTGCACTACCGCAAGGCGGTGGCGCTGGAGCCGACCAAGGGTGGCCCGAACAACAACCTTGGCCAGTTCCTGTGCCGCACCGGCAAGGTGCAGGAATCGATCGGCTATTTCCGCAAGGCGGTGGTTGATCCGTTCTACGCCACCCCCGACGTGGCGCTCACCAATGCCGGCATCTGCCAGCTGCGGATGAGCGACATGACCGGCGCGGAAGCGAGTTTTCGTGACGCAATCGCGCGAAATCCCGCCAACGGCGATGCACTTTTCCACCTCGCCGAAGTACTCTATCGGCAGGGGGATGCGTTTCGTGCTCGGGCTTTCATCCAGCGTTTCGATGCGCTGGGCCAACCCAATGCGGCCGCTCTCAAGCTTGGTTACGATATTGAGTCGCGCTTGGGCAATACGGACGCAGCCCAGACCTATCTCAGGCGTTTGCAGAGCCAGTTCCCGGACTCGGAGCAGGCTCGCGCCCTGAAATCCACCGCCAGCAGTCAATGACCACGAAGCAGCCTTTCCAGCCTGGCCAGGATCCGGCCGCGCACGATCCGTCCGGCGATCGGCCGGATGCCATGGAAGCCCCTGTCGCCAGTCATGCGCTCGACCAGCACGACGCGGCTTTCGGCAGTCGCCTGCGCGCGGCGCGCGAGGCGCGTGGCACGGACCTTGAAACCTGCGCGCACGCGCTCAAGCTGCCGCTGCGCATCCTGCGCAAGCTGGAACAAGGTGAGCACGACGGCATCGATTCGAAGATCTACCTCGCCAGCTACATCGGCAAATACGGACAGTATCTTGGCATCGACGCGGCCGAGATCGAGGCCGAGCAGGCGCGCATTCGCCACGTCGAGCCGCCATTGGTGGCCACCGGCGGCATCTCGCACTCGCGCTTCCTGTTCGATCGCTACGCCACCGCCGCCACTTACGTGGTGTTGACCCTGGTGATCGCGGTGCCGACGATCTGGTTCGGCGTGCGCAGCACGCTGGATCGCGACCTCAGCCATCTCACCCCGCTCGATGCCTCGCCGGTGGCGCAGCAGGATGCGCAGGCCACCGTGCCCGGCAAGCCCGGCGCGCTGTCGACAACCGCGGCTCCGGTCGCGCAGGCGCCGACAGCGCAGCCGAGCCAGGATCAGCCGCTGATGGCCTCGATGGCGCCATTCCCGAACCTCGGCAACGACGAGCCGCAGCCGCCGAAGGTCGCCGCGCCCGCCGCCGATGCCGGCGGCCACAGTCTCAGCCTGAACCTCAGCGCGGCCAGCTGGGTAGAGGTGACCGCGCAGGACGGCACGCGGCTGGAGTACGGCCTGCTGCCCGCCGGTGCCAGCAAGACCTGGCGCAGCGAGCAGCCGCTGGACGTGCGCATCGGCAATGTCGGTGGCGCGCAGGTGAGCATCGACGGCCAGCCGGTGGCGCTCGACGGTTTCCGCCGCGCCAACGTGGCGCATTTCCGCGTGCAGATCGCGAACGGCAAGGCCGCTGCGGCCAGCCTCTGATCGAGACGTTGCAGGCGCTTGCCGCGCCTGCACGCGATCCATTTCGGTTATGCTTGCGCATTCTTCGCCCGGGCCCCGGGCGAAGGGTGACGGCGAGCCGTTTTTTCTCGCCTCCGGCCTGCCGGCGCGCACCGCGCGCGGTACCCACGAACGGTGAAGCATGGCATTTGACGCATACGACGATTACGAACAAAGCGAACGTGTCCAGAAATGGCTGCGCGAGAACGGCCTCTCCATCGCCGTCGGCATCGCGATCGGCCTGGTCGGCATCTTCGGCCTGCAGCAGTGGCGCAAGCACCAAGCCAACAACGAGGCTGCCGCAGCTACCCTGTACCAGCAGGCGCAGGTGGCGCTGGCCAGCGGCAAGCCGGGCGCGGCGACCGCGTTCGTCGACGAGCTGATGAAGGACTACGCCAAGTCGCCGTACGCACTGTTCGCGGTCAGCGACCGCGCGAAGCAGCAGGTGCAGGACAAGCAGCTGGACAAGGCGATCGGCTCGCTGCAGTGGGCCGAGACGCACGCCACCGCCCCGGGGCTGAAGGCGCTGGTGCAGTTGCGCATGGCGCGCGTGCAGCTCGCCAAGGGCGACGGCAAGGCCGCGCTGGCCACGCTCGAAGCGATGCCGGCCGGGCAGTACACCGGCCTCAACCAGGAACTCCGCGGCGATGCGCTGGTCAAGCTGGGACGCGCCGACGACGCACGCAAGGCCTACCAGGCGGCGATGACGGCACTGGGTGAGGACGCGCCGCAGCATGCCGTCCTGCAGATGAAAATCGACGATCTGGCCGTGGCCGGAAAGCAGGGTGCATGAAAGTCGTGGTGAAGAAGAACGTATGGCTGGTCGCCCTGGGTTCGCTGGTCCTGCTGGCCGGCTGCAACTCGTTCAAGAAGAAGAACATCGAACCGCCGACGCCGCTGGAAAAGCATTTCACCCCTACGGTGCAGATCAGCAAGGTGTGGACCGCGCGCGTCGGTGACGGCGCCGGCATCAGTGGCGTGCGCCTGCGTCCGACCGTGGTGGACGGCGTGCTGTATGCCGACAGCACCGACGGCAAGGTCGCCGCGTTCGATGCCGCCAGCGGCAAGAAGCTGTGGGACAAGACCACGCGCAGCAGCAAGAGCTGGTTCGGCCTGGGTCACCGCAAGGGCATCGATGCGTCGTATGCCGGTGGCCCGAGCGTGGCCGGCGACCTGCTCGTGGTGGGCACGCTCGACGGCCATGTCTATGCGATGGGTGCGAAGGACGGGAGCCCGCGCTGGGACGCCGAGCTGGATTCCGAAGTGGTCGCCGCGCCGGCGATCAGCGGCGACCTGGTGATCGCACGTACCCAGGATGGCCGCGTGTACGGCCTCGACGCCGCCACCGGCAAGCGCCGCTGGGCCTACGACCAGGGCAACGTGCCGACGCTCAGCCTGCGCGGCAACGGCATGCCGCTGGCCGCGAACGGCGTGGTGTTCATCGGCAGCGACGACGGCAAGCTGGTCGCGCTGCGCCAGGACAACGGCGAGAAGCTGTGGGAGCAGAAGCTCGCCAGCGGCGAGGGCCGTACCGACATCGAGCGCCTCGACGACGCCGACGGCGCGATCCTGCTTGACGGCAGCACGCTGTACGGCGCCGCCTACCACGGCAATCTCACCGCGATCGACGGTCCCAGCGGCCGCCCGCTGTGGTCGCACCCGTTCTCCACCTACACCGCGCTGGCTATCGGCGGCAACGCCGTCTACGGCGTCGACGACCAGGGCGTGGTGTGGGCGTTCGACCGCAGCGGCGGCGCCGACATGTGGAAGAACGACAAGCTGAAGTACCGCTGGCTCACCGGCCCCGCCGTGCAGGGCAACCACGTGGTGGTGGCAGACGCCTACGGTTATGTGCACTGGCTGCAGGCCGGCGACGGAGCGCTGGCCGCGCGCGTGCGCCTGTCGAAGAAGGCGATCCAGGCCCAGCCGCTGGTGGTGGGCGACACCGTGTATGTCGAGGACGTGAAGGGCCACATCGGCGCCTACCGCCTCGGTGCACACTGACGCCGCACCTGCTGCAAGGAACCATGTTTCGCCATGCTGCCCGTCGTCGCCCTGGTCGGTCGTCCCAACGTCGGTAAATCGACCCTGTTCAACGCGCTGACGCGCAGCCGCGACGCCCTGGTGGCCGACCTGCCCGGCGTCACCCGCGACCGCCATTACGGCGTGTGCCGCACCGGCGCGCGCCCGTTCGTGGTGGTCGACACCGGCGGCCTCTCCGGCGTGGACGACGGCCTCGACGGGCTCACGGCACAGCAGGTGCGCCTGGCCATCGAGGAAGCGCAGGCGCTGGTGTTCGTGGTGGACGCGCGCGACGGCTTGCTGCCGCAGGACCGCAACATCCTCGACGAGCTGCGCCGCAGCGGCAAGCCGCTGCTGCTGGCGGTGAACAAGACCGACGGGCTGGACCTGCACGAGGCGATGGCCGAGTTCGCCCGTTTCGGCATCGCGGCGACCCTGCCGCTGTCGGCCGCGCACAACCGCGGCACCGAGGAACTCATCGCCGCCCTGCTGCCGGTGTTGCCGGAAGACGTGCACGAGGAACTGGCCGAGGGCGAGGACGGTTCCATCCGCGTCGCCATCGTGGGCCGGCCGAACGCGGGCAAGTCCACCCTGATCAACCGCCTGCTGGGCGAGGACCGGCTGATCGTCTCCGACGTGGCCGGCACCACGCGCGACCCGATCCGCGTGCCGCTGGAGCGCGACGGCCGCAAGTACACACTGATCGACACCGCCGGCGTGCGGCGCAAGGCGCGCGTCGAGGAGGCGGTGGAGAAATTCAGCGTCATCAAGACCCTGCAGTCGATCGCCGCCGCCCAGGTGGTGGTGATCATGATCGACGCGCGCGAGAACCTCGCCGACCAGGACCTCACCCTGATCGGCCACGCGGTGGACGAGGGCAGGGCGCTGGTGATCGCGGTGAACAAGTGGGATGGCCTGGACGCCTACCAGCGCGAGCAGTGCGAGCGTGCGCTGGATCGCCGCCTGCAGTTCGTCGACTGGGCGAAGACGGTGTTCATCTCTGCGCTGCACGGCTCGGGCCTGCGCGAGCTGATGCGCGCGGTGGTACGCGCGCACGCCGCTGCCACGAAGGAGCTCGGCTCCTCCGACCTCACCCGCACGCTGGAAAAGGCCTACGAGAACTACCAGCCGCCACTGGTGCGTGGCCACGCGCCCAAGCTGCGTTTCGCGCATCCCGGCGGCAACAATCCGCCCACCATCGTGCTCCATGGCAGCCGCACCAAGCACATCGCGCCCGCCTACCAGCGCTACCTCGAGAACTTCTTCCGCAAGCGCTACAAGCTCGAGGGCACGCCGATCCGCATCGTGTTCCGCGAGGGCGAGAACCCCTACGCCGGCAAGAAGAACGTGCTCACCGAAGCGCAGCAGCGCAAGCGCCAGCGCATGATCCGCGAGATGAAGAAGCGCGGCAGGTAGGTCGAGCCTCAGCCCGACACTGCGAACCGCCGGGCTGAAGCCCGATCCACGAAGGCATCGCGCTAGACTTGCGCCATGTCCACATCCACCGACCGCGACACCTGGCTCGCCGAGCTGCGCAGTCGCATTCCCGAAATCACTCCGTCCGAGGCGCTGGCTCGCCAGGCGCAAGGCGCGCTGCTGATCGACGTGCGTGAAGACGGTGAGCGCGCCACCGGCATGCCGGTGGGCGCGCTGGGCTTGTCGCGCGGTTTCCTGGAATTGCGTATCGAGCAGGCAGAGCCGGATCGCGCCCGCTGCATCCTTACCCTGTGCGGCAGCGGCATGCGTTCGCTGTTGGCAGCCGAGGCCTTGCAGCGCCTGGGTTATCGCGACGTGCATTCCGTGGCCGGCGGTTTCGGACGCTGGAAGACCGAAGGCCTGCCGGTGAGCGCTGCCGCGCTGGATGCAGACGCCGCTGAACGCTACGCGCGCCAGTTGCGCCTGCCGCAGGTGGGCGAGGCAGGGCAGGCGAAACTCGCCGCGGCGAAGATCGCGCTGCTCGGCGCCGGCGGTCTCGGTGCACCCGCGGCGCTGTATCTCGCCGCGGCCGGCGTGGGCCAGCTCACCCTGATCGACGACGACCTGGTGGAACGTTCCAACCTGCATCGCCAGGTGGTCCATGCCGACGCGCGAGTGGGTATGGCGAAGACCGAGTCGGCACGCCTTGCGCTCAACGCCTTGAACCCGCGCGTGCGCATCGAGACACGCATGGAGCGCCTGCGCGCCGACAACGTCGAGAGCCTGCTCGACGGCCACGATCTGGTGATCGACGGAGCCGACAATTTCCCGGCGCGCTACCTGCTTGCCGCGGCGACACGGCGCCTGCACCTGCCGATGGTCTATGGCGCGGTGGAGCGCTTCACCGGACAGGTCAGCGTGTTCGATCCGCGTCGCGACGATGCGCCATGCTACCGCTGCCTGTTCCCGGAACCACCCGCGGCTGCCGAAGCGCCGAACTGCAGCGAGGCCGGCGTGCTCGGGGTGCTGCCCGGCATCGTGGGCCTGCTGCAGGCCACCGAAGCGCTGAAGCTGGTCCTCGGCATGGGCGAGCCGCTGGTCGGTCGCCTGCTGTCGTTCGACGCGTTGGGCATGCGCTTCCGCGAGACGCGCCTGCCGCGCGATGCAGCCTGCCCGGGCTGCGGCGCAGCCGCGGGTTTCACGGGCTACGAGGACGTCGCCGCGCTCTGTTCAGCCGTTGGCTGAGCGAGGTCGTCGGGAATCAGCGCGTACACCGCCGCGTCGTGGGCGCGGTCCCAGGCCCACAGCCGCTGCCGCGCGATCGCTTCGAACGCGGCGCCCAGCTTTTTCGCCACGCGGCGACTGGCGCGGTTGTCGGGCAGGGTGACGATCTCGATCCGGATCAGGCCCAGCTCGATGAAGCCGAAGCGCGCCACCAGCCGGGCGGCCGCTGCGGCAATGCCCTGGCCCTGGCGCGAGGCACGTATCCAGTAGCCGAGGTTGGCGCTGCGATGCGTCGGGTTGAGCTGGTTGAGCCCGCAGCCACCCAGGAGTTCATCGCTGACCGCATCGCGCACGGCGAACGCGAACTGCCTGCCGGTCCGCCAGGTTTCGCGGCAATGCACCGTCCATGCCTCGGCCCGCTCCATGTCGTAGTCGGCGCGGCACCACGGCAGCCAGCGGCCCACGCTGGCGACCGACTCCTGCACGGCCGCGTGCAGCTCCGCGACATCCGTGTCGCGCCACGGCCGCAGCACCAGGCGGCCGTCGGCGAGCGAAGGCGAAACGGAAGCATGGGCGTCGACCATGGCGTGGCGTTTGTGCGCTATGAGCGGAGCTTGGATAATGGCGCGTCTTTCGGCCTGGCACCAACATGAGCGCACGCATCCTCGACGGCAAACGCATCGCGCAGGAACTGCTGGACCGGATCGGCCGGCGCGTCGCCGAACGCACGGCGCAGGGCAAGGCCGCCCCCGGGCTGGCCGTGGTGCTGGTGGGTGACGATGCCGCCTCGTCGGTGTATGTGCGCAACAAGCGCAAGGCCTGCCACCAGGTCGGCTTCCGTTCCTTCGATTTCGATCTGCCGGCGAGCACCACGCAGGACGAGCTGTTCGCGCTGATCGACCGGCTCAACGCCGATCCGGCAGTGCACGGCATCCTGGTGCAGTCGCCGCTGCCGGAACACATCGACGAGGACGCGCTGGTCGACCGCATCGACCCGGGCAAGGACGTGGACGGCTTCCAGGCGGTGAACGTGGGCCGCCTCGCACTGCGCCGCTTCGGCCTGCGCCCGTGCACGCCCAAGGGCGTGATGACCCTGCTCGGCCACACCGACCGCCCGGTGCGCGGCCAGCACGCGGTGGTGGTGGGCGTGTCCAACCACGTGGGCCGTCCGCTGGCGCTGGAGCTGCTTATCGCCGGCTGCACCACCACCTGCTGCCACAAGTTCACCCGCGACCTGGAAGGCCACGTGCGCCAGGCCGACATCGTGATCGTCGCCGTGGGCCGGCCGGGCCTGGTGAAGGGCGAATGGATCAAGCCCGGCGCCGTGGTGGTCGACGTGGGCATCAACCGCCTCGACGATGGCCGGCTGGTGGGCGACGTGGAATTCGAGCCTGCGGCCGAGCGCGCCAGCTGGATCACGCCGGTGCCCGGCGGCGTGGGCCCGATGACGGTGGCCACGCTGATGGAAAACACGCTGGAAGCCGCGGAAGCGCGCGACGGCAGGTAGTCGGCTCAGTCCCCGCGCTGGCGGCATGCTGCGGTGCCGCGTATAATCCTCTCTTTGCCGGGGTCATACCATGCGCATTCTCGCCGAGGCTCTCACCTACGACGACGTCTACCTCGTTCCGGGCCACTCCGTCGTGCTGCCGCGCGACGTCGACACCTCCACCCGGTTCACCCTCGGCCTGCGCCTGAACATCCCCATTGTGTCCGCCGCGATGGACACCGTGACCGAAGCGCGCCTCGCCATCACCATGGCGCAGCAAGGCGGCATCGGCATCATCCACAAGAACATGACGTTCGAGCAGCAGGCCGCCGAAGTGCGCCTGGTGAAGAAGTTCGAAGCTGGCGTGATCCGCAACCCGTTCAGCGTGAGTCCGGACACCTCGATCCGCGAAGTGCTCAAGCTCACCCGCGCGCACAACATCTCCGGCGTGCCGGTGGTGGAGGGCGAGAAGCTGGTGGGCATCGTCACCAGCCGCGACATGCGCTTCGAGCGCAAGCCGGACGATCCGGTGCGCAACATCATGACCCGCCAGGAACGGCTGGTGACGGTGAAGGAAGGCGCCAGCCAGGACGAGGTGCTGCAGCTGCTGCACAAGCACCGCATCGAGAAGGTGCTGGTGGTCAACGACGACTTCCAGCTGCGCGGCCTGATCACCGTGAAGGACATCCAGAAGGCCCGCGACAACCCGAATTCGGTCAAGGACCGCAACGAAGCGCTGCTGGTCGGCGCCGCCGTGGGCGTGGGCGGCGACACCGAGCGCCGCGTGGAGGCGCTGGTCGAAGCCGGTGTGGACGTGCTGGTGGTGGACACCGCGCACGGCCATTCGCAGGGCGTGATCGACCGCGTGGCCTGGGTGAAGAAGCACTTCCCGCAGGTGCAGGTGGTGGCCGGCAACATCGTCACTGGCGAGGCCGCACTGATGCTGCGTGATGCCGGCGCCGACGCGGTGAAGGTGGGCGTGGGTCCCGGTTCCATCTGCACCACCCGCGTGGTGGCGGGCGTGGGCGTGCCGCAGATCACCGCGATCGACCTGGTCGCCACCGCGCTGAAGGATTCCATCCCGCTGATCGCCGATGGCGGCATCCGCTATTCCGGTGACATCCCCAAGGCACTGGCCGCGGGTGCGTCCACCGTGATGCTGGGCTCGATGTTCGCCGGCACCGAGGAATCGCCGGGCGAGGTCGAGCTGTTCCAGGGCCGCTCGTACAAGAGCTACCGCGGCATGGGTTCCATCGGCGCGATGCAGCTCGGCTCCAAGGACCGCTACTTCCAGGACAACGAGGCCGACGCCGACAAGCTGGTGCCCGAGGGCATCGAAGGCCGCGTGCCGTACCGCGGTCCGCTGCGCAACATCATCCACCAGCTGATCGGCGGCCTGCGCGCCTCGATGGGCTACCTGGGCGCGGCCACCGTCGAGGACGTGCGCAGCAAGGCGCAGTTCGTGAAGGTGACCGGCGCCGGTGTCACCGAGGCGCATCCGCACGACATCCAGATCACCAAGGAAGCGCCGAACTACCGGCTGAATTCCTGAGGGGCAGGGGCGCCAGCGTCCGCACTCCAGCGACATTCCGGTGCAAGCCGGAATGTCGACCATCGATTTCCAGCCTTCCGGCCAGCGTCCATGACCGCCAACATCCATAGCGACAAGATCCTCATCCTCGACTTCGGTGCGCAGTACACGCAGCTGATCGCGCGCCGGGTGCGCGAACTGGGCGTGTACTGCGAGATCTGGGCCTGGGATCACGATCCGGCCGAGATCGCCGCATTCGGCGCCAGGGGCATCATCCTGTCCGGCGGCCCCGAGTCGACCACGCTGCCGGGCGCGCCCCGGGCGCCACAGCAGGTCTTCGATTCGGGCTTGCCGATCCTGGGCATCTGCTACGGCCTGCAGACGCTGGCCGCACAGCTGGGCGGCGCCACCGAGGCGGCCGATGCACGCGAGTTCGGCCATGCCACGGTCGACATCGTGGCGAAGAGCCGGCTGTTCGACGGCCTCAGCGACCACGCGGGCAGCCACAGGCTCGACGTGTGGATGAGCCATGGCGACCACGTTGCCAAGGCGCCGCCGGGCTTCATCGTCACCGGTACCACCGACCGCATTCCCGTCGCGGTGATGGAAAACGAGGACAAGCGCTGGTACGGCGTGCAGTTCCATCCCGAGGTGACGCATACGAAGCAGGGCAGTGCGCTGCTCAAGCGCTTCGTCACCGAGATCTGCGGCTGCGCCACGTTGTGGACGGCGGCCAACATCATCGAGGACCAGGTCACCCGCGTACGCGAAGAGGTGGGCGAGGACCACGTGCTGCTGGGCCTTTCCGGCGGCGTGGATTCCTCCGTGGTGGCCGCGCTGCTGCACAAGGCCATCGGCGAGCGCCTCACCTGCGTATTCGTGGACACCGGCCTGCTGCGCTGGCAGGAGGGCGACCAGGTGATGGCCACCATGGCCGAGCACATGGGCGTCAAGGTCATCCGCGTCAACGCCGCCGAGCGCTACTTCAAGGCGCTGGAAGGCGTGGCCGACCCGGAAGCCAAGCGCAAGATCATCGGCCGCCTGTTCGTGGAGATCTTCGACGAGGAGTCGGAGAAGCTGATCGCCGCGGGCGGCAAGGTGAAGTGGCTGGCGCAGGGCACCATCTACCCCGACGTGATCGAGTCCGCCGGCAGCAAGACCGGCAAAGCGCATGTGATCAAGAGTCACCACAATGTCGGTGGCCTGCCGGAGCACATGAAGCTCAAGCTGGTCGAGCCGCTGCGCGAGCTGTTCAAGGACGAGGTGCGCCGCATCGGCGTGGAGCTGGGCCTGCCGCGCGAGATGGTCTACCGCCACCCGTTCCCCGGTCCGGGCCTGGGCGTGCGTATCCTGGGCGAAGTGAAGCCGGAATACGCCGAACTGCTGGCCCGCGCCGACGCCATCTTCATCGAGGAACTGCGCAAGGCCGGCCTGTACGACCAGACCAGCCAGGCCTTCGCCGTGTTCCTGCCGGTGAAGTCGGTAGGTGTGGTGGGCGACGCGCGCGCCTACGAGTGGGTGATCGCGTTGCGCGCGGTCGAGACCATCGACTTCATGACCGCGCACTGGGCGCACCTGCCGTACGAATTCCTAGGCAGGGTTTCCAACAGGATCATCAATGAGTTGCGTGGTGTTTCTCGCGTTGTTTATGACATCAGCGGCAAGCCCCCGGCGACGATCGAGTGGGAATAAGTAGAATCAGCCACCACTTGCGCGTCACCTGGAAAGCCGGCGTCCTGCCGGCTTTCTCATGAAATGAATCCAGTTTGCTGAAATGACTGAAGAAAACGGCCAATTGTTCACACCCGAGGATACGGCCCACATGCGCCGCGCCCTGCAGCTGGCCGCGCATGCACGCGATGCCGAGAACGAGGTGCCGGTGGGCGCGGTGCTGGTGTTGAACGGGGAGATCGTGGGGCTGGGCTGGAACCGCAACATCACCCTGCACGACCCCACCGCGCACGCCGAGGTGATGGCGCTGCGCGCGGCGGGAGAAAAACTCACCAATCACCGGGTGGTGGGCGCCACCTTGTACGTGACCCTGGAACCCTGCTCGATGTGCGCGATGGCGCTGATCCACGCCCGCATAGGCCGCGTGGTGTATGCCGCGACCGACCCCAAGACCGGCGCGGCGGGCAGCGTGTTCGACACCCTGATCGACCCGCGCCACAACCATCGCCTGGAAGTGCAGGGCGGCCTGCTGGCCGAGGAATCCTCGGCCATGTTGCGCGAGTTCTTCCGCGCCCGGCGCTGAGCCCAGGTTACCCGGGTCGTCCCGGGCCACACAGGTACTGGATGCCGGCCCGCATGGATTCACACCTGCAAGCGATCGTCCCTGCGGGCCACAAGGCTGTACAGCGCGGGCATCAGGAAGATGCTGATCGCCAGTCGCGTGAACAGGCCGCTGACGATCACCAGCGCGAACGGTTTCTGCGTATCGGTGCCGACGCCGACCGCGACGGCGGCCGGCAACAGGCCCAGCGCGGCCACGAGCGCGGTCATCATGATCGGGCGCAGGCGCAGGATCGCACCTTCCCGGATGGCTTCGTTGATCGGCGTGCCGCTCAGGCGCAACTCGTTGACGTAGGAGATGTAAACCACGGCGGTCTGCACCGACACGCCGAACAAGGCCAGGAAGCCGATGCCGGACGAAACGGAAAATGGCGTGTGCGTGATCCAGAGCGCGGCGATGCCGCCGACCGGCGCCGACAGCAGCACGCCAAGCACGGTGATCAGCGGGAACTTGAAGTTTCCGTACAGCACGAACAGCAGCAGGAAGATGACGGCCAGCGTGAGCGGCAGCACGATGTTCAGCTGCCGGTGCGAGGCCGTGTATTCCTTGTATTCGCCGCCCCAGTCGAGACGATAGCCTTGCGGCAGTTTCACCTGCTTCGCGACTTGCGTCATCGCATCCTGCACCGCGCCGGCGAGGTCGCGGCCCTGCACCGAGAACTGCACGCCGATGTAGCGCGAATCGTTTTCGCGGTAGATGAAGGACGCACCGTTCTCGACCGTGATGCTGGCGAATTCCTTCAGCGGGATCTCCTGGCCACCCGGCGTCGTGACCGGGATGTCGCCGATCTGCTGCGGGTTGTTGCGGTATTGCGGCAACAGGCGGACCACGAGGTCGAACTGCTTCTCGCCCTGTACCACCTGCGTGGCGACGTCGCCGCCGACCGCGGCATTGATGAGGTTGTTGATATCGTCCGCGTTGATGCCATAGCGCGCGGTCTTGGCGCGGTCGATCTTGATCGCGAGGTTGGGCTGGCCCAGCTCGTGCACCAGGGTCACGTCGGTGATGCCGCGTACCTTCTGCATCGCCGCCTTGATCTGCTTGCCTTTCTCCTGCAGCGTCCGCAGGTCCGGGCCGTACACTTTCACCGCCAGCGCGCTCTTCAGCCCCGTCTCGGCCTCGTCCACCGCATCCTCGGCGGGCTGGCTGTAGTTGAACTGGATGCCGGGGAACTTCCGCAGCTTCGCGTCGATCGCGGCGATCAGCGCCTGCTTGTCGCGGTAGGCGCCATGCCATTCCGAATACGGTTTCAGACCCACGAAGAATTCGTCGTTGAAGAAGCCCGTGGAATCGGTGCCGTCGTCGGGACGCCCGAGTTCCGATGCCACCGTGGTGACGACCGGGAAGGAGCGCAGGACCTCGCGGATCTGGGGAGAGATCTTCGCGGCTTCGTCGAACGAGATCGTGTAGGGCATCGTCGCGCGCACCCACAATGCACCTTCGTCGAGCTGCGGCATGAATTCCGCGCCCATGAAGGGCACCAGCAGCAGCGACAGGCCGAGCAGCACGGCCGTGGCAACCGTGATCCGCCACGGATGCGCCAGGCATGCATCCAGCCATCGCGCATAACGCGTCTGGATCGACTCGAAGATCGCGTTGCGGCGCTCGCGCACGCCCTTGCGCATGAACCACGCGCACAGCACCGGCAACAGGGTCAGCGTGACGATCAACGAACCGACGATCGCGAAGATCATGGTGTCGGCCATCGGCTTGAACAGCGTGCCGGACGGCCCGCTCAGCACGTAGATCGGCAGGAAGCCGGCCACGATGACCCCCACCGCGTAGACCAGCGGGCGATCGACCTCGGCGGCGGCGGCGCGGATGACGGCGCCGATGTCCAGCGGGGTGCCCTCGCGCAGGGCGAGCTGGCGGTAGATGTTCTCCACCATCACCACCGCGGCATCCACCAGGATGCCGAAGTCCACCGCGCCGATCGAAAGCAGGTTCGCCGAGGCGTTCTGCAGGTGCAATCCGCAGAACGCGAACATCAGCGCCAGCGGAATGGTGACCGCGACGATCAGGCCGGCGCGCAGGTCGTACAGGAAGAACACCAGCACCGCGATCACCAGCAACATGCCGACCAGCAGGTTGTGCCGCACCACCTCCTTGGTCTGCTGGATCAGGTGGGTGAGGTCGTAGAACGGGTGGATCTTGACGTCCTTCGGCAGGATCTCGTCGTTGAGCTCCCTGGTCTTGGCCTCGACACGCTGCAGCACGTTCTGGGTCTTCGATCCGGTCAGCGCCAGGATCACGCCCTCGACCGCGTCGTCCCGCCCCATGTAGCCGAACTCGCCCAGGCGCGGCGCGATGCCGATCTTCACCGTGCCGACATCCTTCACCAGGATCGGCGTGCCATTGTGCACAGCCAGTACCACGTTGCCGATGTCTTGCAAGGTCACCAGCCGCCCGAGTCCGCGCACGTAGAAGAACTGGCCGCCCTGCTGATAGAAGCCGCCGCCGGCGTTGCTGTTGTTCGCGGTCAGCGAGGCTTCGATCTGCGTCACGCTCAGCCCGAGCGCCGCGATCTTCACCGGATCGAGCAGCACCTGGTACTGCATGTTGCCGCCGCCGAACGCGGAATCGTCGGCGACGCCCGGCACCGACCGGTACTGCGGCGCGATCACCCAGTCCTCCAGCGTCTTCAGCTCCATCGGCGAGCGGTCGGAGCTTTGCAGCACGTAGCGGTAGACCAGGCCCGACGGCGGCGACATCGGCGAGACCGAGGGCGCGACGCCGCTGGGCAGGGTGATGCCGGGCAGCCGGTTGTACACCTGCTGTTGCGCGAAGTAATCGTCGGTGCCGTTGGCGTAGGTGAGGGTGACGTCCGACAGTCCGTACAGCGAGATCGAGCGCTTGGTCACCAGGCCCGGGATCGCGTTCATCCCGAGCTCCACCGGCACCGTGATCAGGCGCTCGACTTCCTCCGCCGAGTGGCCCGGCCACTGGGTGATGATCTCCGCCATCGGCGGCGACAGATCGGGATACGCATCCATCGGCAGCGAGTTGTAGGCCCAGATACCGGCGACCGTGAGCGCGCACGACAGCAGCACGGTGAGCAGCCGCTGCTCCAGCGCGAACGCCACGATGCGGTTGATGAGGGAGGCCGGACGCGCTCCGGGGGGCGGTGTCAGCTCGCTCATTGGGTCTGGATGAAACGCACGAAGATGCCGCCCTCGGTCACCACCTTGTCGCCGGCCGCGAGGCCGCCGGTGATCAGGTAGCGGTCGCCCACGCGCACGCCCAGCGTCACCGGGCGTTGCGCGTAGCTGCCGTCCGCTTCCTGCACGTACACGAAGGGCAGGTTCTCGTCGTCGCGCAGGACCGCCGCCACCGGCACCAGCAGGCCGCGTTCCGATCTGGCGGAGCTGATCCGCACGCGCACGTACATCTGCTTCTTCAGCAGGTCGCCGGGGTTGTCCACCACCACGCGGGCGGTGATCGAGCGGGTGTCGGGA
Source organism: Rhodanobacter sp. (assembly GCA_035277325.1). Classification (GTDB taxonomy): domain Bacteria; phylum Pseudomonadota; class Gammaproteobacteria; order Xanthomonadales; family Rhodanobacteraceae; genus Rhodanobacter_A. The sequence continues at coordinate 18,590 of DATEKS010000036.1, forward strand.
TCGATCTCGGGCGACACGTTGGTCACCTTGCCGGACAGCGTCTTCGCGCCGGCGCCGGTCTCCACCACGGCGCTGTCGCCGACCTGCACCGAAGCGAGGTCGCTGTCGAACACCTGGGCAAGCACCCACACCTTCGACAGGTCGGCCACGGTGAAGCAGGCCGTGCTGCCGGCCTGCAGCAGCTGGCCGGGCGTGATCGAACGCTGCACCACGGTGCCGGCCATCGGCGCGCGGATCACGCCCTGCACGTTCGCCACCGGGCGGCCCTGCTCGATGGCCTTCACCACCTGCGGGTCGACGGGCAGGGCCAGTAGCGCCTGCCGTGCCGCATTGCTGTCGGATGCGGCGCCGATCGCGTCGGACTGCGCCTGCGCGTTCTCGCGCTGCGAGATCGCGTGGTGGGCGTACAGATCCTTGTCGTTGGCGGCCACCTGCGCCGCCGCGCGCGCGGCGGCCAGCGCCTTGCGGTAACCGTCGACGGCGGCGGCGAAGTCGGGCGAAACCACGGTCGCCAATGGCTGCCCCTGCTTCACCTGTTCGCCCAGGCTCACCAGCACCTTCGTCACCGGGCCGGAGAACGGCGCCAGCACCGCGGTGGAACGGTTCTGGTCGTAGTCCACCACGCCGGTGGTGTCGGTCACGGCCTGATACGACGAGGGCTCGACCGTATAGAGCTGGATGCTCTGCTGCTGCGCCTGGGTCAGGGTCACGTTGTGCGGCGTCGTCGCCGCGGACTCCGGCGCGTCCAGATGGGACGAGCAGGCGCCGAGCGCGAGCGTCGCGAGCAGGGTCGCGAGCGCGGCGCCATGGCGCATGGAAACGGGGAAGGGCGGGGCAGGCTTGTTCATCGTCACTGCTTGCTCAGATCGGAGTGGTGCCACCAGCCGCCGCCCAGCGCCTGGTACAGCGCGGCCGTGTCGGCGAAACGGTTGGCCTGGGCTTGCACGAGGGCGATCCTTGCCTGCTGGTACGACTGTTCGGCGTTCAGCAGTTGCAGGCTGCCTGCATAGCCGTCCTTGAGCTGGCGCTGCGCAAGCTCGAGCGTCAGCCTGGCGGCCTGCTCGGTTTTTGCCGCGGCCTGCAATGCCTTCGCGTCCTGGTCCAGCGCGACCAGGGTGTCGGCCACGTTCTGGAACGCCATGAGCACGGTGCTGCGGTACTGCTCGGAAGCTTCGACATACGCCGCCTTCGCCGCGCGCTGCTGGTGCAGCAGGGTGCCGCCTTCGAAGATCGGCGCGGTGATGCCAGCCGCCACGTCCCAGAAGCCGGTGCCGCCGGTGAACAGCCTGGAGAATTCGAGCGCCGTGCTGCCGGCGTCGGCGGTGAGCGTGATGTTCGGCAGTCGCGCCGCGGTGGCGACGCCGATCTGGGCGCTGGCGGCGTGCAGGTTGGCTTGCGCCTGGCGCACGTCCGGCCGCTGCGCCACCAGGGCCGAGGGCAGGGAGAGCGGCAGGGTTTCGGGCAGGTGCAGGCTGTCCAGCGTGATCTGGTCGTCCATAGTCTGCGAAGGGAAGCGGCCTGCCAGCACCGCCAGCAAATCGCGCTGTTGCGCCAGCTGCTTCTCCAGCGGCGGCAGCGTGGCCTCGGTCTGCGCCAGCTGCGATTCCTGCGCGGCCAGGTCGACCCGGCTCGCGTAGCCCTTGGTGTACTGGTAACGCAGGATGTCGAGCATCTTGGTGTTCGCGTCGACCAGTTGATGCGTGGCGTCGACCTGCGCCTGCAGCGCGGCCAGTTGGATCGCCGCCACCGCCACGTTCGAGGCCAGCGTGTTCCAGGTTGCGATCATCTGGAAGCGTGTGGCCTGTTCCTGTGCCTTGAGCGATTCGACCGAGCGCCGGTTCGCGCCGAACACGTCGGGTGTGTAGGAAATCGAGAGCTGCGGCGTGTACAGGTTGTACATGAAGGCATTGGACGAAGGCACCGGTGCCAGCGAACCGGGCTGGCGCTGGCGGCTCGCCGAAAAGTTCGCCGACACGCTGGGGAAGAAGGCGCCGCGCTGCGCCAGCGTGTTCTCGTGCGCCACGCGCAAGGCTGCCTGCGCGGCCTTGAGGTCATGGTTGTGCGCCAGCGCCTGCTTGATCAGCGCATCGAGCGGTGCGGAATGGAACAGCGTCCACCAGTCACCGGGAATGTCGGCACCCGATTCGAAATGCTGGGACGAACCGCCGGTCACGTCTTGCGTGGCCGCCGTTGTTGCGACGGGCTGGGATGTGTAGCCGCTGACGGCAGGTGGGGCGGGCGCCTTGAAATCCGGCCCCACCGTGCAAGCTGCGAGCAGCATCGCGGCGGCCGCCGGCATGGCGAATCGCAGGGCTTGCGCCACGGGCACGCGGACAAATGGCAAGGCAACCATGGCGAACCCGAACTCTCCTCACGCATCGTTCTGACAAGCGGCCTGGCCGCTCGAACCCGGCGAGAGACGAGCCCCACGCCACCCTCATGGTTCGGCTCTGGACGATGGCGCCGTGCGGGCATCGCTTGGATGCATGGCACGGTTGAAAGTTCAGGGTCGGATCACGCGGTGCGAGCTTCCGGCGTCGGCTGCCGCAGGCGCCTCAAGCGAGCACAAGCCGCTGAAGATATTCCCTGGCGACAGGCACGGCAACGCTGAATTTTCTTGCGGCAAGGATGCGCCGACTGATCGGGCAATCAGTCGGCGTCGGTGCCCAGGTCCAGCCGCTGCGCAGGCAGGCCGCTGCGCGCGCCCCAGTGGTAGATGAGCAGCCCGACCAGCGCGACGGCCAGCGAGTCCCAGGGCTGGGCCACGCTGCCGCGCCCGCCGAAGCTGCCCAGCCAGGACAGCACGATGAGCAGCGCGTAATAGGCCACCAGCCACCACGAGGCGGGGACCTCGTGCCGCAGCCGCGCACGCCCCTCGACCGTGGGCAGGCGGTACAGCACGTAGACCGCGAACAGCGCGATCTGCAGTCCGAGCAGCCAGGACACGGTCTGCCAGCTCGACCAGTACACGATCAGGGTGGCGACGATGAAGGACAGCGGGCCGAGCAGGCCGATAGCGCGCACCCGGAACGGCCGCGCCAGCTGCGGCGCATTCCGGCGCAGCGCGGCGACCGTGATCGGCGCCATCGCGTAGCTCAGCACCAGGGCCGCCGAGACCACGTTGATCATCGCCTGCCACGACGGGAACGGCAGCGTCCAGAACACCGACAGCGCGAAGCTCAGCCACAGCGCCGCGCGCGGGATGCCCGAGCGTTCGTCGATGCGCGCGAAGCGCGGGAAGAAGGCGCCGCTGCGTGCCCAGGCGTACACCACGCGCGGCGTGGCGTTCATGTAGATGTTGCCGGTGCCGCTGGGCGAGATCACCGCATCGCACACCACCAGCGTCGCCAGCCAGCCGATGCCGAGGGTGAGCGCGATGTCGTGGTAGGGCAGCGCGAACAGCGTGCCCATGTCGTCCCAGCCATGGGCCAGGAACTGCCCGGGCACGCTGCCGAGGAAGGCCAGCTGCAGCAGCAGGTAGATCGCGGTGGACAGCAGCACCGACAGGATCAGCGCGATCGGGATGGTGCGCTGCGGATCGCGCACCTCGCTCGCCACCGAGACGATGGGCGTGAGCCCCAGGTAGGCGAAGATCACGCCGCCCGCCGACACCGCGCGCTCCACGCCGCCGAAGCCCTGCGGCGCGAAGCCGTGCAGGGACATGTTCTGCGGCTGGTAATGCGTCAGCAGCACCATGATCACCAGCAGCGGTACCAGGAACTTGAAGATGCTGATGAGGTTGTTGGCCTTGGCGAAGGTCTTCACGCTGAAGTAGTTCAGCACGAAGAACACCGCCAGCAGGGCCAGCTGCACGAACCAGCCGAGCACGGTGGGGTTGCCGCTCGCGTCGCGGCTGAGCGCGGGGAACCAGGCCGCCGCATATTGGCGGCAGGCCACGGTCTCGATCGCGATCAGGCTGGAGAAGGCGATCAGGGTGACGAAGGCCATCAGCGAACCCAGCAGCACGCCGTGCGAATACTCCGGATAGCGCACCACGCCGCCCGCGCGCGGCAGTGCCGCGCCCAGCTCGCAGTACACCAGGCCGAGCAGCAGCACCGCGGCGCCGCCGATCAGCCACGAGACCATGCCGGCGGGACCGGCGATGGCGGCCACGTGGCTGGCTGAGAACAGCCAGCCGGAACCGAAGATGGCGCCCAGCCCTATGAAGGTCAGATCGGTGAGGCTGAGTTCGCGATGGAAGTGTCCGCTGGCCGGCATGGGCGACATCCCCTGGTGGTGGTGATCAGTGCGATGCGCAGTGGCAGTCCTTGCCGCCGGCATAGGGCGACTTGCCGCCGTCGGCGATGAAGCGGTCGATGCGCACGTCGAGCACCGGCAGCGGCACCGAGCCGGTGGACAGCACCGCGTCGTGGAAGGCGCGGATGTCGAACTTCGTCCCCAGCGCCTTCTCGGCCTTCGCGCGGCCGTCGCGTATGGCCATTTCGCCAAGATAGTAGGACAGCGCCTGGCCCGGCCAGGCGATGTAGCGATCCACCTCGGTCTCGATCTCGTGATCGGCCAGCGCGGTGTTCTCGCGCAGGTAGTCCTGCGCCTGCTTGCGCGTCCAGCCCATCGCGTGGATGCCGGTATCCACTACCAGCCGCGCCGCGCGCCACGCCTGGTAGCTCAGGTAGCCGAAGCGGTCGTACGGGGTCTTGTAGATGCCCATCTCCTGGCCCAGGTATTCGCAGTACAGCGCCCAGCCTTCGCCGTAGGCGGAGATGTAGCTGGTGCGGCGGAAGTCGGGCAGCCAGGTGAATTCGGCCGCCAGCGGCATCTGCAGCGCATGCCCCGGCGAGGATTCGTGCAGGGTCAGCGCCGGCAGCGAGTACAGCGGCCGCGAAGGCAGATCGTAGGTGTTGACCAGGTAGACGTCCGGGCCGCCGCGGCCGCCGGTGTAGAACGGCGCCAGGTCCGCCGGCACCGGCTTGATCGCGAAACGCTCGCGCGGCAGGTGGCCGATGTACTGGCCGATCACGCCGTCCACTTCCTTGGCGATCCAGGCGGCGTCCATCAGCAGCTCCTGCGGCGTCTTCGCGTAGAAACGCGGATCGGTGCGCAGGTAGTGCAGGAAGTCGGCGAAGCTGCCCTTGAAGCCGGTCTGCCTGATGGTGTCGAGCATCTCCTGGTGGATGCGCGCCATTTCCTTGAGCCCCAGCGCGTGGATCTGCTGCGGGCTCATGTCCAGCGTGGCGAATTCGTGGATCCGCGACTGGTAGAAGGTCTTGCCGTCAGGAAGGTCGTAGGCGTCGATCGAATCACGTGTCTGCTTCATGTACACGTTGCGCATGAACTGCAGCAGCTTCGTGTAGGCCGGGATCACGTCGGTGGCGATGGCCTTCAGCGCCTGCGCGCGCAAGGCGGCCTGCTCGGCCGCCGGGATGCTGTCCGGCATCTGCTTGAACGGCGTGTAGAACAGGTTGGCCTCGCCCTGGGCGGCGGCGATGCCGGCGATGTAGGCGTCGCGCCCCTTGAGGATCACCTTGGGCTGGCTGAAGCCGCGCGCCAGGCCCAGGCGCATGTTGGCGATCTGCTCGTCGAAATAGCGCGGGATGTCGCCGAGCTGGCTCAGGTAGTCGCGGTAGCCCTGCAGGCTCTGGATGTGGCTGCGCGCGGTGAAACCCAGGTCGCTCCAGAACGCCGTGTCGCTGTTGAACGGCATTTCCCAGGTGCGGAATTTCTGGTCGTCGAGCAGGCTGCGGATCTGGTAGGCGTAGACGTCGTAGTTGACCTGGTCCGCCGGCGTGAGCTGGTCGCGCGGGATCGCGGCAAGCCGGTCCGACACCTGCTGCCAGCAGGCCTGCCGTTTCGCCTGGGTGCCTGCGTCGACGTGCGGCAGGTGCGGCGCGGGGTCACCGGGATGCGAATCCTCGTCGGCGGTGAACTGCTCCTGGCGCCATGCCCATTCCTGCGTGTACAGCGCCTTGAAGGCGGCGGCGTCTGGCGTGCTGGCGGCGTGGTGCGCCGGCACGGCGGTGGCGAGGCCGGCAGCGCAGGCAAGGCCGAGCATCAGCATGGACATGGCGATCTTCCCCTGTCAGTTGGCGAAGGATGGCGTGGCGCCGATGCGGCCGCTCATGCGGCTCCCAGGTCGGCGTCAGTCCAGCGGCCGTCGACCAGACGGGACAGGCCGCCGGGATTGCGGTCGCGCAGCTCGGGCGGCAGCAGCGGATCGGGCACCTGGTCGTAGCAATGCAGCGCGGCGAAGCGGCGGATCGCCGCCGGCATGCCGACGGCGGTGAAGCCCGGATGGCCGGTGCTGGGATAAGGGCCGCCATGGTTCATGGCCGCACTCACCGCCACGCCGGTGGGCATCTTGTTGCCGATCAGGCGACCCACGCGCGGACGCAGCGCCGCCGCCACGCGTTGCCAGGCATCGTCGTCGCGGCCGTCGTCGGCGCGGTAGATCGTGCCGGTGAGGTTGCCTTCGAACGCGGCCGCCAGCGCGGCCATGCCGTCCACGCCATCGGCGCGCACCAGCAGGCTGACCGGGCCGAAGGCTTCCGCTTGCAGGGTGGTCGGGTTGGCGAGGAACGCCGCGTCGTCGACGCTGAGCAGGGTCGGTTGATAACGATAGCCCGCACCGTCGCCGCGCGTGCCGCCGGCGAGGCAACGCGCTCCGGCGGTGCGCAAGGCGTCGACGCTGCGCTCCAGATGATCGAGCACGCCGCGCGCGAACAGCACGCCGGCCGGTGCCGCAGCGAAACGTTCGCGCGCCGCTTCGACGAAGGCGTCGCCCTCGGCACCGGCGGGCACGACCACCACGCCGGGGTTGGTGCAGAACTGGCCGCTGCCCATGGTGCAGGAGGTGAAGAACTCCTCGGCCAGCGCCGCACCGCGTTCGGCCAGCGCGCCTGGCAGCAGGAACACCGGATTCACGCTGGACAGCTCCACATAGGCCGGGATGCCGGCGCGATCGGCCACCTCCTTGATCGCCAGCCCCGCGGCACGGCTGCCGGTGAAACCGATCGCGCCTAGGCGGCTGTCGCCGCACAGGCGCAGGCCGAGCGCGCTGTCGAAGTGGTAAAGCATCTGCACTGCAGACGCCGGCAGGCCGCTGGCAAGCAGCGCGGCGTGGGCGATTTCGGCGAGGCGCCGGCTGGTGTGCGGGTGCGCGGGATGCGCCTTGGCGATCACCGGATTGCGCGCGGCGATCGCCGAGGCGAAGTCGCTGCCGGCGATGGCGTTGAAGGCATACGGGAAGTTGTTCGGCCCGAACACCAGCACCGGCTTGTGCAACGGCGCCAGGTGCGTGCGCAGGCTGGCGGCGGTGTCGATCACCGGCTGCGTCCAACTGCCGCTGCGCACCGCCGCGGCGGCCTGGCGCAGCTGGCCGCTGGTGCGCGGCAGTTCCACCTTGGCCAGGCGTGTGTCGCGCGGCAGGGCGGTCTCCGCATGGGCAAGCGCGGCCAACTCGGCGTTGGCCGCGTCGATGCCGTCGGCATAGGCGTCGAGGAAGGCGGCGATGCGTTCGGGCGGCGTCGCTGCCAGTTCCGCCGCGGCCGTGCTGGCGGCAGCCAGCGCGGCTTCGATGTCGGCGGGGCCGGAAATCGGGAAATCGCCGTCGATGGCTTCGCCGGTGGCGGGGTTCTCGGCATGGAAACGGCTGGTGGCATCGCTGGCCTCGCGCCAGCCGCCGGCGATCAGTACGAGGGCCATGCGTGACATGCTCAAAGCTCCGGACGATGGGCGAGGGCGTGCTCGATGACGCGCAGCGCCGCCTCGCGTTCGGCGCCGGCGACGGGCAGGCGTGGTGCGCGCACCTGCTCGCTGCCCATGCCCACCTGGGCCTGCACCAGCTTGATCAGCTGCACGAAGGTGGGCACGGTATCCAGCCGCAGCAGTGGCAGGAACCACTTGTAGAGATCCATAGCGGCATCGGCGCCGCCTTCGGTGGCCAGTTGGTACAGGCGCACGGATTCCTGCGGGAACGCGTTCACCAGGCCGGCGATCCAGCCGGTGGCGCCCATCGCGGCGCCTTCGACGATGGCGTCGTCCATGCCCACCAGCAGGTTCAGGCGGTCGCCCAGCAGGGCGCGTAGTGCGGCGAAGCGGCGCACGTCGCCGGAGGATTCCTTGATCGCCTGCAGATGCGGATAGGCGGCGGCGAGTTCGGCGACCTGCTCGGGCTGGAAGTCGGTCCTGTACGCCACCGGGTTGTTGTAAAGCATGCACGGCAGCTCGGTGGCCTCGATGATGGCGCGCACGTGCGCGCCCATCTCGCGCCAGTCGGTGGAATACACGTAGGGCGGCAGCACCATCAGGCCGCCGCAGCCGGCGTCGGCCGCGGCCTTGGCCAGGCGCACCGCTTCGGCGGTGGAGAGCGCGGCGATGCCGGCGATCACCGGCGCGCGGCCGGCCAGCGCCTCGACCAGGGTGCGCACGATCGCCACCTTCTCGTCGAAGCCCAGCGTCGCCGCTTCGCCCAGCGAGCCCAGCGGCACGATGCCGGTGCAGCCTGCGTCGATCATCCACCTGGCATGGCGGCCGAGGAAGTCATGGTCGACGGCATCGTCGGCGGTGAACGGCGTGGTGATGGCGGGGATCACGCCGCGCCAGAACGAAGCATTGCTCATGGTTGGACTCCTAATAGGGGTTCACGGGATTCGGAAGCCGCGGCCAGCGTGGCCAGACGCGCGGGGAACAGGGGAGGGCGCCCGCCGCCGCGCGGGAAACGGCCGAGTTCTGCCAGCGCCGCGCCGCAGATGCGGCCCTGGCAGGCGCCCATGCCGCAGCGCGTGGCCAGCTTGGCGGCGCGGGCGTCGGTGTAGCCGTCGAGCGCGGCCAGCGGCACGTCCTCGCAGCGGCAGACCAGGGTGTCGGGGCTTGCCAGCCGGTGCACCCGCGGCTGCAGCGCGAAGGTCTGTGCCAGCGCCGCGGCAAAGCGGCGCGCGCGGTCGCGGCGGTGCATCAGTGTTTTCGCTTGTTGCGGCTGGCCGCAGGCGACGTGGGCGGCGATCGCCCCTTCCAGCCAGGCGCTGCGCAGGCCGCCGATGCCGCAGGCCTCACCGACTGCATAAACGCCGTCGATGGTGGTGCGTTGCCAGGCATCCACGCGCACTCGCTGGTGCGCGCCGTCGGGTTCCAGCGCGCAGCCGAGCAGGGCAGGCAGCTCCACATTCGGCAGCAGGCCGTAACCGATGCCGAGCAGGTCGCAGTCTATGCGGTGGCGGTGACCGTCGGCGCCTTCCAGTTCGACGCTCTCCAGCACATCGCGGCCATGCGCGGCCACCACGCAATGGCCATCGAAGCGTGGCACGCCGATGAGTTGTGCCTGCAACTGCAGCGCCTGTGCGGCGCGTGCCGGCCAACGCCACAGCCCGCGTGCAAAGCGCATCACCTGTGCCTGTGGCGCCTGCTCGACGATACCGAGCAACTCCACGCCGTGCCTGCGCAAGCTGACCGCTGCCGCGAGCAGCAGCGGGCCGCTGCCGGCAACCAGCACGCGCTTGCCGGCCACCGGGAAACCTTGCTTGGCGAGTGCCTGCAGGCCGCCGGCGCCGCTGACGCCGGGCAGCGTCCAGCCCGGGAACGGCAGCAGCAGTTCGCGCGCACCGGTCGCCAGGATCAGTGCATCGTGGCCGACGTCGAAGGCGTCGCCGTCGCGCTCGAGGCGCAGCACGCCGTGCCCGGCATCGACCACCTGGGCGCCGCACAGCAGTTCGACGTCGGCAGCGGCGCGGGCGATGGCGCGTCGTGCCGCGAGCGGCGCGTCGTGGGCGACATCGTGTCGCCAGACCTGGCCGCCGGGCCGCGGCTGCATGTCGACCAGCGCGACCCGCTTGCCGCAGGCGGCAGCGGTGCAGGCAGCCGACAAACCGCCGGGGCCGGCGCCCACCACCAGCACCTCGTAGTGGCGGCGCTCAAGCATCCGTCACGACCTCCATGCCATCGCGCACCACGGCCAGGCAGGCGCGTTGCTGCGCCACGCCGTCGATGCGCACGCGGCATTCGAAGCACACGCCCATGCCGCACAGCGGCGCCCGCGGCTGGTCGCTGCAGGAGCGCCGCGGGCCGGAGTGCACGTAGGCCACGGCCGCGGCCACGCTGATGCCCGCATCCACCTGCAGCGGCATGCCATCGATGCGCAGCGTCACCTGGTTCATGCCATCACCCGCGCAGGTGCGAAGGGTGCGAGGTCGATGGCCGGCGTGCGCCCGAGGATCAGGTCGACCATCAGGCGCGCGCTGCCCAGCGCGGTGGTGACGCCCAGGCCTTCGTGGCCGGCGGCGACCCACAGGCGTCCGCTGTCGCCGACCGCGCCCAGGTAGGGGCGGCCATCGATGCTGGTGGGACGCTGGCCGGTCCACACGCGCAGCGCCTGCAGCTCGCGCAGGGCCGGCATGAAGTGGAAGGCGCGCGCCAGCATGCGGCGCAGCAGCGGCCGCGACACGCTGTCGTCGTCCACATCGAACTCGCGCGAGGAGCCGATCAGGATCTGCCCGGTCGGCCGCGGCTGCACGTTGAAGGCGACGCTGCTGCTCTCGCTGCCGTGGGCGCTGGCGGCATAGCCCAGCTCCAGCACCTGGTGGCGCAGCAGGCCGGGATAGCGGTCGGTGATCACCAGGTGCCCCTTGCGTCCGCGCAGCGGCAGTTGCGGCAGCAGCGTCGGCGTGGCGCAGCCCGTGGCGACCAGGACCGGTCCGTGCAGGCGTTCGCCATCGTCGAGCGTGGCGCCGTCGGCATGCAGGGCGATGACGCGGCGGCCGGCATACAGGCGTGCGCCGCGCGCCTGTGCCTGCGCCAGCAGGTGACGGGCCATGCGTGGCGGGTAGACCACCGCTTCGGCCGCTACCAGCATGCCGCCGGCCAGACCGGGCGCCAGCGACGGCTCCGCTTCGTAGAGCGCGGTGGCGTCCAGCGTTTCGGCATGGATGCCGGCGGTGGCCAGCCGTTCGACGCGCTTGCCGATCGCCGCGCATTCCTCGTCGTTGCTGGCCACCCACAGCGTGCCGCAGCGGCTGAATTCGGCCGCGGGCAGGTTCGCGTATTCCTCCCAGCAGCGCAGCGAGTAGCGCGACAGGGCCAGCTCCGCCGGATCGTCGTCCATCGCGACCAGGTGCCCCATGGCCGCGGCGGTGGCGCCGCCGCCAATCGCCGCCGGCTCGACCACGGCCACGCGCAGCCCCTCGCCGGAGGCGGCCTCGGCGCAGGCGGTGCCGACGATGCCGGCGCCGACCACGATCAGGTCGTAGCAGGAACCGCCAGCATTCATCGGACGCGGATGCCCCAGGCGAACGGGTCGTCTTCGTCGATCAGCAGCTGCGCCTGCGACGTGATGTACGCGCGGCCGCCGATGCGCGGCAACACGCCGCGTGGGCTGGGCCGGTAGCTGGCCTCGAAGGCGGTGCCCAGGATGCCCTCCTGGCGCCAGACCTCGCCCGGCGCCAGCTTGCCGTCGGCGGCGAGGCAGGCCAGCTTCGCACTGGTGCCGGTGCCGCAGGGCGAGCGGTCGTAGGCCATGCCCGGGCACAGCACATAGTTGCGCGCCTGGCTGCTGTCCTCGGGGGAATAGGCGTTGACCTCGATGTGGTCGATCTCGGCACCGTCCGCCCCGGTGATGCCGGCGCGTTCCAGCGCATGGCGGATCGCTTCGGTGTAGGCGGCCAGCGCGCGCTCGTTGGCCACGACCAGCGGTACCGGCGTCTGTTGGGTGATGAAGAACCAGTTGCCGCCCCAGGCGACGTCGCCGGTCACCGTGCCGTAGCCGGGCACGTCGACCTCGACCGCCTTCAGGTGGCGATGGCTTTCCACGTTGTCGATGAAGACGCGGTCGTCGGCGCACAGCTCCACGCCCACCGTGCCCACCGGCGTTTCCAGGCGATGCCGGCCGACCTCGATGTGGCCCAGGTGAGCCAGCGTGCGGATCACGCCGATGGTGCCGTGGCCGCACATGCCGAGATAACCGACGTTGTTGAAGAAGATCACCCCGGCGCAGGCACTGGGGTCCTGCGGGGCCTGCAGCAGCGCGCCCACCATGGTGTCCGAACCGCGCGGCTCGCAGGCGATGGCGCTGCGCCAGTGGTCGTGCTGCTCGCGGAAAACCCGCAGACGTTCCGCCAGCGTGCCGGAGCCGAGCTCGGGGAAACCGCCGACGACCACGCGGGTCGGTTCGCCGGCCGTATGCGAATCGATGACGGATACGGTGTTCATGCCGTCATGCTGGTCCGAAGCGGGCATGGCGTATAGACGGCATTGCGGGTATCCGATGCGGAATTTTGCATAATCGTCGGTATGCGCGGCAGCTGGAACCATGCACCGGCGGGCGTGCTATGTTCGATGGACAGGCGATGTTGCCGCGGTCCGGCCGCGCAACGTGGAAGGGCGACGACGATGATGATTTCAGCCGATGAACTGGAGCGCCTGTTCGACGTGTTGCCGGACGTGGTCTTCTTCGTGAAGGATGATGCCGGGCGCTATACGCATGCCAACCTCACCCTGATCCGACGCCTGGGACTGAAACGCCGTGACCAGGTCATCGGCAACACCGTCGACAGCGTGTTCCCGTCCAGCCTGGGCGGTTCCTATGCCATGCAGGATCGTCGTGTGCTGGCCGGCGAAACCATCGAGAACCAGCTGGAAGTGCACATCTTCCCGAATCGCACCGCTGGCTGGTGCCTCACCTGCAAACGGCCGCTGGTGAGTCGCGGGCGGGTGAGGGGAGTGGTCGGCATTTCGCGCGACCTCGGCCAGCCCGATGGGCGCCATCCGGTTTACGACCGCCTGCGCCGCGTGCTCGATTACCTGCAGGAGCACTATGCCGAGCCGGTGCGCGTGCACGTCATGGCCCAGCTGGCCAATCTCTCCGTCGCGCAGCTCGAACGGCATTTCCGTCGCGTGTTCCAGCTCACGCCGCAGCAGTGGCTGACCAAGCTGCGCATCGAGGAAGCCATGCGCCTGCTGCATGGCGACGAGCCTATCGCCGGCATCGGCCTGGCGTGCGGCTTCGCCGACCAGAGTGCCTTCGCCCGCCAGTTCAAGGCCACCGTGGGCATGACGCCACGCGATTACCGGAGCATGGCAGGCCGTTCCGCCCGGCTTCTTCCCGTGCACACGGCGCAGACAACGCCGTAACGACGCGTCGCCGACCCGCAGCCGCCTCTCTGCGTTCGCAGGGAAGACAAGACATGCGCACCGCCATGTCTTGCCCGGGCCATTCAGTCGTGCGGCTCCGGCTGTTCCGCGCTTCCAGCCTGCTGTGCGTCCTTGCAGGTGGCGTGACCGCACTTGCACGCCGGGTCGTCGACATTGTCCTCCCATGCCTCCTTGCAGTAGCCGCTGCAGAACATGCCTTGCTCGGCTACCTCGCAGATGCAGGGACCGTGGGTGCACATGATGTTCGTATGAACCATGCCTTGCTTCCTCGCTTTGCTGGCGGTGATGGCCGGGGCAGCCCGGAACCGGAATCCGCGGGCGATACAACTTTGATGCGCTGCCATGCGCCGCGCTGCAGGTGGAGGCTGCCGGAGGTCCGTATCGGGAACTACGGAGACCCATGGTGAACGCCGGTGAGTGAAGAGATGATTCCCGTGGCGTGAAGCAGGAGCGGCGCCGGCAGAACAATGCAGTCCGGTCCTGCCTCCAGCGGGCCGCCTTGACGTCGTGCCCACAGGACGGCTACCCGATGCATGCACACGTTGGTCGCATAGTGAGCTTGCACGCATCGGGAGATCAGCATGGCGATGGTTCGCTTTCGCTTCACCGGAAGCCGGAACGACGTGGACCAGATCATTTCGGCCCTGCACGGCATCGACGGCATCGAGCATGTCGAGGAAGTGGACGACATGGAGCCGCTGATGCGCGACGACTCGAGCTCCTTGCCATCCGGTGATGCCGCATGAGCCGGTGCGCGTGCCTGCGGTCAGTGCGGCGTGGCAACCCGTTTGGCGACTTCGGCCTTCAGCGAACGTGCATCGGTGGCTTCCAGGTCGGCCTGCGCGACGATGCCGCAGATCGCGCCATTGGCGTCGACAATGGGTACCCGGCGTATCCTCTGGCCCGCCATCAGCCGGGCGCAGTCCTCCAGCGAGGCGTCGCTCTCGAGCGTCAGGGCCGGAGCGGTCATGCACGACTGCACCGTGCTGTTCTGCGGATCGCCACCGGTGGCGACACAGCGGACCACGATGTCGCGGTCCGTGATCACGCCGGCAACCTTCAGCTCGCGGTCGGTAACCGGAATCTCGCCGACATCCATTTCCAGCATCATCCGCGCCGCTTCCGCCAGCGAGGCCTCGGGCGTGCAGCAGCGTGGTTTGCGGGTCATTATGTCTTGCACGTTCATGACATTCCTCCGTAGCGGACGAGGCCAGAGAGCCGGGGCCGGGCCGCCACCATGTCACGTCGGCCCTGAAGAAAAGGCGATCAAACCGTCAACGGTTCCGATGCGGCATCGATCGATCAACCTGCATCTCTCGGCGCCATGCGCAGGCCAGGGACAGGTCGACGTACGACACGTGAAAGTCCAGGCGCGAGCGAGGCCAGGCCCGCGATGCTGCGCTCAAAACCGGTCGCGCAGTTTCACAGCATCGAATGGCGCTTCCGCCTTAGCATCGTTGTCGAAGTAGCAGTAGACGTCGCGCGACTTTCGCGCCGGCGGCGGTTCGTCGCTGACGCGATGCAGGTTGTCGCGTGGCTGCCGGCCCCGCATCCAGGCGCGGATGCGTCGCGCCCAGTCGTCGAGCGCCGCGCTCGTGTAGCCGCCCGAATAAAGAGCCTTGTCGCCATGCAGGCGCATGTAGACAAATCCGCCGGTCACATCCTGCAGCTTGGGCCACTTCGTTGGCGCATCGGAAAAGACCAGCGCCACGCGATACCTGCGCAGCAGGCGTATGAAGGCCGGATTCCTGAAGCTGGCATGGCGGATCTCGACGGCATGGCGGAACCGGTGGTTCCGGTTCGGCGCGAGGTCGCCGACATGCCTGATGTGTCCGTCGTGGTGCCTGGCCATGGCCAGTGCGGACACACTGTCCCTGGGCAACATCGAGAGAAATGCGTCGAAGAGCCCATGGTTGTACGGCAGGCCGGGCGGGAATTGCCACAGTATCGGCCCCAGTTTCTCGCGTAGCTCCAGCACGCCGGAGGCAAGGAAATTCGCCAGTGGCTTCTCTATCTCGCGCAGCTTGCGCACATGGGTGATGAAGCGTGGCGCCTTCACCGCGAAGACGAAGCCACGCGGCGTTTCCCGATACCAGCTGCGCCAGCTGTCCGGACGTTGCAGCGAATAGAACGAACCGTTGATTTCGATGGTGTCGATCTGGCGCGATGCGTAATGCAGTTCCAGACGCTGCGGCAGGTCCCGCGGATAGAACTTGCCTCGCCATGGCGGATAGCGCCAGCCGGAAATGCCGATACGCAATTTGCTCATGGTGTATCCATGCGCGTTCCGGATAGTGGATGACGCCACCGCTGCGCGTCGTGCGGCGATGAGCTGCCACGAATCGCCGTCAGCATACGCCTGGGCAGGACGCGCTCCGCTGAACTCCAGCGCAGGCGGACAATCGAAGACCCACCGGCGCGCCTGGTTCGCTACACGGCCTGTCCGATGACGGAGCAACGGCCCTGCTGTGCTTTCCCGGGCATCGACTTGCTCACCTGAGCCACGGCGTCATGCGGGTGCAGACTTTCCCGGTGCTCAAGGCGTATGTGGAAGTCCGCGATGGTGTGGTCGTCATCTAGCACGTGCTGGATGCGGCGCGCGGCGTCCTCGCAGAACATCGGGTTGGTGCCGTTGGCGCGCGCGAAGGCCTGCTCGTCCTCGCGCTTCACGGCCGTCTGCACTGGGGTGCCGAGCGCCTGCTCGACGCAGTCGATCAGTGCGATCAGATCCAGCGGTGCACCGTCGGCGAAGCGCACTGCCAGCCTCGCCACGCTGCGCTGGGCGTGTGGTGTGGCGACGATGCCGCGCTCGCTGCCCAGCCAGGCCAGCACGGCCGCATGCTCCAGTGGTCTGGTCATCTCGAAATCGCGCGCGAATTGCTGCTGTATCAGCTGGCGCGACAGTGCCGCCGAAGCGGGGCAGGTAGAGGAATACGTCACCTCCGTACCCAACTCCAGGCGGAAGCCGTCGCTGTCCAGACGGGCGTCGATGGATACCGGATAGGCACGCCAGCCTGCGTTGCCGCTGCGCAATGCGGTGCGGCGCACAAGCAGGTCGAAGCGCAGGTGCACTCGGGCACGCCGGGCCAGGCCCTGCTGCGAGGCGAGGAAGGCGCGCAGCAGGGATTCGAGCACGGACGCATCCAGTGGCCGCGCAGCCAGATACTCGTCCGCCAGCAGGTACAGGCGCGACATGTGGATGCCGCGCCGCTCCGGCTGCGCAAGATCGACGAAGAGGCCGACGCGGGCGCTGGCGCGCTGCACGTCGCCATTGCCGCCATCGAAATGCACCGGCGTCTCGATGCCGTCCATGCCCACCCAGTCCAGGACGCCACCCGGATGCGAATGGGCGTGAGCGGCGACATCGGGCAGTGGGTTCACGCGGTCGCCTGTGGCCGCGGAGCGGTGCTGGCTGCCGGCCTCAAGGTGGGCTTCGCCGTGTGCCACGCAATTGCTCCACCGCCTCGGCGGCATTCACCTGCAGCATGCCGTCGGTGATCTTGCTGCTGTTCTGCAGCAGGGCATGGATGCTGCGTGCGTCGAGTTTCGGGACAAGCGCGAGCAGCAAGGCGACGATGCCGCTCACGTGCGCGGCAGCCATGGACGAGCCGGTAGTGAAGTCATAGGCGTCGCCGGGCTGAGGGGTGAGGATGTCCATCCCCGGTGCGCTCAATACGCCGGGCGGAGCTGCCGACGCATTGGCCACACGCACCACGATTACGCCGGGCACGTCGTTGGGGAAGCCGTCGGGCACTCCGCCCGGAGGCATGGCGGCCACCACGATGCGGCCTTCCTCGAGCAGACGCGCCAGCAACATGTGCAGCAATGGATCGACCGGGCCGCCGAGGCTCAGATTGACGACACGGACCCGGGTATCGAGGATCGCTGCCAGTGCCTTGGCCAGGGTGAAGGAGTTGCAGCGCGCGCCGCTGCCCGCTGCCTGCGGATACCAGCAGGCCTTGTAGATGCTGAGCGTGGCCCCGGGGGCGATGCCGACGATCCCTTGGCGGTTATTGCCGTCGGCGGCGATGATGCCAGCCACTTCGGTGCCGTGGGCGTCGGCGTCGAACCGATGGTCGCCGCTGTCCACCAGATCGTGCACGTCGCGGATGCGCCCTTGCAGTTCGGGATGGTGCACGTCCACACCGGTGTCGACGATCGCGATGTCCACCCCGTTGCCCTGGCTGAGCGCATGCGCACGGGCGGCGTCGGTCTCGACGAAGCCGCGCTGGAGATCCACATAGGGATCGTTGTACCGGCGCGTGGGCGCGCCCTGCTGCGCATAGACGGTGAAATCCTGCAGCGGCTGCGCGAGCCTGACCCGCGCGTCCGCAGCGAGCACCTTGAGCAGATCGTCGCGGGTCGTGCCGGGCGGAGGCTCGAACACGGCGCAGTACAGGCCGAGCGGCTTGATCGGCCAGCCGGTAATCTCGCGCAGGCCGTAGCGTCGTTTCAGTGCCTCCATGACGGAAAGTGCGCGCTGCCCGGCGCCGTAGCGTGCAGGCGGGGTGTAGCCCAGCAGGCTGGAGCCGGCACGCGTGGAGGGCGGCTCCAGCACGTTATCGACCGCCAGCACGACGTCACGGCGCGCATCCATCGACGCCACCGTCGCGGTCGGCGTGCCTCCGCTGCCGGGGTGTCCATCGCCGGCCACCGCCCGCCGCACTGGCGCAGCCATGGCGATGGCCAGCGCGGCGAAGGCGAGCGCACGGCCGATCATGGTGCGGCGCTGATGGGTTCGGCGAAACGGATGCCGCGGGCGGCGCGGAGTTTCGGCAGGATCTGCCCAGCGGTCGCCGCGGTATCCATCGGCACTACCGTGTAAGCCCCGACACTGTTGGGGCCGTGCACCACCTGCAGGTGCAGTGCGTGCAGCAAGTCGTTCCAGTCGGCCACGGTCATGTCCGCGTCGGGCACCACGCGGATCGCGCCGGGCGGCGTGGGGGGCGGCGTCTCGCTGAGTGTGCGGTACGGCGGATTTTCGACGGAGGCCAGCTTGACGCCGAGCACGCCGAGCCCGACCGCCTGGACGAGCACGGCGGCAGCCAGCACCCGCACCAACCAGGCCCTCGGTTGCGGCTGGGGAGCGGCCTTCTGGGGATCGGACGCATCGATGCGGGCCAGCAGGCGATTCAGCCCGGCCTCCGCGTCGAGCGACGGCTGCGGCGGCAGCGACAGCGCGAGCCGCAGGCGGCTCTGCTGCGCGAACTCGGCGCGGCACGAAGCACAGCCAGCCAGGTGATTCTCCAGCCAGGCGGCCTGGTCCCTCGATGCGCTGTCCAGCAGCACCCAGGGCATCAGTTCCCAGGCACGCGGGCAATCCGTACCGGAATTCAGAGTGGTCCTCATGACGAACCCTCCTTGCAGGCGACCGGGTTGCCGGCCAAGGCGGGCAGTACGTTGCGGAGCTTCACCCGGGCATAGAACAGCCGCGCCTTCACCGTGCCCAGGGGGCACTGCATGATGGCCGCGACATCGTCCAGCGAGTGCCCCACGCCGTAGACCAGCTCGATCACCACGCGCTGGTCCGCCGACAGGTGTTCGAGCCCCTTGCCCAGCCAGTCGCGCAACTCGCGATCCTCGTCCGGATCGCTGGACATGGCGTGCTCGTCCGTCGGCATCTCGTATTCGACGGGTTCGTCGCCGTGCTGCCGCAGGGCCTTGAGGCCGCAGCGGTAGGCAATGCCCATGATCCAGGTGGAAACGCGCGAGTCGCCGCGGAACTCGCCCGCCTTCTGCCAGGTGATCCAGAAGCAATCATTGATGACCTCTTCGACGACGTCGCTGCGTCGGGTGAGACGGGACAGGAAGCGACACAGCCGGCCGTGGTAACTGCGGTACAACGTCGCCAGCGCGGCGCGGTCGCCCGTCGCCATGCGCTGGAGCAGCATGCGGTCGATGACATCAGAGTCGGTGTCGGCTGCGTTCATGGGTTATCGCTTGGTGCTCACGTTGGTGCCCGTCGGGTGCGAAAAGGTTGCCTCCGGATCAGAAAGACCACGAAACCGTCGCGACCCACGGCGCAGCGCGCGGCACGCCGCGCTCCCGGGGCATGTCCGGATCGGTCATGATGCGCTGGAGTTCCGCACGCCAGTCTCCCATGGCCCAGATCAGGCCTGCATGCCCGTAGCGATAGGCCCCCTGGGATCCGTGCCTGTAGTAAGGATTCGTGTATTCGTAAGCACCGCAAGAGTCCGGCGATTCGGGCCCGTAACAGCGGTCTGCATGCCCGTAGGACCGGTAGGTTCCGGCAGGCGCCTGGGCAATGCCCGCTCCGACGGAAAGATAGAAATGCCCCGGCAGCGGCCAGTGGAAATCGAGATCGGCCGCGCCCCGTACCCGGCGATCCTCCACGCCAAGAACGCGTACGGCCGACAGACCGAAAGTCAGCACGTCACGGTACATCCAGTGGACGCCCGCCTCGGCGCGGTCAAAGCTGCGCATGCGGCCCGAACCGGAGTAGCGGTAATACAGCAGGTCCGTTTGCATCTGCCAGGCGCCGGAAAGCGGCCAGTAGCGCGAGGCCTGGGCGGAGGCTTCGGCAAGATGGCCTGGCGTGCGCAGCTCGGTGCCTGCCAGCAGGCCCAGCGACCAGCCGCTCGGCGAGGTCCACGAGACGGCTCCCTGCAGGATCGGCGTATCGGGGGTGATCGCCTGGCCGCGGTCGACCAGCTGCGAACTGAGCGCCAGGGTGCCGCGGAAACCCGCCGACTGGGCGTGCAGCCCCCACGAAAGGCAGGTGCCCAGCGCAATCAACGCCAAACCGGACACGGATCGATTCATGGATTGAATGGTCCGCACCTCGCCACCCGGATGGTCCCCCGATTTTGCGGAGCCTAGCGCGAATCCCGGACGACGGCTTGCACGCCGACGGCACGCGTCCTCATGCCTGCTTCGACGAAGAAGCGCCAGCCGGATGAGCTGGTGGACGAGATGCGCATGGATCATTGCGTTGAGATGTAGATCGACAACGCCTGGATGTCCGCATCGTCGAGTGTCTGCGCCACGCCGTGCATGACCCGTGCGTTGCTGGTGCCGTTGCGGGCACCGCTCCTGAAGTCGCCCAGCGCCTTGGTCACATAGATGGCGGATTGGCCGTGCAGCCGCGGGAAAGTTGCCCAGGGCGGCTGCGGCGCTTCGCCGGGATACGCCCGCGGCCCGTGCCCGGTCGGACCATGGCAAGCCTGGCAGGGAGGTATGCCCCGGGCCGGATCGCCATCGAGGAAGAGGCGACCGCCGCGGGAGGCCGCATCGGCATGGCCGGCCGGTTTGGCGGGGAGCGAGGCGTAATAGGCCGCCAGGTTGCGCATGTCGGCGTCGCCTAGCGCGGCGGCCTGGCCACTCATGACCGGGTCGCTGCGATGGCCGCTCTTGAAGGTTTTCAGCTGCACGTAGAGATAGGTCGCCGACTGCCCGGCCAGATTCGGAAAGTTCGGTGCAATGGCTAGGCCCTGCGGCCCGTGGCAGGCGGTACAGACGGTCGATCTTGCCTGGCCGGCCCTGACGTCGCCGGTGATCGGCGGCTGCCGGCGGAGATCGACCCACGCCGCCGGCTTGCGCGCTGCCGTGCCGTCGGCCGCGGCCGTCGAAAGCACGGGCGCCCACAGCACGGCGGCTGCCAGCAGACGAAGAAAACGAGGCAAGGAAGACATCGCGGCGTGCCCCTCAGAACTTCACGGTCATGAAGGCGCCCACCAGCAGGACATGCCAATGCGGCTGCGGCCCGATCTCGGTGAAGACGCGGTTGCCGACGATCAGGTCGGCAGGCATGTCGAAGCCGGCGTAGTGCCAGTCGGCGTAATTGCCGGATTCGTATTTCCCGTACAGGGCCAGGCCCAGTTTCCGGCTCAGCGCCAGGTTCAGGCGGGCCGTGAGCGTCTGCATGCGGTAGACGTTGGCGGGGAAGCTGTCGCCGACATTTGCCGCGGTCAGGATCGACCGGTACACCGTGGAGATCGCCGCCAGGCTGGCGTAGTTGTAGCTGTCGAGGCCGCGCGACCAGGTGTAGTCGTAGTCGAGGTCGAGCCTGACCCGCGGCGAGAAGCTGTGCCTGAAATGCGCGCCGGCGTCGACATCGCGCTCGTTGTCCGTCGCCGTCCAGAAATTGGCATACGGGAAGAACGGGCCGCCGAATTGCGGGTCGGCCTGTTGCGGCGACGAAAAAGTCAGCGCCTCGTTGTCGTTGACGTTGCCCTGCTTGAGCCGGCTCGATGCTATGCCCGCGTAGGCGCTCATCAAGGTCGCCGCGGTCGGCGCCCAGTCCCAGGACAGGTCGGCGCCGGTCGTGTCGAAGGACTGCCGCCCGATGTCCGCACCGTAGCGGTTGCGGTTGCCGTACAGCGTGGCGCTGAAGGTTGCCGTGGTTCCCAGCGGCGTGGTCAGGATCGCCTTGAGCTTGCTCGCCTCGAGGTTGCTCATGTCGTACTTGTACATCTGGGCGACGGTGAATGCGGTATAGCCCACCACAAGCTGCACGTACCCTGGCATCGAGGGCGAATACGCGGCGAGGTACGGATCGGGGTTGTAGGAGCCGCCCGTGCGTTTCTGGTACTCGTAGCTCAGGCGCAGGGTTGCGTTGCCGAAGGATTTGGTGTCCCAGTTCAGCTTGACGTGCTGGTCGTTGATGTAGGTGCGTTCGCGCGGGCGCGGCGTCTGGTGGTCGAGCAGGTAGCTCGCGCCCAGCGTGTTGTCCTGGTTTATCCGGTAGCTGCCGCCCAGCTCCGTCTTGCGGTCGTTGTAGCTGAAGGGGATGCTGGCGATCTGCGCGAAGTTCGACTGGTAGAGCGGACTGCCGGGCTGGAACAATTCGGTCTGACCGGTAACGATCGGCTCAGCGCCGTTTTCGGGAACGTAGCCGTACTGTCCCGTCAGCGGGTTGTACATGGTGTAGCGCGTCATGTTGTCCTCGTCGCGCTGGCGCAGGCTGACGTGCCAGCTGAGCTTCGCGGTGGGACGGAAATCCAGGCGCAGGTTGAGCAGGCCGGCGTCGATGCGCGCATCGCCGTCCTGCCGCGACAGCGCGGCGGTGCTGTTCCAGTCCGCGCAGGCGATGCCGGTCGTGCCGAGGTACTGCCCGCTCGGGCAGTACATGGGGTTCAGCGGCGCCTGCAGCGCATCGTTCTGCCGGGTGCTGCTGTAGGCCGCCGAGACGGACAACTCGCCGCGCCACAGCTTCAGCGGATGCGACGCCTCGATCCGCACGTTGTAGTAGTTGTTGTCCGGTTCCAGCGACCAGCTGCCGCCGGTGATGGCCGAGGTGAAGCCCGGCGACGCGGCGAACGGCACGGCATAGTCCAGGGTGCGCTTGTGGTTGCGGAAGAACGAGCCGGTCATGGTGAAGTTGACCAGCCAGCCCGAGGCGCCTCCCTTGTTGCGCAGGCCCAGGTTGACGTCCGTGGTGGTGAAGTCGACCGGGCGCACGGTTTCGTACTGCCCGCCGAACGTGCCCGGCAGGCTGGGCGTGCCCGGGCCGCCCGGTCCCGGGGCAACGAAGAAGTAGGTGAGGTACATCGGGCCGCCCCAGTCGCGGTCGCCCGTGCGGTTCTCGCTGGTGACACCGGCGTAGCCGATCCAGTCGCGGGTCAGTGCGCCCTCCCAGCTGACGCCCTCGCTCTGGCGTTTCACCGACAGGGTCCGGCGCGGCCGGTTCGCCTCCACGGCCTGCACCTGTGCCGGCGTGCTGCCGGTGGCGAGACCGCTGGGCAGGGTCAGGTCGGTGGAGCCCACGCCGTTCCACAGCGGATAAGCTGTCGTGCTCAGGGTATGCGGGATGTCGCGGTAGAACGCCTCGACGTGGTAGTCGCCGTAACGGCCGGCGCGCAGGCGGTAGTACTGATCCTGGCTGCTGATTCGGCTGCCGCGGAACTCGGCGTACTGGCCGGTTCGGTGGTTCAGCGCGGAGAACGCGAGCATGCCCAGCGCGGCGCCGTCCTTCCAGCCTGAATACATCCGGAAGAACTCGTCGTTGCGGTCGCCGCTGACATGGAGGTAGCCGAATTCGGCCAACCCGGAGTACGTCCAGTCGCCGCTGCCGAGCCTGGTCTCGTCGGGAATTTTTCGGGGCCAGGGATAGAGCACGCCGGTCGGCGTGCGCAGCTGGCCGGCATGCAGCCAGGACATGCCGGCCGGGTCCGGCGTGTCGAACATCGCCCAGCCGGTGGGATCGAGGCTGTTGCCGAACTGGGTGTTGCCCACGCGCTGGGTGTCGCTGGAATCGCTCTGCGCCAGCACCGGAGCGGGGCCTGCGACGCCGAGTGCCAATCCAAGCAGCGCAGTCAGGGGTTTGTGCTTGAGCATCGCTCTCCGCCCTTCGCCGGATGGCGGGTCACTGGTGGAACTTGGCACCGCTGGGATTGTTCGAGCCGTGGATGTTGCTGTGGCAGCTCAGGCAGCCGCGCTCCATCACGCGCTCGTCCGGGACCAGCCCGCCGCGCAGGCTCTGGCGCGTCAGCAGGTCGTTGGGGTGATCGGTGTTCGTGTGGCATTGCTGGCACAGCATCGGCACCGGCAGCGCCAGCAGGTTCTCCTGGTTCGAGCCGTGCGGGGCGTGGCAGTTGAGGCAGTTCTCGGCCACCGGCGCGTGCTCGAACAGGAACGGGCCGCGCTTCTCGGCGTGGCAGGTCGTGCAGGTTTCGTTGACGGTGTCGGTCTTCAGCAGCGGCTGGGTGATGGAGCCGTGCGGGTTGTGGCAGTCGACGCAGGACATCTGCCCCTCCGGCAGCGGCATGTGCGAGCGGCGGTTGAATTGGGCGCGGATGTCCCGGTGGCAGGTGGCGCACACCTGGTTGATGGATTCGTTCGCCAGCACGCCCTCGGCCGACAGCCGCGTCATCGGGTTGTGGCAGTCGGTGCAGGACAGGCCACGTTCCTGGTGCACCGAGCCGATCCAGTGCTGGCGCGCGCCGCCGACGTGGCAGCTGAGGCAGGTGCGTGTCTGGGTGTCGACCGGCGTCTTGGCGTCGTGCGTGAAGGCGATGATCAGGCCGGGCGCCGCGGGATTCTTCGCGTGCTCCGAGCCCGGGCCGTGACAGGCCTCGCACGCGGCCTGCGGCCCCGTGCCGACACTGCCGGCGCGGAACGAAGCAACGTGCAGGCTGTGTGCGGCCTGCATGCTCTCCAGCGTGTGGCAGGCGGCGCAACTCTTCGCGCCGATCGCGTCCGCATCGGGCGCCAGCGGATTCTTCGGGATCGGGGCCGCATCGAACGGCGTGGCAGGGCCGTCGTCGGACGCGAGGGCGGGGGCAGCGCCGCGATGCAGCGCCGCGCCGGCACCCATGTCGGTGGCCGGCAGCATGCGCGTGATGTCGCTCTCGGTCAGCCGGCCGGATGGCTGGTGCGCGGCGGGCTGGTCGGTGCTCGTGCCATCACGCTGCTGCGCCTGCGCCACGGACGACCACAGCAGCACGTTGCCGAGGCCGGCGATCACGGCCAGCAACGCCGTCAGCGACAGTGCCTTCAGGCGCACGGCCCGCCGTTTCCTCTGCAAATCCTGGATATCTTTGCGCGTCGTCGTCATCCAGCCGATCCCATGCACGTCCCCATGGCTTGCTTCCCGTCGGAGCGAGGCCCATGCGCGTGATGCTTCAGGGAGCCCTGTGATACGGAGTGCCGGTTGGGCGACGAAAGGTTGCATCCGGCAACAGGCGGGTCCGGAAATCGTCGGCGATCCGGTCGTGCGCCGTGACCATGGCCGGAACCGGGACGCCGGGACGTCGTTGTCCATGGCCGCCGCAGAGGTGAGTCGGAGCATCGTCCAGAACGAAGGCCGCACCTGGCCGCTCCCGATCGCGGCACAACCTTTCGCCAGCCGGAAGACACTCAGGTGTCGTGGGTCACTCCATGAACGCAGGGGCGGGTCCGGTACATGGAAATCGAACGCATCCGGTTGCAGAAGCATGGTGACGATCGCGGCATGCTGATCGCCCTGGAGCAGGATCAGAACGTGCCCTTCGTGATCCGGCGCGTGTACTACCTGTTCGCCACTCATCACGGCGTGCACCGGGGCCGGCACGCGCACCGTCATCTCAACCAACTGGCCGTGGCGGTGCGCGGCTCCGTCACCTTCCTGCTGGACGACGGCAGTGGCCCGGTGGAGGTTCTGCTCGACGATCCCTCGTACGGCCTGCACCTGGGCAGCATGGTGTGGCGCGAGCTGTACGACTTCAGCGAGGACTGCGTGCTGATGGTGCTGGCCGACCACCTGTACGACCCGGCCGACTACATCACCGACTACGCCGCTTTCCTGCGCGAGGTCCGCGGCCCCGTGTACCAGGAGGGCATGGTGGCATGCCAAAGCCTCTAGTCCTCGTCGGCGCGGGCGAGTTCGCGCAGATCGCCTGCGAATATTTCGAACACGACAGTGTGCGCGACGTGGCCGCCTTCAGCGTCGAGCGCGAATACCTCGCGCAGACGCAGCTGGCAGGCCGTCCGGTGGTGGCGTACGAGACGCTGGAAGAGCACTACCCGCCGGCGGAGTTCGATCTGTTCGTCGCCATACCGGCCAGCCAGCTCAACCGCCTGCGCACGCGCCTCTATCGCGATGCGAAGAGCCGCGGCTACCGGTTCGCCACCTACGTCAGTTCGCGCGCCTTCGTGTGGCGCAATGCCGAGGTGGGCGAGAACAGCTTCATCTTCGAGGGCAACGTGGTGCAGTCGTTCGTGCGCATCGGCAACAACTGCGTGCTGTGGAGCGGCAACCACGTGGGGCACCGCACGGTCGTGCGCGACAACGTGTTCGTCGCCTCGCACGCGGTCATCTCCGGCTATTGCGAGATCGGCGAGGGCAGCTTCATCGGCGTGAACAGCACCTTCAACGATCACGTGAAAGTCGCCGCCGACAACGTGATCGGCGCCGGCGCGCTGGTTACCCGCGATACGGAGCCGGGGCGGGTCTACGTCGGCTCGCCGGCGCACGCGGTGCCCGATCGCTCGAGTCTCGACGTGAGGCTTTGACGGGCGCATGTCCACATGGACCAAGAAAGGGCTGGTCTTCGACACGAGACGACAGGGCGTGGGCGGCTGGATGCGCCACTCGGCGCTCACGCCGACGCCGTACCGGATCGATGACGGGCTCATCCGCGTCTACGCGGGGTTTCGCGATGCCGATGGTGTCAGCCGGATCGGCTACGTCGACGTGTGCGCAGATGATCCCGCGACCGTCGTGCGGGTCAGCGCCGAGCCGGTGTTGGACATCGGCCGGGCGGGCTGCTTCGACGACAACGGCATGATCCTGGGCGACCTCGTCGACGCGCCGGGCGGCCTGCATCTGTTCTACGTCGGCTTCCAGCGCGTGGCCAGGGCCAAGTTCCTGGCCTTCACCGGACTGGCCATCTCGCGCGACGGCGGCGACAGCTTCCGGCGCACCCAGGAAACCCCCCTCCTGGACCGCGCGCCCGGCCGCAGCACCATAGCCGCGGTGCATTCGACCATGCATGAGAACGGCCGCTGGCGGTTGTGGTACGCCGTGGGCGACGACTGGGAGAGCATCGGTGGCCAGCCGTTTCCGCGCTACCACATCCGCCACGTGGAGACGGCCGACCTCGCCGCGATCCCCCATGCGGACCAGGTCTGCCTGCGTCCGCAAGGCAGCGAGTACCGCATCGGGCGACCGCGTGTGTACCGCTTCGGCAGCCGCTACGTCATGTATTTCACGCGCGGCGATGTCAACGGCGACTACTTCCCCGGCGTCGCCATGAGCGACGACGGCATCGCGTGGGAACGCCGCGACGAGGCGCTGGGTATCGCGCTGTCCGCCGACGGCTGGGATTCGCGCACGCTCTGTTACCCCGCGCTGATCCGCCAGCGCGACAAGCTGCTGATGTTCTACAACGGCAACAACATGGGCGTGGACGGCTTCGGCGTGGCCGAAGCCGACGCGATCCGGTTCGACGGTGGCGCGCATGTTCTCGGTTAGGCCCTACACCACGGCCGACGCGCGCGCCTGGGATGCCCTGGTCGAGCGATCCCGCAACGGCAACCTGCTGCACCGGCGCGGCTACATGGATTACCACGCCGACCGCTTCGTCGACCAGTCGCTGATCGTCGAACGGCACGGCGAGGCGGTGGCGGTGTTCCCGGCGAACATCCATGGCAAGGTGGTGACCAGCCACGGTGGCCTCACCTATGCCGGATTGATCGCCACGCACGACCTGCGCGCCGAATCGACGCTGGCCGTGTTCGGGCAGATCGCCGACCACTATCGCGCGCTGGGTGTGGCGCGCGTGATCTACAGGGCGGTGCCGCGCATCTTCCACGCCTATCCGTGCGAGGAGGATTTGTATGCCCTGCATCGGCTGGGCGCGCAGCTGCGGCGCCGCGACCTCTCCTCGGTCATCGCGCTGCACGAGCCATTCCATTCCACGCCCGGGCGCCGGCGTGCCGTCAGCAAGGCGCGCAAATCCGGCATCAGCCTGCAGACTAGTACCGATCCGGCGGACTTCCACGCGCTGCTGGCCGAAGTGCTTCACCGGCACGGCGCACAGCCGACCCACAGCCTCGCGGAACTGCGCCTGCTGCAGGCGCGCTTCCCGCAGTACATCGTGCTGCACGAGGCGCGGCGCGAGGGGGGCTTGCTGGCGGGCGCTCTCATCTACGACTTCGGCCGGACCGTCCACACCCAGTACCTGGCCGCTTCGGAAGAAGGACGGCACGTGAACGCGCTCAGCCTGCTGCTGGCGGAGCTGATCGGCGGCGTCTACGCGAATCGCGGCTTTTTCAGTTTCGGCATCTCGACCGAGCAGGAGGGCAGGGTGCTCAACGGCGGCCTGGTCACGCAGAAGGAATACTTCGGCGCGCGCGCCATCGTGCACGACTTCTACGAGTGGACGCTGTGATGGACGCCCGACGGATAGAAGTGCCGTTCCTCGACCTCAAGGACGTCCATGCGGACTACGTCGACGAGCTGAAGGCGGCGGCCGTACGGGTGATCGACTCGGGGCGTTATGTCCTCGGCGAGGAACTGGCCGCCTTCGAACGCGAGTTCGCGGCCTATTGCGGCGTGCGCCATGCGGTGGGCGTGGGCAGCGGGCTCGATGCGCTGGCACTGATCCTGCGCGGCTACATGGGACTGGGTGCGCTGGCCGAGGGCGATGAGGTGATCGTCCCCGGCAACACCTTCATCGCCAGTTTTCTCGCCATCAGCGGGAACCGGCTGGTGCCGGTACCGGTGGAGCCCGATCCGGCGAGCTTCAACCTCGACCCGGCCTGCGTGGCGGCGGCGATCGGGCCGCGCACGCGGGCGATCATGGCCGTGCACCTGTACGGCCAGCTGGCCGACATGCCGGCGCTGGCCGGGCTCGCGCGACAGCACGGCCTGCTGCTGATCGAGGACGCCGCGCAGGCGCACGGCGCGGCGAGCGGGGGGCGCAGGGCCGGCGCGTTCGGCGATGCGGCGGCCTTCAGCTTCTTCCCCGCCAAGAACCTGGGCGCCCTGGGCGACGGCGGCGCCGTCACGACCTGCGACGCGCGGCTGGCGGGACGCGTCGCGGCCCTGCGCAACTACGGCTCCGACACGAAGTACCACCACCTTTTCCAGGGCGTCAATTCCCGGCTGGACGAGATCCAGGCCGCGCTGCTGCGGGTGAAGCTGCGCCACCTCGACGACGAAGTGGCGCTGCGCCGGTGCGTGGCGCGGCACTATCGCGAAGGCATCCGTCATCCGCAGATCGTCCTGCCGGAAGTGGCGTGCGAAGAGCGACACGCCTGGCATCTGTTCGTGGTGCGCTGCCGCCGCCGCGACGCGCTGAAGCAGCACCTGCAGGCGCGGGGTGTGCAAAGCCAGGTGCATTACCCGGTGCCGCCGCATCGCCAGCCGGCCTATGCCGGACTGCGCGGGGCGCGGCTGCCGCTCACCGAGCGCCTGCACGAGGAGGTGCTGAGCCTGCCGCTGGCGCCATGCCTCGACGAGATCGCGGTGGGGCGCGTGATCGAGGCCTGCAACACGTTCGAGTGTCCGCCATGAACATCGTGCGCGCCGGCTTCTACTCCTCGATCGCCACCGCGGCGCGGCTGCTGGCCGCGTTGGTGGTGGTCAAGCTGGTGGCATGGCTGGCCGGGCCCGAGGGCGTGGGCAAGCTGGGCCAGTTCATGAGCCTGATGTCGTTGCTGGCCGTGCTGGCCGGCGGCGGCATCAGCGCCGGCATCGTGAAGTACGTCGCCGAATACCGGCACGACACGCAGCGCCTGGCGCGCCTGCTGGCTGCCGCGCTCTGGTATGCGCTGTGCGCCTCCGTGCTGATGGCTTGCCTGGCGCTGCTATTCGCCCGGCAACTGGCGCAGTGGCTGCTGGACGATGCCGCGTACGCTGGGCTGATCCGCGTGCTCGCCGTGGCCCAGCTCGGCATCGCGCTGGCCAACTACATCCTGGCCGTGATCAACGGCTTCATGGACGTGCGCCGGCTGGCGCTGATCCAGGTGCTGGGCTCGATGCTCGGCATCGCGGTGGCGATCTGGCTGGCACGCTGGCTGCACCTGTACGGCGCACTGCTGGCGCTGGTGGTGGGCCAACTGCTGTGGCTGGTGATCGGCCTGCCGGCATGGTGGCGCAGCCCGTACTTCCGACGCAGCATGCTGCAGCTGCGCTTCGACCGCGAGATGACCCTGCGGCTGGCCGCCTTTTCGGTGATGACGCTCACCGCCGCGCTGGTCTCGCCGGTGGTGAACATCGCGGTGCGCGACCACCTCGCGCTGGAACTTGGTTGGCAGCAGGTCGGCTACTGGCAGGCGGTGAGCAAGGTGTCGGATGCCTACCTGCTGTTCCTCACCACGGCCATCAACATCTACTACCTGCCGAAGCTGGCTGCCATCCGGGAACGCGATGCGCTGGTACGCGAGCTGCGCCATGCCTACCGCTTTCTCCTGCCCGTGGTGGTGGCGCTGGCGGCTGCCGTGTACCTGCTGCGAGGCTGGGTGACGCGCCTGCTGTTCAGTGCGGATTTCGCGCCTGCCAACGCACTGTACGGACCGCAGCTGGCGGGCGACGTGGTCAAGATCGCCGCCTTCGTGCTGTCCTACGTGATGCTGGCCAAGGCGATGACTCGGCTGTTCGTGTTTTCCGAATGCGCATTCGCAGCCAGCTATCTGCTGCTGGTCTACCTGCTCACCGCGCGCTTCGGCCTGGTCGGTACGATGTACGCCTTCGTGGCCAATTATCTCGGCTACCTCGTTTTCAACGTGCTTGTCGTGCGGCGCTACCTGGAGAGGGTGTGATGGTGGCCCGCGACGCGATGCCAGGCGTGACGCCGCCGTTGGTTTCGGTGCTGATTCCAGCGTTCAATCACGAGCGTTACGTGCTGCGTTGCCTGGACAGCGTCCTGGAAGACCCTTATCCGGCCAAGGAGCTCATCGTCATTGACGACGGTTCGACCGACCGCACGGGTGCGCGCATCGCCGACTGGGTGGCCCGGCACTGCATGGATATCCCCATCGAGTACGTGCAGCGGGAGCACCGTGGCATCGCCGCCACCCTGAACGAACTGGCGGCGCGCGCGAACGGCGAGTTCCTGCGCCCGGGGGCCAGCGACGACTACATGCTGCCGGGCGGCCTCGAAGCGCAGGTCGGCTACCTGCTGGAACATCCGCACAAGGTGGCGGTGATAGGCGACTCCATCGTCGTGGACAGCGACGGGCACAAGCTGCACGACAGCGGCATGTGCGACCTGCACGGTGCCGACAAGAGCCTCTACCGCACCGACGACGGCATTCGCCGCGCGGTGATCCGGCAATGGGCCATCGGCGGCCCGGTCGTGCTGATCCGCAAATGCGCGCTGGATACCGTCGACCGTTGGAGCGAGGGCCTGCGCATCGAGGACTGGGACCTTTTCCTGCGCCTGGCGGCCCGCGATGTGCTCGGCTTCGTCGACGTCCACGTGTGCGCCTACCGCCTGCATGGATCGAACGTGAGCAAGACACGGCACAAGGGGACCCGTATCGCCAACCTGGCCGAGTCGCGGCAGGTGGCGATGTTCCGGGTCGGCCTGTTCGAGGAGCCGTACCGGACCCTGTTGCGGGCGCAGTCGCATTACATCGACGCCAAGATCTCGTTCCTGGAGCGGCGGCCCTGGCCGTTGCTGTGCCATCTGGCGGCGTATCTGGCGCTGGTTACCAGGGCCAGGCTGCCGTCCGCGGGACCGCACGCGGAGGGGACATGAACCGGCTGCTGTGCTTGCCCTCCACCTGGCTGGGGCTCCCCATCCTGTTCGCCTGCGGGCTGACCTGGTTCACCTACGAGCTGCCGCCCGACTACCTCGAGGGTCTGCTCCTGCTGGCGGTGACCGCGTCGGCCATCGTGCTCCTCGACGTGCAGGCTGGCGTGCGGATACCGGCGACGGAAAGGTTCCGCGCGCGCCACTACGTCGGCACCCGCGACGCCTTCGTGGCGCTGGGCCTGGCTGGCCTGATCCTGCTGTTCTGCGTGCTCGACCTCGCACTGTTTCCGATTCCGTTGTTCGACAAACCCTCGGCCTACGCATCGATGGAGGGCGGCCGCGAGCACATCCGGCACGTCTCCGACATGTGCTGGGCGTTGCCGCCGATCGGCCTGCTCTGCGCGCGGCACCGCTGGCTGCGCAACTTGCTGATTGCCGTCGGCTTCGTGTTTCCGGTGTTGGTGATCGACCGCAACCGCCTGTTCGCCACGGTGTTCTCGTTCGCGCTGCTGATCCTGCTGCGGCGCGACCCGCAGAAGCCGCTGCCGTGGAAGGCCGTCGGCGCGCTGGCGCTGGCGGGCGTCAGCGTGTTCTCGATCCTCGGCATCGTGCGCTCCGGCACGCTGGACCACGTCACGCTGCCGTTCGGCGCGATGTACCGCGCCGCGCCACTGGGCATCAAGTGGCTGCTGCTGTACGGCAGCGCAGGCCCCTACAACTTCAGCGCGATGCTGGCCAAGCACTACGTCAATGCGGACTTCCTGATCAACCAGCTCGTGCCCCTGCACGGGTCCGTCGCGACGGCGGGCACGGGCATCCCGCTCGACGCGCCGAACATCAACGTGGGCACGGAGTTCTTTCCGTTCCTGCTGGCGCTGGGTCCCTACGGCGCGGTGGCTTCGGCGTTCGTGCTGTACGCCATGCTGCTGTGGAGCGTGCAGCGGCTGCGCCCGACGGTGCCGTTGTTTTCCCTGCTGATTTTCCTGCGCATGTCCTACGTGTGCGTGATGTCGCCATTCGCGCCACAGGCTTTCACGTGGACGAACGCGGGCTTCATCGGCGTTTGCCTTTTCCTGCAGCTGTTCGCGGCATGGCTGCCGAACCGAAGGGCAGGGGGCTTCGCCATGGCCGCGCAGGTTGCGTCTCCGCCCTCCCTCCAGCGAGTACAGAACCATGGAACAAGATGAAGTTTATCTGGCCGACCTGTGGCGGATCTTTGCGCGCGAGTGGAAGTGGTTCGTGCTCGTGCTGGTGCTGACCTTGGCCTGCACCTATGCGTTCGCGCATCTGGTGAAACGCCAGTGGGAAGCGACCGCCTGGATCCAGATCGGGCAGGTCGGGGCGGTGCCGTCGGGACAGGATCCGAAGGTCGAGCCGCTGCAGCGGGTACTGGAGAGGCTGCAACTGGTGCCGTTCGAGAACGAGGTCTTGCAGGACGCCGGCTACGCGTCGAGTTCGCCGGTGGCCAGCCTCTACCGCAAGAGCCTGAAGCTGGATCCGCTGCCATACGCGGGACCGCTGATACGGCTGAGCGTGCGCTCCTATTCCCGGCAGCAGGCCGGCGAACTCGCCACGGCGACAGTGCTTCGGCTGCGCGCGATCCACCAGCCTCTCGAAAAGGCCCAACTGGCATCGGCGCACACACGCCTCGCCGGGATCGAGAGGGACCTGCAGGCCGCGCAGGCCGACCAGGCCCGGTATCGGAAAGCGGCCGAACCAGACGCCCAGGGCAGCACAGCTGCCAAGGATGTTGCCAATCCGATGCTCGCGAGCTTGCTGCTGACCAACAAGGAAGGAGAGATCCGCGCATTGCAGCAGGCGAAGAACGATCTCGTCGAGCGGCTCGGGCCCACTTACACCTACGAGACCTCGACGGTCTGGCCGGTCTACGTCCCCGAGCACCAGGCGTTCCCGAATCCCGCGTTGACGTGGGGCATCGGCTTGCTGCTGGGGATCTTCCTGGGCGCATCCGCAAGCGTTGCGCGTGGTACCGCGCGACGATCTGCTTAGGGGTGGCACGGCCCCGCCGAGGGAACGAGGCGGGATCGGCCGTCAGCTCCGGTCCACATAGAAGATGACCTGCTCGCCCTCGATCTTGCCCTGCCCATCGAGCCGGTAGAGGCGAGCCGCCGGAAGCGTCTTCGGTGCGCCGAGGCCGAGGACCGCCTTCACGGTCAGCATGATGAGCGCGTTGCGCTCGTCGCCGACGCTCGCGATCACGCGCACACTGGCCGGCACGATGGCCCGGGCGAACCGGACCAGGCCCTCCATGTAGTCGTCGACGCCGACGAGATTCGTTGGCGCGATGGCGGGTTGCGTGCTCATTGCGGTGAAGTGGATGTCGGCCGCAAGACTCTTTCGCGCCGCTGCGAAGTCGTGGTTGCTCCATGCCTTGATATGGGCACGGGCGACGGCGACGGCTGGTGTATCCGATTCGGCCGATACCGGTCCTTGCCTCCCC
This sequence comes from Rhodanobacter sp., assembly GCA_035277325.1. Taxonomy (GTDB): domain Bacteria; phylum Pseudomonadota; class Gammaproteobacteria; order Xanthomonadales; family Rhodanobacteraceae; genus Rhodanobacter_A. The sequence continues at coordinate 52,289 of DATEKS010000036.1, forward strand.
GGTACGGGGCTGACGGTGGAGGGGCCGCGATACGCCATGGCCACTCCGGCGAACGGCATCAGCGCGACGCTGGCCCCGAGCCTTTGCAGGAATCCTCGTCGGTCGAGCGGGTCCATCGACCTTGTTGTCGCGGCGCGTCCGTCGCGCGGTCCCGGCACAGCCGGAGCTCTGGATTTCGCGGTCATTTCCTCTCCCGGATATCTGCGAATTGGTTTCTATGTCCGTGTCTTCCGCCAAGCGTCTGACGTGCGTGCCATGCCATGGGTCCACGGTTGCGTCGACCCGATGCATGCAGGGGGCAGTCCCGAAATTTCCGCGGCCGCTCAACCAAATCCGCCCATGGAGACACCCATCAGGCGGGTCGAAACACAAATGACCGTGGCGGGCATCGCCGGTCGCCGACGGCTTTGGCCGGGGGCGATCAACCAGCTGCACTGGACACAACAGAGATCGACTCGACATGAGTGGACAGAGGCTTGAAACAGGATGCCCGGTCGAACCCGGCTGCGGTGGCGTCGGTCGGCGCCGATCGGGTGCATCCTTGAGCGAGGCGCAACTGCGCGACACGCAGCGCGCCTTCGACAGCGTGGCGGCCGACTACGACGGTCCACGCGGCAACAACGAGCTGATCCAGCGCATGCGCTCGACCCTTTGGGACGCGGTTTGCCGCGTGCTTCCAACCGGTGGACGCCTGCTCGATCTGGGCTGCGGCACCGGCCTCGACGCGCTCGAATTCGCACGGCGGGGCTATCAGGTCGTCGCCACCGACTGGTCGCCGCAGATGGTCGCGCGCGCGCAAGTGCGTGCCGCCGCCGCGGGCATGGAGGCCCGCGTCGCCACTGCGCACCTCGGCATCCAGCAGCTCGACCGGCTCGACGACGCCTTCGACGGCATCTACTCGAACTTCGGTCCGCTGAATTGCGCGCCGAACCTGCACGCGGTCGCGGCCGAATGCGCGCGACTGCTGCGGCCGGGCGGCTGGCTGGTGTTCTCGGTGATCGGCCGGATCTGCCCGTGGGAACTGGTGCACTACGTGTTGCGCGGGCGCTGGCGGCGGGCCGGCGTGCGCGCGGCGCGCGGCGCCACCGCGGTGGGCATGAACCGCCACACGATCTGGACCCGCTACTACCTGCCGCGCGAGTTCTACCGCGCGTTCTCCGGACACTTCACGCTGGCGGGTCACCGCGCGCTCAGCCTGTTCCTGCCGCCGCCCTACCTGGTGGACTACTACCGCCGCCATTACCGTTACTGCGAATGCCTGGGCTGGCTCGACGATCGCTTCGGTGCATTGCCGCTGCTGCGCGACATGGGCGACCACTTCCTGATCGTGATGCAGCGGCGCTGACGCCATGGGCTTCCTGCAGGCCGCGCTCGACATCAGCCTGTGCCGTGCGATCACGGTCGCGCCGGCCGGTGCTTCGCGTGCGCCGCTGCCGATCCGGGCTTCGCGCATCGGCGCCTCCCTGTCCGCACGAGCCTGGCGCATCGACCTGCGCGATCACCTGATCTTCCCAGGCCTGATCAACGCGCACGAGCACCTGCACGTCAACGCCGTGCCGCCCTTGCATGCGGGCGCGCCGTTCGCCAACAGCTACGAGTGGATCAGGGCGTTCCAGACGCACTTCGCCGAACCTGCCGTGGCCGCCGCACTGCGCGTGCCGAAGGCGCTGCGGCTGCGTCACGGCGCGCTCAAGAACCTGCTCGCCGGCGTCACCTGCGTGGCGCACCATGACCCATGGCACCCGGCGCTCGACGCGCTGGATTTCCCGATAACGCTATTGCGCGACTACGGCTGGAGCTACGCGCTGGGTTGGTCCGGCTACGGGCCTCCGGTGCGGGCGAGTTTCGCCGCCACACCCGCCGGGCGACCCTGGATGATCCATCTGGCCGAAGGTACCGACGCGGTCGCACAGGCCGAACTGGCGCAATTGGACCGGCTCGGCTGCCTGGCGGCGAACAGCGTGCTGGTGCATGGCGTGGGCCTGCTCGCGGCAGACATCGACCGCGTGATCGCCAGCGGTGCCGCGGTGGTGTGGTGTCCGACCAGCAACCGCAACCTGCTCGGGCACACGCTCGACCCACGGCGCCTGTGCGCGGCCGGTCGCCTGGCGCTGGGCAGCGACTCGCGGCTCAGCGGTGCACGCGACCTGCTCGAGGAGATGCGTGGCATCACCGCACGTGGCGAGCTCTCGCCCGCGCAGATCCTGACCTTGGCTACGACAGCGCCGGCGCACATCCTGCACCTGCCCGGGCGCGGCAACCTCGCGCCGGGTGCGCAGGCTGATCTGGTGATCGTCGAGGACCGCGGCGGTGCGGCGCGCAGCCTGACCGGCATCGAACGCAACGAGATTCGCGCGGTTGTGCGCGACGGCGTGCCGTGCATCGCCGACCCCGACTTCGCTGAGTGGTTCGCGGTCGCCGGCGTGGACGCCCTGCCTGCGATACTGGACGGCCGGCCGAAGCTGCTGGCCGCGCCCCTGGCCGAGCCGGGTCTGCTTGCGCTCGAGCCAGGACTCGAACTCGTCACCGCACACAACGCGCCCGAGTGCGAGCGCGTTGTGGAAGCGTGGTGCCAATGACGGCGCGCGCGTTGCTGCTGGAACCGGCCGAGGCCTACGCATTGTGGGCGTCCGGGTATCCGGCGCACGCCCACAACCCGGTGATGTGCGCCGAGCAGCGCGCGATGCTCGGGCTGATGCCGGCCTCGCTGCAGGGGCAGGCGGTAGTCGATGCCGGCTGCGGCAGCGGTCGCTATCTGCTGCACGCGTTGCGGCGTGGCGCGGCACGCGCGACCGGCGTGGACTTGTCGCCGCCGATGCTGGAGCGCGCCGGCGCGGAGCTGGGCACGTTGCGTACCGGCACGCAGGTCACCCTGCTGCAGGGAAACCTGGAAGCCCTGCCGGTGCCGGATACCCAGGCGGACCTGACGATCTGCGGCCTGGTCGTCGGGCATCTCGAACATCTCGGGCGGGCACTGGCCGAGCTGCGCCGGGTGACCCGGCCCGGCGGCATCCTGTTGTGCAGCGACGTGCATCCGATCGGGCATGCCCTGGGTTGGCGCCGCGATTTCAAGTTTGACGGCCACAGCTACGCTGTGCGGCACACGCCGCATCTGTACAGCGATTGGCACGCCAGCTGTGCCGCGCTCGGGCTGCATATCGAGCAGGTGCTGGAACCCATGCTCGCCCCCGCCGACATCCCCGCTGGCGCGCACTTCGATCCCAGGGCACTGGAGGTGCCCGTCGCGCTGGTGTTCCGGCTGCGGCGCGCGCCCGATCCCGCCAGCGCCGATTCCGCTTGCATGCAGGCCTGTCCATGACCGCTCCGCGCACCTTGCTGATCAACCCGACCGTCACCTCGCGCTCGAGTGCGCGATTCCCGCTCGGGCTGCTGCAGCTGGCGGCGGCGCTGGACCGCACCGGCAGCAGCCGCATCATCGACGGCAACGTGGATCGCGACTTCGTCAACGACAGCGTGCGCGCGATGGAGCAGGAGCGTTTCGACGCGGTCGGCGTCGGTGTGATGGGCGGCCCGCAGGTGGCCACGGCGATCGCCGTGTCCAAGGCGATACGCGCGCGCTTCCCGCTGGTGCCGATCATCTGGGGCGGCTATTTCCCGACACTGCACACGGATGCCACGCTGGCCGTACCGTATGTGGACTACGCGATCCGCGCACAGGGCGAGAGAACCCTGGCCGAGCTGGTCACCGCGATCGTGGACGACGAGCCCGAGCTGGACCATATCGCCGGCCTGTCCTGGAAGCGCGCCGGCACGGTGGTACACAACCCGGCCCGTCCCATCATGCGGCACGACCCCGCGGGGCTGCTGCCCTACGACAAGCTCGGCGATCCACGCCGCTACCTGGCGCGCACCTACCTCGGCCAGCGCACCGTCGCCACCCAGGCCGCGATCGGCTGCCGCTACCACTGCACCTTCTGCGGCGTGGCCGCGATGTTCAACGGGGCGACCCAGCTGCCGGCCGCCGCACGGCTGGAGCGCGAGCTGGGCTATTTCAAGCACGTGCTGGGCGCCGATGCGGTGCAGTACTTCGACCACAATTTCTTTGATCGCGAAGCGGACATGGTGCCGCTGCTCGAGGTGATGGCGAGGTTCGAGCTGCCGTGGTGGTGCTTCGCCCGCTCCGACGCGCTGCTCAAGCTCTCGGATCATGCATGGGAACTGGTGCGCAGGAGCCGGCTGCGCATGGCCTACATCGGCGCGGAATCGCCCAGCGGCCAGATGCTGCACGACATCCGCAAGGGCACGCGGCCGGACCAGACCCTGGAGGTGGTCGAGCTGTGCCGCCGCCACGGCGTGATCCCGGAGCTGTCGTTCATGGTCGCGCCACCGGAAAACACGGAGGAGGAGACCGAGCGCACGTTCGAGTTCATCCGCGAGATGAAGCGGGTCAATCCGCAGACGGAGATCGTCATCTACATCTACACGCCGCTGCCCGAACACAGCCGCCACGAGAAGGACCGCGCCAGGCGGCCGGGCACGCCGCTGCTCGACATCGACGGCGAACCGGTGGTGTTCCCCGCGACGCCGGACGAGTGGGCCCAGCCGCGCTGGGTCGATTACGCCTGCCATATGGACGCCCCCTGGCTCACCGACCGGCTGCGCCGCCGCATCAACGACTTCGTCACCGTGCTGCGTTGCCGCTATCCCACCGTGCAGGATCTGCGCGCGCCGCCGTGGGCCAAGCGCAGGCTGAGCGCCATGGCCGGCTGGCGCTACCGCTTCCGCAAGTACGACCGACCGTGGGAGCTGACCCTGGCGAACCGGCTGGTGCGCCTGCGCATGCCGCAGGTGTCGGGCCTGTAGGCAGGTGCCGGCCGTGCACGTGGCGCAGATCAATTTCCTGCCCGCGCCCCGCGGCTTGGATCTCGCGGGCCTGCTTGAACGCTGGCCGTCGCTGGCCGACATCGCGGAGCTGGTGGCGGGCGCCGGCATCCGGGTCACCGTGCTGCAGGCGGCCGCGCGTGCCGAGCGCCTGACGCGCGCCGGCGTGGACTACCGCCTCGTCGACATGCGCGGAACGCGTACGGCGAAAGGCCGGGGCCGCCGCTTCGCCGATGCCCTGGAGGGCAACGGCGTCGACGTGCTGCACGCGCACAGTCTGGCTTACGTCGACGATGCCTTCGCGATCGCCGGCAACCTCCCGCCGGGTTTGCCAGTGGTTTTCCAGGATCATGCCGACCGGCCGCCACGCTGGTGGCGACGGCCGCGCCATCGCCGCCGCTTCGCGGCGGCGGCGGGCGTGGCCTTCACCTCGCTCGACCTCGCACGGCCCTTCGCCGCCGCCGGCATGTTCGGCCCGACGACACGGCTACTCGCGATCCCCGAATCCAGCAGCCGTTTCACGCCGGGGGATCGCGCACACGCGCGCACGGCGACTGGACTGCATGGCGAACCTTGCGCGCTGTGGGTAGGGCGCCTGAATCGCGGCAAGGATCCGTTGACGGTACTCGATGGCGTCGCGCTGGCGGCGGAGCGCATGCCTGGCCTGCATCTGTGGTGCGCCTTCGGCGAGGAACCGATGCTGGCCGAGGTGCGGGCGCGCATCGATGCCGATGTGCGGCTGGCCGGGCGCGTGCACCTGCTGGGCAGGGTGGCGCATGCACAGGTGGAGACGCTGATGCGTTCCGCCGACCTGTTCGTCTCCGGCAGCCGCGCCGAGGGCAGCGGCTACGCGGCGATGGAGGCCATCGCCTGCGGCCTCACGCCCGTACTCACGGACATCCCGGCGTTCCGCGCACTGACCGGCAACGGCCGCATCGGCCGGCTGTGGCCGTGTGGCGATGCGCTGGCGCTGGCCGATGCGCTGGTCGATGCGGCGGCGGACCGGCCTACGCCGCAGCAGGTGCGCGCGCATTTCGACGAGACCCTCTCGTTCAAGGCCGTGGGACGGCTGTGGGCCGAAGCCTATGCACGGGTCCTCGACGCTCGCAGCGGAAGCGTGCCATGAAGCTCGCGCTGGTGGTCCCCGGCGGGGTGGACCGCAGCGGCGAGTACCGCGTGATCCCGGCCCTGCTGGCGCTGATAGCCCGGCTGGCGCGCACGCACGAAGTGCACGTCTTCGCGCTGCACCAGGAGGCGGCGCCAGGTTGCTGGGAACTCGCCGGCGCACACATCCACAACATCGGCGAAGGCCGGACGCGGCTGCGTGCGATCGCGGCGATCCGCGCCGAGCATCGCCGCGCGCCGTTCGACGCGATCCACGCGATCTTCTCCGGCTCCTGCAGCCTGGTCGCCGTGGCTGCGGCGAAGCTGTTGCGACGGCCAGGCCTGGTGCATGTCGCCGGCGGCGAGCTGATCGCGTTGCCCGGGATAGCCTACGGCGGCCGGCGCACGTGGAAAGCGCGGCTGCGCGAGGCGGTGGTGCTGCGCGGCGCCGATGCGATCACTGCGGCCAGCACGCCGATCCTCGAATCGCTGCGCGCGCTGGGGCTCGAGGCTCGGCGCGTGCCGCTGGGCGTCGATCTGATGGCCTGGCCGCCACGCGCGCCGCGTGGACGCGACGGAGGAGCGGCCCGGCTGATCCACGTGGCCAGCCTCAACCGCGTCAAGGACCAGTCGACCCTGCTGCATGCGCTGGCGGTCCTGGCCGGGGCAGGGCTGGACTTCGAGATGGACATCGTCGGCGTGGACACCTTGCAGGGCGAGATGCAGCGGCTTGCCTGCCAACTCAAGCTGGATGGACGCGTACGTTTTCTCGGCTTCAGGACCCAGCGCGAACTGCGCCCGCTGATGGAGTCGGTCGACCTGCTGGTGATGTCGTCGCTGCACGAGGCCGGCCCGCTGGTGGCGCTCGAGGCCGCTGCCGTGGGCGTGCCCACGGTGGGCACGGCGGTGGGGCACATCGCGGAATGGGCGCCGGCGGCGGCACTGGCCGCGCCGGTCG
>DATEKS010000037.1:0-20269 GCA_035277325.1 Rhodanobacter sp.
TACTTGCGCGAACCTGCCAGGGACGAGCGCCGCAGCGTGAATCCACCACTGCCACCCCGCATCCAGCCACGTCCGATGCCCGTCCGGGAAGCGCGCTAGTGCCACTCACGCTCACCCCCGAAATGATCCTGGTGCTCGGGCTGGTGGGCTTCACCATGCTGATGCTGGTGCTGGAGTGGATCCGCGCCGACATGGTGGCGCTGCTGGTGGTGGTGGTGATCGGCCTCACCGGGGTGATCCCCTCCGACCGCGTATTCAACGGCTTCGCCGGCAACGCGGTGATCGCGATCATCGCGATCATGATCATGGGCGAGGGGCTGGACCGCGCCGGCGTGCTCAACCTCACCGCGCAGATGGTGATGCGGCTGGCCAAGGGCATGGAGTCGCGCCTCGGCGTGGTGATCAACCTGATGGCCAGCCTGTTCAGCGCGGTGATCCCCAGCCAGGCGCTGGCCGCGCTGATGATCCCGGTGTCGAGCCGCCTTGCCGCGCGCACCGGCGTGCCGCTGTCGAAGCTGCTGCTGCCGATGGCGTTCTGCATCCTCACCGCCACCAACACCACGCTGATCGCGAACTCGCCGCTGATCGTGCTGAACGACCTGATCGCCAGCGCGAACGCGAACCTGCTGCCCGGCGCACACACGATCCCGAAGTTCGGCCTGTTCAGCGTGACCCCGGCCGGCCTGGCACTGGCCGCGGTGGGCATCGGCTATTTCTACTTCTTCGGCCGCAAGCTGCTGCCCGGCCACGAGGACGAGCGGCTGAAGGTGACGCCCGGCCGTACCGAGAGCTACTTCGCCGACACCTACGGCATCGTCGGCGAGAGCGCCGAACTCACCGTCACCGCCGAGAGCCCGCTGGTGGGCATGAGCATCGGCGAGGCCGAGCAGTTGCACGACGCGCCACTGATCCTGGCGATCAAGAGCGGCAACGACGCACGCATGGCGCCACCGGCGGACCATGTGATCTGGGTGGGCTCGGTGCTCGGCGTACTGGGGCCGCGCGAGCAACTCAACCATTTCGCCAACAACCAGCTGTGCCGGCTCTCCACCCGCATGCGCCAGCTGGCCGAACTGTTCAATCCCACCCGCGCGGGCATCTCCGAGGTGGTGATCCCACCGGTGTCGCGCTTCATCAAGCACACCATCGGCGAACTGCGCCTGCGCAAGCGCTTCGGCATCTCGGTGCTGGCGGTGAACCGCGGCGACCAGGTGCTGCGCGACGATGTGCGCGCGGTGACGCTGCGCGCGGGCGACACCGTGGTGGTGCACAGCACCTGGCGCGACCTCTCGCTGGCGGCGGAGGACCGTGACCTGGTCGTGGTCACCGACATCCCGAAGGAAGAGCAGCGCCCCGGCAAGATCTGGCAGGCGATCGGCTTCTTCGTGCTGGCCAAGTGCCTCGCGCTGTTCACCAACCTCGACCTCTCGGTGGCAATGATGTGCGGCGCGATCGGCATGCTGCTTTCGGGCGTGCTGAACATGGACGAGGCCTACAAGGCGGTCAACTGGAAGACCATCTTCGTCACCGCCTGCCTGATCCCGCTGGGCTGGTCGATGGACGCCACCGGCACCGCCGCATGGCTGGCGCAGTACGTGCTGCACTACCTCGGCCACGCCTCGCCGTGGGTGCTGCAAGCCACGCTGGCCATACTCACCCTGCTGTTCTCGCAGGTGATGTCCAACGTGGGTGCCACCGTGATGATGGTGCCGATCGCGATCAGCGTGGCGGTGGCCACCGGCGGCAACCCGTCCGCCTACGCGCTGATCGTGGCGGTGTCCTCGTCCAACACCTTCCTGCTCAGCTCCGGCCACCCCGCGCTGATGATGGTCACCGGCCCCGGCGGCTACAAGGGCAAGGATTTCCTGCGCGTGGGCGCACCGCTGACGCTGGTCATGCTGATCGTCACCCTGGTGTCGATCAACCTGCTGTTCCGCTGAATTGAAGAGTGCGGCCGTCGATCAACCCGTTGTTCCATTGAGTTGAAGAGTGCGGCCAAGGATGGCCGCCCGTTTGATCCTGCGATCAAGGACGATCGCACGGGACAATCCACACCTCGTCGCCGCGCAGCTCCACCGCCAGCGCGCGCAGGTGTTCGCCGCGGCAGGGGCCGGCCACGCAGACGCCGTCGTTGCGGTTGAAGCTGGCGCCGTGCACGGCGCAGATCAGCAGTTCGTCCTTGAGCAGGAAGCTGCCGGGCGCGTAATCCAGCCGGCGGCCGGCATGCGGGCAGACGTTGAGCCAGGCCCGCACCGCGCCGCCGCGACGCTCGACGATCACGCTCTCGCCGTCGACAGCGGCCACGCCCTCGATCGCGGTGGCGCCGCCGTCGGGAATCTCGTCCAGCCGGCACAGCAGCGAGGTAGGAGAAATGGTGTCCATCGGCACTTGTCCTGCAGGCCGGATGGCCTCATCGTTACACGCGTAAGTCCTTGATTTTAGCACACGGATTTTTAACACATGCGCTTCCATCTGCCCTCGCCCCGTCGTTCCCGTCACCCGCTGGTGCGCGCCCTGTCGCTGCTGCTCGGCATCGCGGTGGTGGGTGTGCTGCTGGTGTTCGGCCTGGCCGTGGCCGGCGTGCTGCTGATCGGTGGCGCCATCCTGCTGGCATGGCGGCAATGGAAGCAGGTGCGCGCGCCGCTGAGCCAGGCAGCAAAACCGAACAAGCCTGCGGCAGACGTGCTGGAGGGTGAGTTCGTGGTGATCCGCCAGGGGCCGGTTGCGCACTGACGCAAGATCCGGATGGCGTACGACGACACCCCGTAACACCATGGCGCCATGCACTACCGGATGACGCCATGAACACTCACCTCGCTCCCATTGCCGACACCCTCGAACGCGTGCGCGCCCACATCGAGCGCGCCGACGAGGCCCCCACGCTCGATGCCCTGGCACAGTTCGCGCAATTGAGCCCCGGCCACCTGCAGCGCGCATTCCGCCATCGCTATGGCGTGAGCCCGGCCGAGTACCATCGTGCCCGCCGCTTCGGCCAGCTCAAGGCGGCGTTGCGCGACGGCGCAGCCGTCACCGACGCGGTGTACGAGGCCGGCTTCGGCTCCGGCAGCCGCGTCTACGAGCACAGCGATCGCCTGCTCGGCATGACGCCGGCCAGCTACCGCGCCGGCGGCGCGGGTGCCAGCATCCGCTACACCACTACGGCCACGCCGCTGGGACGGCTGCTGGTGGCGGCCACCACGCGCGGCATCTGCGCGGTGACCCTGGGTGCGGATGACGCCGAACTCGAGACGCGACTCACTACAGAGTTTCCGCAAGCCACGCACGAACGCGTGGACGCGGGACGCGAGGAATGGCTGGATGCGGTGATCGCCCGCATCGCCAGCGAGCTGGGCTGGAGCGACGCCGACGCGCCCGCGTTGCCGCCACTGGACGTGGCCGCCACTGCGTTCCAGTGGCGGGTATGGAACGCGCTCACCCGCATCCCTGCCGGCGAGACGCGCAGCTACGGCGAGCTGGCCGCCGCGATCGGCGCACCGAAGGCCGCGCGCGCGGTGGGCAATGCCTGTGGCAACAACCGCCTTGCCCTGATCGTGCCCTGCCACCGGGTGGTGCGCGAGGACGGCACGCCCGGCGGCTGGCGCTGGGGCGTGGAGCGCAAGCGCGCATTGCTGGCGCGCGAACGCAAGCGCGCAGCGGTGCCCGGAGCACGACGCAGGCAGGGCTGAGTCATACCCATCGGCCTTGAAACTATCTCAAGCCTGCCTTGCGCAAGCCTCGCTACTGTGCAGCCCGTGCCTCATCCATCATCGATGTTGCCGTCGTTCCCCCACGACGGTGCGCCGGCACAGTCGAAGTCTCGGATGGCTCCCCCGTTGGCTGTAGACTGCGCCGCGCGCGCTGCGCCCCTGCCAAGTCCCGAATGAACGATGTCACTGCCCTCGCCGCCGACGGCGCGCCAAACGCCGCTGCCGACCGCACTCGCCTGCTGGTGCCGCTGGGCCTGCTGGCGCTGTACGTGATCTGGGGCTCGACCTACCTCGGCATCCGCTTCGCGCTGGAAAGCTGGCCACCGTTCCTGCTCGCCGGCGTGCGCTTCCTGATCGCCGGCGCGCTGCTGTTCGGCTACCTGCGCCTGCGCGGCGTGGCGTCGCCCACCTGGCGGCAGTGGCGCAACGCGGCCTTCGTCGGCACGCTGCTGCTCGGCCTCGGCAACGGCCTGGTGTGCTTCGCCGAGGAACGCGTGAGCTCGGGCATCGCCGCCGTGGCGGTGGCCAGCATGCCGCTGTTCGCCGCGCTGTTCGGCAGCCGGTACGGGCACCGGCCGAACCGGCGCGAGGCGCTGGGCCTGCTGATCGGCTTCGCGGGCGTGGTCGTGCTCAACCTCGGCAGCGACCTCTCCGGCTCGCGCATCGCCGCGCTGGCGCTGCTGCTGGCGGCCGCCGCGTGGGCGTTCGGCTCGGTGTGGAGCAAGCAGCAGGACATGCCGGCCGGCCCGATGAACACCGCCGCGCAGATGCTGTGCGGCAGCGCGGCGCTGCTGCTGATGGGCTTAGCCGGCGGCGAGCGCCTGCCCGCGCATCCTGCGCTGCATGCCAACCTCGCGCTGGCCTACCTCGTGGTGGTCGGCTCGCTGATTGGCTTCAGCGCCTATCTCTACGTGCTCAAGCACGCGCGCCCCGTGCTCGCCACCAGCTATGCCTACGTGAATCCGCCGGTGGCGGTGCTGTTTGGCATGCTGCTGGCGGGCGAGCATATCGGGCCGCTCGAACTCGTGGGCATGGCGGTGATCCTGCTCGGCGTGGCGGCGATCACGCTGGCACGCCAGAAGCACGCCTAGGCGCACGCCTCGACCTTGGTCGGCTTGCCCCACGCGCTGGCCGCGCGCCACCATGCCCGCGGCATCGCATGGGAGAGCCGGGGCATGAACACGACGAACGAAGGCCTGATGGCGCGCCTGGCGCTGCGCAGCGCGGCGTGGTCGGAGCGCTGGTTCCCGGACGCCTGGGTGTTCGCGGCGCTGGGCGTGGTGATCGTGGCGATCGCCGCGCTGACCTTCGGCAGCACGCCCGTGGCCACCGTCAACGCGTTCGGCGACGGCTTCTGGAGCCTGATCCCGTTCACCATGCAGATGGCCTTCGTGGTGATCGGCGGCTATGTGGTGGCCACCGCGCCGGTGGTGGCGCGCTTCATCGACTTCCTCGCGCGCTTTCCGAAAACCGGCCGCGGCGCGATCTGCTACGTGGCGCTGGTGAGCATGCTGGCCTCGCTGCTGTCGTGGGGCTTCTCGCTGGTGTTCGGCGGCCTGCTGGTGCGCGCGCTGGCGCGGCGCGAGGAGCTGCGCATGGACTACCGCGCGGCCGGCGCGGCGGCTTATCTCGGCCTGGGCGCGGTGTGGGCAATGGGTCTGTCCTCCTCGGCGGCGCAGCTGCAGGCGAATCCGGCCAGCATGCCGCCGGGCCTGCTCGCGATCACCGGCGTGCTGCCGTTCACCAGCACGATCTTCCTGTGGCAGTCCTTCGCGCTCACCGCCTGCCTGATCGGCGCCTCGCTGCTGGTGTGCTGGTTCACCGCGCCGTCGGAACGCAGCGCGCGCACCGCACGGGATTTCGGCGTGACCGAAGCCGCCGCCGTGCCGGAACTGCCGCCGCGCACGCGCCCCGGCGAATGGCTGGAATACAGCCCGCTGCTGGCGGTGCTGATCGGCCTGCTGGGGCTGGGATGGCTGGGCCACGAGTTCGCCACCAAGAACGCGGTGACCGCGATCGCCAACCTCAACACCTACAACTTCCTGTTCCTCACCGTGGGCCTGCTGCTGCACTGGCGCCCGCGCAGCTTCCTCGATGCGGTGGCGCGCTCGGTGCCGAGTACCGCCGGTGTGCTGATCCAGTTCCCGCTGTACGGCGGCATCGCCGCCCTGCTCACCCACGCGCAGGGCGCGGGTGGCGTGACGCTGGCGCACCGGCTGTCGCAGCTCTTCGTGCACGTGGCGAACACCGACAGCTTCCCCGCGGTGATGGGCGCGTACTCCGCCATCCTCGGCTTCTTCGTGCCTTCGGGCGGCGGCAAGTGGCTGGTGGAGGCGCCCTACGTGATGCAGGCGGCGAACGACCTGCACGTGCATCTCGGCTGGGCGGTACAGGTGTACAACGCCGCCGAGGCGCTGCCGAACCTGATCAACCCGTTCTGGATGCTGCCCCTGCTCGGCGTGCTGGGCCTCAAGGCGCGCGACGTGGTGGGCTACACCTTCATGCAGCTGCTGGTGCACGTGCCGCTGGTGCTGGGACTGCTGTGGCTGCTGGGGCTGACGTTGCAGTACGTGCCACCAGTGATGCCCTGAGCGGGAAACTCCGGGGTGCATCCCTCTCCCTGCGGGAGAGGGTGCCGGCAGAACGCAGCGTGGCGGTTCTGCCGGACCCTCACCCCAATCCCCCTTCCTCGCTCCTTAAAACGGGGCCATCCATGGCCCTTCCCCGCGTCCAGCGGGAGAGGGACCTTGCGGACTCAAAGTTCGCGCAATGCCGTGGTCACCGGCAACCGCGCGGCGCGCACGGCGGGAAATAGGCCGCCGACGAAGCCGATTGCCAACGCCCATTTCAGGCCCGTCCACAGCAGCGCGGGCGTGACAGCCAGCTTGAAGCTGAGCGTGCCGACCGTGCCCTGGGCCAGTGTCGACGCGCTGTAGCCGTTGAAGACCAGCCATGCCAGCAGGCCGCCGATGACGCCGCCAAGCAGCGCTAGCAGCATCGTCTCCAGCATCACCGCCACCACCACCGGCAGGCCGCGGAAGCCGATGGCACGCAGCGTGGCGATCTCCCGTGCCCGTGTCGCCACGGTGGCGAACATGGTGTTGAGCGCGCCGAACACCGCGCCGATGGCCATGATCACGCCGACCACGATGCCGATGATGGTGATCGCCTTGGTGACGCCCTCGGACTGCTTGCGGAAGTAATCCAGCGTGGTGGTGGCATCCACCTGCAGGCGCGGATCAGAGGCGAGCGTCGCCTTGAACGTGTCGAAGGCGGCGGCATCGGTCAGGCGCACGAACACCGAGGTGCGACTGCTGCCGCGGCGATAGGTATCGGCGACCACGTTCGCGTCGCCCCAGAGTTCCGAGTCCATCGCGCCGTTCGACTCGAACACCCCGACCACGGTCCAGCTCTGGTTGCCCAGCTTGATCTCGTGGCCCGGCGTCAGCCCGGCGAACTCGTGCTGCGCACCCTTGCCCACCACCAGTTCGCGCAGGCCCGGCTTGAACTTGCGTCCGGCGACGATCTTCACGTCCGGGCGCACCGCCCAGGCCTCGTCGCCGATGCCACGCATCTGCACGCTGCCTTCGTCGCCGCTGCCGTCGTTGAGCGGCAGGTTCGCCGCCACCACCAGCTCGGGCGAGGCGATCGGCTTGCCGCTGGCGTCGCGGGCGATGCCCGGCGCCTGCGCGATCACCGTGGTGCTCGCGTTGTCGAGCACGGAGGACACTTCGGAATCCGAACCGCCGCGCAGCACGACGGCGGTATCGGCGCTGCCGCTCATGCTCAGCGTCTGCTGGTAGCCAACCCCCATCGCCAGCAGCGACACCAGCACCGCGACCACGCCGGCAATGCCGATGACCACCACGGACGAGGCGCCGAGGCGCCGCGGCAAGGTGCTGATGCCGACGCCGGTGACCGAGCTCGCCTGCCGGCCGGTGCGCAGCAGCGCCATCCACAGCGCGAACAGCACCGCGACCAGCAGCAGCGCCGGCCACGGCAGGACGGTCCAGGCGGCGACGCCGACGGCGACGATCAGGCACAGGCCGAGACCACGCAGGAAGGATTTCAACTTGTTCATGACGGATACTCCTCAGCGGCCGGCCAGCGCGTCGACGATGTTCAGGCGCATCGCCCGCAACGCGGGCAACGCTCCCACAAGCAGGCCAATGGCGACCATCAGGCCCACGCCAAACGACCAGCTGCCCGCGCCCACCGGCGGCATGTTGATGACGCCACCGCTGCCGGCGCTGACGATCGGTCCCAGCACCGCTGCCAGCCCGAGCCCAAGCACGCCGCCGATCAGCACCAGCAGCACCGATTCGGCCAGCACGATCATCAATACACTGGCACTGGAAAAACCGATGGTCTTCAGCACCCCCAGCTCCGTGGTGCGCTCGCGCACGGCCTGCGCCATCGTGTTGCCGGTCAGGAACAGCAGGGTGAAGAACACCGCCCCCATGATCGAGAACACGATCAGGCCGACGTTCGCCATCTGCTTGATCCACGACGCCATCGCGGCCTGTTCGGTCTGCGTCTTGGTCTCGTGGTCAGAATTGGCCGACAGCGCGTCGATGGCCTTCGCCACGCGGTCGGCCTGGGCGGGATCGTCGACGTGGCTGACGTACCAGCCCACCTGGCCCCGGTTGTAGGGATTCGACTCCTCGAAGTACTTCCAGTGCATCAGGATGCCGCCCTGCAGGAACTCGCCGTGGTCGGGGTTCTTGGCGTGCATGATGCCGCTGATGTCGAAGGTCCAGTTCTTGCTGCCATCGCGGTTCGGGAAGATGTTCGACATCAGCGGGATCTTGTCGCCGACCTTCCAGTGGTATTTCTTCGCCAGCACGTCGCCGACCAGCACGCCGGTGCGGGTGCTGTCGAACGCCTTGCGTTCCTCGGGCGAAATGACGATCTCCGGGTACATGTCGACGTAGTTCGGACTGACCGCGAAGGTGAAGATCTGGTTGTGCGGATCCTGGTAGGCGCCGCCGAACCAGTTGGCGTAGGCCACGCTCTTCACGCCGGGCACGGCCGCGATCTTCGTCTCGAGCGCCGACGGCAGGGTCAGGATGAAGGACAGCTTCGATCCGGTCTGCAGGCGCTCGGCTCCGGCCGCGCTCTTGCCCGCGTTGGCGAAGCTGGTGCGCACGCCGTTGAGCATGCCGAACAGCAGGAACGCCGCGACGATCGACACCAGGGTGAGGATGGTGCGGGTCTTGCGCCGGAACAGCGCGGCCCAGATCAGGTGGAAGTATTTCATGGCGTCGTCCTCAAGCCGTCACTTGTTCGACGAGGGTGCCCTTGTCCAGATGCAGCGTGTGGTTCGCGTACTCGGCGGCCTTGGGGTCGTGGGTGACCATCACGATGGTCTTGCCGTGCTCGCGGTTGAGCGTGCGCAGCAGGCCCAGCACTTCCTCGGCCGACTGGCGATCGAGGTCGCCGGTGGGCTCGTCGCAGACCAGCAGGGTGGGGTCGGAGACGATCGCGCGGGCGATCGCCACGCGCTGTTGCTGGCCGCCGGACAGCTCGCTCGGCTTGTGCGAGGCGCGATCCGCCAGCCCCACCAGCTGCAACGCGATGGCCGCGTTCTTCCTGCGTTGTGCACCCGAGAGTTTGGTGAGCAGCAGCGGCAGCTCCACGTTCTTCTGCGCGCTCAGCATCGGCATCAGGTTGTAGAACTGGAACACGAAGCCGACGTTGGACGCGCGCCACTTCGCCAGCGCGCCGCCGCCCAGCTGGTCAATGCGCGAGCCGGCCACGCTGATGCTGCCGGCGGTGGGCGAATCGAGCCCGCCGATCAGGTTGAGCAAGGTGGTCTTGCCCGAGCCGGACGGCCCCATCAGCGCGAGGAAATCGCCCTCGGCGATGTCGAGGTTGATGTGGTGCAGCACCTCGACTTTCTGCTTGCCGCGCTCGTAGACCTTGGAGAGGTCGCGGATCTGGATCAGTGTGTCCATGGCGTTGCTCCGATGGATGTTGGTCGAATGGATGGAACCGGCGCGTACCCGCTGGCGCGGACGCACCAGTCAGGGAGACGGCTTTTCCGTCTGGACGTCCGAACCGTCGCGCAGCGTCGCGGGTGGCGACAGCACCACCGCGTCGCCCGCTTGCAGCGCGTCCGGGATTAGTTTCATTTCGCCGTAGCTCTGCGCCGCCGGCTGCACCTCGCGCAGCTGTGCCTTGCCGCCGGCGACCACGAACACCACGCTGCGGCCGTCGCGCCGCACGATCGCCTTGGCCGGCACCAGCACGCCCTTCGGCGCCTGCGCCACGTTCGACGACTTCTGTTCGAGGAACGACACGCGCACGCCCATGTCGGGCACGATGCGCGCGTCCTTGTTTTCCAGCGCCACGCGCACCTTCACCGTGGCCTTGCCGCGGTCGGCGGCGGGCACGATGGCGATCACGTGGGCGGGGATCTTCCAGTCCGGGTAGGCGTCGAGCACCGCCTCGGCGGGCATGGCCGGCTTCACGCGGCCGATGTAGGCCTCGTTGACGTCCACATCCACTTCAAGCGAATCCATGTCGACGATGGTGCCGATGCCGGTGCGGGTGAAACCGCCGCCGGCGGAGAACGGCGAGACGATCTCGCCCACCTGGGCGTCCTTGGTGGTGATCACGCCGTCGAACGGCGCGCGGATCACGCAGTAGTCGAAATTGACCTGCGCCTCGACCACCGCCGCATCGGCAGCGGCCACCTGCTTCTGCTGCGAGGCCAGCTGGGCGCGCGTGCTGTCGGCCAGGGTGCGCGCCTGCTCGGCCACCTGTTTCGGCACCAGACCTTTCGCAGCCAGCTCCTGTTGGCGCCTGGCGTCGCGCTCGTTCTGCGCCAGCTGCGCCTGGTATTGCGCCACCAGCGCGTGCGCGGCAGCGGCCTGCGCCTTCGCGGCATCCAGCGCGGCCTTGTACGCGCTGTCGTCCAGCCGGGCCAGCACCTGGCCCTTCTTCACGTGGTCGCCTTCCTCGATCAGCACCGCGGTGAGCGTGCCGGTGATCTGCGCCGATACCGTGGCCTGCCGCCGCGCGGTGACGTAGCCGGTGGCCTGCAGCACCGCGCCGGCGCCCGGGTCGCTGGCCGGCGACACCGCCGTGGCGGTCTGCACCACGATCGCGCGATGGCTCATCGCCCACCATGCGCCGACGCCGACCAGCGCAAGCAGCACCACCAGCGCAAGCACGATCCACGGCCAGCGTGCGGGACCCTGGCGATGGTCGTCGCGCTGGTGCTTCTCGATACGCAGTTCCTTCAGCAACTCGGCCTGGCTCACTGTCATCCCCGTGACTCCGTGATGCTCGACACCGTAGCGGCTCCGTGGCCATCGGGGCCACGGGTGGTTATCAGCCATCGACGATGACAGATGTCATCCCGCACGCGCACTCGACGGGAATGGCTCTGCCCGTGCCGCCAGGATTGGCCTTGCCGCCTTGTTGGCCAAGGCCATGGACGGGCAGCACGGCTGCAGGCGACTTGCTCAACGGCCATAGGGCTTCGCGCGGATCCGTTCGCATTTCCGGTCGATCTCCGGCATCCGGATCAGCTCGAATCCGACCATTTTCACCACCGTCGCACGCATTTCCTGTCTCCTCGCCGGAGCCACTCCGCCGGCCTTCGTGGAAATGACGAACATGGCCGCCGGAAATCGACATGGTCCCGCGCAATCCTCAACGGCTGGCAAGAGCAAATCTCCGACGCTCGTCGGAGCGGAATCCGCGATCAGGGAGTCGGACGCGGCGAGGTGTCTGCCCCTGCGAAACAGGTACAGGCCGCATGGCTCTATGCGAGAACGCTTCCTCGGACCGGGCCACACGAAGGTATTGAACAGGTTCCGGGGAGTCGGCACGCTGATGTGCGTGCCACCTTCCATGCCCACGGAGCCACCTCATGTCGAATCGTCCGTTTGCCGCCTTGCTCGCCGCCACCCTCGGACTCGCGGTCCCCGCACCGCCGACGCTGGCGACTGACGCGCCGCCTACCACGCACTGCAGCGCGCCCGTCTACCGGGAGTTCGACTTCTGGCTGGGCGACTGGGACACCTATCGGGTGGACCCGACGGGCAAGGTGCCGACCAACGCACCCTCGGTGGCACGCAACCAGGTCACCGCCATCCTCGGCGGCTGCGTGCTGCACGAGGTCTACCGGCGCACGGACGGCTACACCGGCGAAAGCTTCACCATCTACGACGCCACGCGCCACGTGTGGCACCAGAGCTGGGTGACCAACGAGGGCGAGCTGCTGGTGGCCGAAGGCGGCCGGCATGGCAAGTCCATCGTGCTGACCGGCAGCAGCCGCGACGCGCAAGGCGTCCAGCTGCAGCGGGTGAGCTGGACGCCACAGGGCGACGGCGTACGCGAAACGGCCACGCAGTCGCGCGACGACGGCAAGCACTGGACGCCACTGTTCGACATCCTGTTCCGCCCGCATCCGCACTGAGCCGCTAGACTGGCCGGCATGGACTACATCATCGCTTCGTCTCCCGTACCCAGCCTGCCGATCCAGGGCAGCGCACTGCGCTTCCCGGTCCGCCGCGTGTTCTGCATCGGCCGCAACTACGCCGAGCATGCGAAGGAAATGGGTGCCGCGGTGGAAGCCGGCCGGCCGATGTTCTTCTGCAAGCCGGCCGACGCGGTGGTGGCCGATGGCGCCGACGTGCCCTATCCGTCCGCCACGCAGGAGCTGCACCACGAAGTGGAGATGGTGCTGGCGCTGGGTGCGGGCGGCCGCGACGTGCCGGTGGAGCACGCCGCCGCGCTGGTCTGGGGCGTGGGCGTGGGGCTCGACCTCACCCGCCGCGACCTGCAGGCACAGGCCAAGGCCAAGGGCCATCCCTGGGACGTCGCCAAGGCCTTCGACCATTCGGCACCGGTCTCGGCGCTGCGCCCGCTCGACGGCGCCCTGCCCGGCCCCGACACCGGGCTCCGCCTGACGGTGAACGGCACGCTGCGCCAGCAGGCGCGGCTGGGCGAGATGATCCACGACGTGCCGCACCTCCTCGCCGCGCTGTCCACCCTGTTCGAGCTGAAACCGGGCGACCTGGTGTTCACCGGCACCCCGGCCGGCGTGGCCGCGCTCGAACGCGGCGACCGCTTCCATGCCGAGCTGGTCGGCTGCGCCGAATTGCACGGACGCATCGCCTGAGTCGGCGCAAGATCCTGCTGCCGCCGTTCATTCCGTAGCTGCGGATGCTGCGTTAAAGTCCCCCCGCCATCCGGCGTATCCATCGGGGAGAAGATTCATGGGCATGATGCAGGAGTTCAAGGCGTTTGCCATGCGCGGCAACGTGATGGACATGGCCGTCGGTATCGTGATCGGCGGCGCGTTCGGCAAGATCGTCAGTTCCCTGGTCAGCGACGTGATCATGCCGCCGATCGGCATGATCACCGGCGGCATCGACTTCTCGGCGATGAAGTGGGTGCTCAAGCCCGCCGACGACAGCGACCCCAAGCACAAGATCGCCGAAGTGGCGATCAACTACGGCACCTTCATCAATACCATCATCACCTTCATCATCGTCGCGTTCGCGATCTTCATGGTGATCAAGCTGATGAACCGGATGCAGCAGAAGAAGGAAGAAGCCCCCGCCGCGCCGCCGGCCGACGTGGCCCTGCTCACCGAGATCCGCGACCTGCTGAAGAACAAGCCCTGACGCACGGCATGCCGAAGGCCGGGCGCCACGCGGCGCCCGGCCTTCGCGTTTCTGCATGGCATGACTTCCGGCCTGTGCGACCCGGGGACGCCGCTGCATAATCGGGAACCTGCCGTCAGGAGTCCCCGCATGCGCCGTCTTCCGCTCACCCTGCTCGCCGCCAGCCTGCTGCTGGCTGGCGGCCTCGCCAGCGCCACCGACACCACCATCCCCGCCACAGCCGTAAAGACGGCCGAACAACTGCGCGACAAGGCGCTGGACGATGGCACTGCGATGGCCGTGCTGACCTCGCTCACCACCGAGGTGGGCCCGCGCCTCGCCGGCAGCGACGCCGACCAGCGCGCCCGCGACTGGGCAGTGGCGAAGTTCAAGGCGCTGGGCTTCGACAAGGTCTACACCGAACCAGCGACCTATCCGTTGTGGGTGCGCCGCCATGAGAGCGGCGCCATCGTGGCGCCGTTCCCCCAGCACCTGGTGCTCACTGCACTGGGCTACTCGCCGGGCACGCCCAAGGGCGGCCTCACCGCACAGGTGGTCGGCTTCGACAGCCTCGCCGCGCTGAAGGCCGCCGACCCGGCCACGATCAAGGGCAAGATCGTCTACGTGGGCTTCCGCATGCAGCGCCACCAGGACGGCCACGACTACGGCATGGGCTCGGCGGTGCGCGTGGCCGGCCCGGTGATCGCCGCGGAGAAAGGCGCGGCAGGCTACCTGCTGCGCTCGGCCGGCACCGACGCGCACCAGCGCATCGCCCATACCGGCGTCACCGGCTTCCGCGATCCGGCCAAGGCGATCCCTGCCGCCGCGCTGTCCAACCCCGACGCCGACCAGCTCGAACGCGTGCTGGCCTACGGCAAGCCGGTGACGGTGAAGCTCGACCTCGACTGCGGCATCGTGGGCCAGTACACCGGCGCCAACGTGATCGGCGAGATCACCGGCCGCAAGCACCCGGACCAGGTCGTCGCCATCGGCGGGCACCTGGACTCCTGGGACCCCGGCACCGGCGCGATCGACGACGGCGCCGGCATCGCCATCTCGATGGCCGCCGCCAAGCTGATCCATGACTTGCCGCAGCGCCCCGACCGCACCATCCGCGTGATCGCCTTCGCGAACGAGGAAATGGGCCTGTGGGGCGCGCGCGCCTATGCTGACAGGCATGCCAAGGAAGTGTCGAAGTTCCTGCTGGGCACCGACTCCGACCTCGGCGCCGGCAAGGTGTACCGGATAAGCGCCAGCGTGAAGCCCGAGGCGCGGCACGCGATCCAGCAGATCGCCGACGTGCTGAAGCCGCTGGGCGTGGCCTACGATGCCAAGCGCCCCGGCGGTGGCGGCTCCGACCTCGGCTCCATGCACGCCAAGGGCATGGCCGCGCTGACCCTGGACCAGGACGCCACCCGCTACTTCGACTGGCACCACACGCCGAACGACACGCTGGACAAGGTCGATCCGAAGGAACTGGCACAGAACGTGGCGGCGTACGCGGCGTGGACCTACATGGCAGCGCAGGCCGACGGGGATTTCGGCTCGGCACCCGGCGCATTCGCAGGGGACGGCGGGGATGAGTAAGGCTGCGGCAATCGTGGAAACGAACAAGGCGGCCTCGGGCCGCCTTGTTCGTCATGGCGCCGGCAGGCTCTCCGCTGCCGGCTTGTGCCTGTGCCCGAAGCGCTGCTGCAGCTTGTCCATGTACAGGTAGATCACCGGCGTCAGGTACAGGGTGAGCACCTGCGACACCACCAGGCCGCCCACCACGGCCAGGCCCAGCGGGCGGCGCGAGGAGGCGCCCGCGCCGATGCCCAGCGCGATCGGCAGGGTGCCGGCGAACGCGGCCATGGTGGTCATCATGATCGGGCGGAAACGCACGTGGCAGGCCTCGACGATGGCCTCGGCGGGCGACATGCCTTCCACGCGCTGCCGCTCCAGCGCGAAGTCGATCAGCATGATCGCGTTCTTCTTCACGATGCCGATCAGCATCACGATGCCCACGAAGGAGAACAGGTCCAGCGGCGCGTGGAACAGCATCAGCGTGAGCAGCGCTCCCACGCCCGCCGCAGGCAGGCCGGAGAGGATGGTGAGCGGATGGATGAAGCTCTCGTACAGGATGCCCAGCACCAGATAGATCACGAACAGCGCCAGCACCAGCAGCAGGCCCATGCCCTGCATGGATTGCTGGAACGCCTGCGCAGTGCCCTGCACGCTGCCGGTGATCGAGGCGGGCAGGCCGAGCTGGCGCATCGCGCCGTCGATCTCGCCCACCGCCTGGCTGAGGCTCACGCCGGGCGCGAGGTTGAACGACACCGTCACCGCCGGCAGCTCGCCCTGGTGGTTCACGGTGAGTGGCCGCGAAGTGCGCGTGAAGCTGGCCACCGTGCTGAGCGGCACCAGCGTGCCGGTGTTCGAGGTGACGTAGAGCTGCGACAGGATGGCCGGATCGTTCTGCAGCGCGTACTTCACCTGCAGGATCACCCAGTACTGCGTGGCCGCGCCGTAGATCGTGGAGACCTGGCCCTCGCCGAACGCGGTGCCCAGCGCGCTCTGCACCTGGCGCATGGTGAGGCCGAGCGGCGCCAGCTTCGCGCGGTCCACCTTCACGTCGATCGCCGGGCCGTTGAGGTCGAGGTCGCTGGTGACGTCCTGGAAGCCGGGCAGTTTCGCGAATGCGGCGAGCACCTTGCCCGACTCGGCGTACAGCGCGTCGAGGTCGGTGGACTGCAGGGTGTACTGGTACTGCGCCTTCGAGGCACGCCCGCCCACCTGGATCGCCGGCGGGTTCTGGATGTAGGCGCGGATACCCGGTACCTTGGCGAACTTCGTGCGCAACTCTTGGATGATCTGGTCGGGACCGAGCTTGCGTTCGCTCGCGGGCTTCAGCCGCATGAAGATCGAACCGTTGTTGGTGGTGGTGCGCGAACCGCCCGAACCCACCGAGGACATGTAGGCGGCGATGTTCGGATCCTTGCCCACGATCGCCGCCAGCTGCTGCTGGCGCGCGCTCATGCCGGCTATGGAGATGTCGTCGGGCCCCTCGGTGTTGACGATCAGCTGGCCGGTGTCGCCGGCGGGGATGAAATCCTTGTTCACCACCACGAACAGCACGGCGGTGGCGACGAGGCTGGCGAAGAACACGCCCAGCACCACCCGCGGCCGCGCCACCGCCCACGCCAGCGAACGGTTGTAGCCGTCGCGCACGTGGTTGAAGCCGCGGTCGAAGGCCAGCGCCACGCGCGATTTCTGCTCGTGCTCGGCATGCTTCACGAAGCGGCTGCACAGCATCGGCGTGAGCGTGATCGAGACGAAGCCGGAGATCAGGATCGCGGTGGAGATCACCACCGCGAACTCGTGGAACAGCCGGCCCACGATGCCGCCCATGAACATCACCGGCAGGAACACCGCCACCAGCGACAGCGTCATCGAGAAGATGGTGAAGCCGATCTCGCTGGCGCCGACCAGCGAGGCCTCGTACGGATCCATGCCGGTCTCGACGTGGCGCACGATGTTCTCCAGCATCACGATCGCGTCGTCCACCACGAAGCCCACCACCAGGGTCAGCGCCAGCAGCGAGAGGTTGTCGAGGCTGTAGCCCAGCGCGTACATCACGCCGAAGGTGCCGATCACCGACACCGGCAGCGCCAGCGCGGGAATCAGCGTGGCCGAGGCATTGCCGAGGAACAGGTAGATCACCAGGATCACCAGCACGCCGGCCAGCAGCAGGGTGTACTGCACGTCGTCGACCGAGGCGCGGATCGAGTCGGAGCGATCGTAGAGGGTCTGCAGCCTGATCGATGGCGGCAGCGTGGCCTGGAACTGCGGCAGCACCGCACGGATACGGTCGATCGTGGCCACGGTGTTGGAGCCGGGCTGGCGGTCGATCGCCAGCACCACCGCGCGCTGACCGTTGAACCAGCTCGCCACCTGGTCGTTCTGCACGCTGTCCGCAGCGTGGCCGAGCTGCGACAACGTGACCGGCGCGCCGTTGCGCCAGGCCACGATGATGTCGTTGTACGGCGCCGCTTCCTGCAACTGGCCGTTCGAGCTCACCTGCAGCAGCTGGCGCGCGCCGTTGAGCGAGCCGGTGGCGAGGTTGACGTTGGCATCCGCGACCGCCTGCTGCAGCGTGTCGACGCCGATGCCGTTGGCGGCGAGTTTCGCCGGATCGACGCTGATGCGCACGGCGTACTTCTGCGAACCGAACACGCTCACCTGGGCCACGCCCTGCACCATCGACAGCTCCTGCGCCAGCCGCGTCTCGCCGTATTCGTCCACGGTGGACAGCGGCAGCGTGTCGGAGCTGAGCGCGAGGTAGAGGATGGCCTTGTCCGCCGGGTTCACCTTGCGGAAGGTGGGCGGCGTGGGCATGTTGGTGGGCAACTGGCGCTGCGCCGCAGAGATCGCCGCCTGCACGTCCTGCGCGGCGCCATCGATGTTGCGGCTGAGGTCGAAGGTCAAAGTGATCGAGGTCGAGCCCAGCGCGCTGGTCGAGGTCATCTGGCTGATGCCGGCGATGGTGGAGAACTGGTTCTCCAGCGGCGTGGCCACCGCCGTCGCCATGGTTTCCGGCGAGGCGCCGGGCAGACTTGCGCTGACCGAGATGGTGGGAAAATCCACGTTCGGCAGCTCGTTCACCGGCAGCTTCGGATACGCCGCCACGCCGAACACCACCAGCGCGATCATCAGCAGCGCCGTCATCACCGGCCGGCGGATACACAGGGCAGGCAAGTTCAAAGGATCCGCCCTCCCTGTAGGTGGCGCGATTCCCGCGTACCGTACGGCACGTCATACGAACCCGCACGGCACGTTAGCCCCCTCTCCCCACCGGGGAGAGGGTTGGGGAGAGGAGCCACGCTCGCCGCAACTCCCATCGAAGCGCCACAGAAATGCACCCTGTGCGTGAACGCTCTTCGCTCGACCAATCGCACACAAGGTGCGCTCCCACGGGGGAACATCGCAGCGCTCACCCCTCCACCACCTGCACCAGCGTGCCGTTCGTCAGCAGCATCTGCCCGTCGGTGACCACCTGCTCGCCGCCAGCCAGGCCCTTCTCGATCACGACGTGACCACCGTTGCTGGTGCCTGCGGTGACCATGCGCTGCTGCGCCTTGCCGTCCGCATCCACCACGAACACGAAGCTGCCGTTGGGCGAGTTCTGCAGCGCCGTCACCGGCACCGTCACCACGTCGTGGAGGCGCGCGGTGGGCAGGGTCACCTGCACGAACTGGCCCGGGGTGAGACGGTCGTCCGTGTTGGCGTAGCTCGCCTTCAGCTGGATTGTGCCGGTGACGCTGTCCACCGCGTTGTTGATGAA
Organism: Rhodanobacter sp.; assembly: GCA_035277325.1. GTDB lineage: Bacteria > Pseudomonadota > Gammaproteobacteria > Xanthomonadales > Rhodanobacteraceae > Rhodanobacter_A. The sequence goes on from DATEKS010000037.1 coordinate 18,654, forward strand.
GTCCAGCGTGGCCTGCAGCGCCGTCGTCGTCGCGCCCGGCACCTGCACGCTCACCACCAGCTTGCCGCGCGCGTCCGCCGCCTTGATGCCGTCCAGCGCCGACTCCGGCACCGAGAACGTGAGGTGGATCGGCCGTACCTGGTTGAGCACGACGAGGTTGGTGCTGTTCGCGGCCACCTGGGCGCCGGGGTAGACCAGCGGCGCGCCGGCGATGCTGTCCACCGGCGCGACGATCTGCGTGTAGCCGAGCTGGGTGCGCGCCATCTCCACCGCGGCCTGGTCTGCCTTCACCGACGCGGCATAGACGCCCACGTTCGCCTTGTAGCCGTCGTAGTCGGTCTTCGACACGTAGCCCTTGGCCAGCATCGGCGTGTAACGCCGCAACACCTGTTCGGCATTCGCGAGCTGGGCCTGGTCCTTGGCGAGGTTGCCGCGTGCCTGGTCCAACTGCGCCTGCAGCAGGCTGGGATCGATGCGCGCGATCACTTCGCCCTGGTGCACGCGGCCGCCCGGGGTGAACGCGATCGCCTGCAACTGGCCGCTGACGCGCGACTGCACGGTCACAGTGGAATACGCCTCGGCGTAACCGTTCACCTTGAGCGAGAGGTCGAGATCGCCGCGCTGGGCTTTCGCCACCTTCACCGGCACCGCCTGTGCGGCAGCCGGCTTGCCCGGCGCGGCCTTGCCGCGGTCCGACCACGCATGCGCGACCAGTGCGGCCAGCACTACCACGATCAGCAGCGCCGCGGGTTTCTTCCAGGAGATGCGCTGCGGCATGGGGTCTCCGCTGGTGGAATGCGAGCTATCCCGTCGACCGGGGAACCGCGGCGTCAGACGCCGGGAGATCGGCAGGAACCAAATAATGATCCAACGCGCGATGGACCGATGCGTTGACTGTCACGGCATATTTTGCGCCGGGCGGCGGCTGTGCCATCCACGACGACCGGCACTTGTCGGTGCGGACGCGCCTACGCTTTCTCTGCCGAGGGTGCCTCGGTCGCATCCAGCGCCTGCAGGTTCTCCTTGATCCGCCCGATCACTTCCAGTGCCTGCTTCAGCTCGTCGTACTCGATGCCCTGGGTGGCCTCGCCGCGCAACTGGCGCGCAATCTGCTCCATGTCGTCCACCACGTCGTGTGCCTGCGCGGTGACGTACAGGCGCCATGCGCGGCGGTCGCGCGGATCGGGACGGCGTTCCACGAAACCCGCCGCCTGCAGGCGGTCGATCACCCGGCCCACCGCGATCGGCTCCATCTCCAGCGCCTCGGCCAGCTCGTTCTGGCGCATGCCTTCACGGTGGTACAGCATCTTGGTGGCGCGCCACTGTGCACGGGTGAGGCCGAACTTCACCGCACGGCGGTCGAAGTGCTTGCGGAACAGCAGGGTCACGTCGTTCAACAGGTAGCCGAAGGAAAGCTCTTCCGTTTTCGCCATGATGGTTGCACCCTCGTTACCGTCCGGCCCAAGCATAAGCCGAAAGCAGCTGCCCGCATGTCCCTCGCCGTCATCGCCGCCGACATCACCACGCTCGCCGTCGACGCCATCGTCAACGCGGCGAACGAGAGCCTGCTCGGCGGAGGCGGCGTCGACGGCGCCATCCACCGCGCCGCCGGCCCG
>DATEKS010000038.1:0-22698 GCA_035277325.1 Rhodanobacter sp.
AGCCCTTCGGCTGTTGAAAAACTCCTCGCCGGAATGACGAGCTAGAGGATACGTATTGCGACACCCTGCGCCTGCAAGTATTGCTTGAGCGTCGGAATCGCGATCGCACCGGAGTGGAACACGCTGGCCGCCAGCGCGCCATCCACGTCGGCTTCGGCGAAGGCATCGCGGAAATGCACGGGCTCGCCCGCGCCGCCGGAAGCGATCAGCGGTACCTGGCAGAGCGCGCGCACGGCCTTGAGCTGTTCGATGTCGTAACCCTGCCGCACGCCGTCGCTGCCCATGCAGTTGAGCACGATCTCGCCGGCGCCGCGCCGCTGCGCCTCGGCGACCCAGTCGAGCGTGCGGCGCGCCAGGGCGCGTGTCTTCGACGGGTCGCCGGTGTACTGGCGCACGCGCCATTCGCCGTCGGCGTCGCGCAGCGAATCCACGCCCACCACCACGCACTGCACGCCGAAGGCGGCGGCCAGCTCGTCGATCAGTTCCGGCCGTTCCAGCGCCGGCGAATTCACCGAGACCTTGTCCGCGCCGGCGTGCAACACCGCGCGCGCCTCGTCCACCGAACGGATGCCACCGGCCACGCAGAACGGGATGTCGATCACCCGCGCCACCTTCTCCACCCAGCCGCGGTCCACGCTGCGCCCCTCGGGGCTGGCGGTGATGTCGTAGAACACCAGCTCGTCGGCACCTTCGTCGCGGTAGCGCAGCGCGAGATCCACGATGCCGCCCATCGCCACGTGGTCGCGGAAACGCACGCCCTTGACCACCTGGCCGTCGCGCACGTCGAGGCAGGGAATGATGCGGCGGCTCAGCATGCCAGCGCCTCCGCCACGGTGAAGCGCCCTTCCAGCAGGGCGCGCCCAAGGATCACGCCACGCGCGCCCGCTTCGCGTGCCGCACGGATGTCGTCCAGCGAACGCACGCCGCCGGAAGCCTGCACCGCCAGTTCCGGCACGCTGTCGGCAAGGTGCCGGTACAGGCCGAGATTGAAGCCAACCAGCATGCCGTCGCGGTCGATGTCGGTGCACAGCAGGTGGCGCGCGCCTTGCGCGGCATACCACGGCGCCAGTTCGTCCAGCGTGCGCGCCTCGGTTTCCGTCCAGCCTGCGCTGGGCAGGCTCCAGCGTCCCTCGATGCGGCGGGTATCGAGAGCCAGCGTGAGGCGTTCGGCGCCATGTTCGCGCAGCCAGCCGGCCACGCGCTCGGGATCGCGGATCGCCACGCTGCCCACCACCACGCGGGTCACGCCGGCATCGAACAACCGGCGCAGGTCGGCGTCCTCGCGCACGCCACCGCCGGCCTGCACCTGCATGCCGTCTTTGGCGATCGCCTCGATCACGGCCAGGTTGTCCAGCTTGCCGGAGCGCGCACCGTCGAGATCGACCAGGTGCAGCCAGCGTGCCCCGGCCTCGGCGTAGCGTTGCGCCAAGGCGCGCGGATCATTCGAGTAGGTGGTCTGCTGCGCGTAGTCGCCCTGCTTAAGGCGCACCACGCGCCCTTCGCGCAGGTCGATGGCGGGAATGACTGTGAACGTCATAGCTCGAGAAAATTCTTGAGGAGCTTCGCACCGACAGCGGCGGAACGCTCGGGGTGGAACTGCATGCCGTGGAAGTTGCCGCGCGCGACCACAGCGGAGAACGCATCGCCGTAGTCCGCCGTGGCCAACGTCCACTCGCCCACGGGCGCTGCATAGCTGTGCACGAAATACGCCTGATCGCCCTCGTCCAGGCCGGCCAGCAAGCGATGTTCGCGCCGCACGGACAGCCGGTTCCAGCCCATGTGCGGCACACGCAAACCGGGACGCTCGGTGAAGCGCTGAACGCTGGCCGGGATCAGGCCCAGGCATTCGGTGTCGCCCTCCTCCGAATTCGCGCAGAGCAACTGCATGCCCAGGCACACGCCCAGCACCGGCTGGGTCAGTGAACGCAACAGCTCGACCAGGCCCAGTTCGCGCAGGCGCGCCATGCCCGGCCCCGCCGCGCCCACGCCGGGCAGGATCGCCTTGTCGGCGGCGCGGATCGCCGCAGCATCCGAGGTCAGCGCCGCATCTGCGCCCAAGCGCTGCAAGGCATAGCGCACCGAGCCGATATTGGTGCCGCCCGCATCGACCAGCACGACGCTCATGACAGCGTCCCCTTGGTGCTCGGCAGTTCGTCGCCTTCGCGGCGGATCGCCTGGCGCAGCGTGCGCGCCACCACCTTGAAGCAGGCCTCGACCATGTGGTGTGCGTTGTCGCCGCGCACCGCGAGGTGCAGGTTCGCGCCCAGCGTCTCGCACAGCGAGCGGAAGAAATGCGGCACCAGTTCGGTAGGCACCTCGCCCACGCGCTCACGCGGGAAGCTGCCCTCGAACACGAAATACGGGCGGCCGGACAGGTCCAGCCGCGCTTCCGCCGCACTCTCGTCCATCGGCAGCGCGAAGCCGTAGCGGCCGATGCCGCGCTTGTCGCCCAGGGCCTGCTTCAGCGCCTGGCCCAGCGCCAGCGCGCAATCCTCGATGGTGTGGTGCTCGTCGATGTGGGTGTCGCCGTCGCACGCCAACTCCAGCGCGAAGCCGCCGTGCTTGCCGATCTGCTCCAGCATGTGGTCGAAGAAGCCGAGGCCGGTATGCACCTTCGGCTCGGCGACCTTGTCGAGATCGACGCGCACGCTGATGCGCGTTTCCTTGGTGTTGCGCACCACCGCGGCAATGCGCGGCGCATCCAGCACCTGGTGCGCCAACTCGTCCCAGGCGATGCCTTGCGGCCCCACCCGGAAGCCGCGCACGCCGAGGTTGGCGGCGAAGCGCAGATCGGTCTCGCGATCGCCCACCATCACCGAGGCGGCCCGGCTCCAGCTGTCGTCGGCGAGCCAGCCGCGCATCAGGCCGACGCCCGGCTTGCGCGTATCCAGCCCATCGTGCGGGAAGCTGCGGTCGATCAGTACTTCGCGGAAACGGATGCCCTGCGAAGCCAGGATGCGCAACAGCAGTTCGTGCGGACCGGTGAAATGCGCCTCGGGGAAACTGTCCGTGCCCAACCCGTCCTGGTTGGTCACCATCACCAGCTCGTAGCCGGCGGCGACGAAGCGCTGCAGCGCGGCGATCACGCCCGGCAGCAGGGCCAGCTTCTCGTAGCTGTCGATCTGCTCGTCCGCCGGCTCCTCGATCAGGCAGCCGTCGCGGTCGACGAAAAGTATCCTGCGACTCATGTTGCCGATCCCTCGGCAAGACCCCGGCCATCCTTGGCCGGACTCTTCAGAAAAGCCGCTCCCCGCGCCGCCGCGGGATACGCCAGGGCGGCCAGCACCCGCTCGTTCTCCGCCGGCGTGCCGATGGTGATGCGCAGCGCGTCGTCCAGGCCGGGATAGCGCCGCACGTCGCGCACCACGATGCCAGCCTCGAACAGCCGCCGGTACACAGCGCCAGCATCGTCGAGGCGCACGGTGAGGAAATTCGCCTGCGAAGGCAGCACGGCGCGCACGCCCGGCAGGCGCGCCAGCGCCGTGCGCATGCGGATCCGCTCGGCACGCACGATGTCGATATGCGCACGTGCGTTCGCCTGCCCCCAGCCCGAGAGCGCGAGCAGGGCCGCATTCACGCTGGGCAGCGGCAAGGGATACGGCGGGATGATCCGGCGCAGCAGGGCCACCACGTCCGGATGCGCCAGCAGGCAGCCGATGCGCGCACCGGCCAGCGCCCAGGCCTTGGACAGCGTGCGCAGCACGGCAAGGTTGTCGTAGCGGTCGAGCAGGTCGGCCACGCTGCCCTCGTCGGCGAACTCCACGTAGGCTTCGTCCACCACCAGCAGCGCGCGGCCGGCCAGCGCCTGCGCCAGCCGCTCAATGTCGGCGCGCGGCACCACGCTGCCCGCGGGATTGTTCGGCGTGCAGACGAACACCAGCTTCACTGCGTCGGTGAGTGCGGCCAGCGTGGCGTCCACGTCCAGCGTGAAGTCGCGGCGCAGCGGCGCCTCGATCACGCCCGCATCCTGGATGCGGGCGCATACCGCGTACATGCCGAAGGTGGGCGGCTGGATCAGCACCGCGTCGCGTCCGGCGCGGCAGAACGCGCGCACCAGCAGGTCGATCGCCTCGTCGCTGCCGCGGCTCACCAGCAGCTGTTCGCGGCGCACGCCGTACAGGCGCGTCAGGGCGTCCACCAGGGCTTCCGGCTGCGGTTCCGGATAGCGGTTGCAGCCCGTGCCGCCGTCACCGGTCGGCTCCCATGCGGATTCGTTCGCGTTGAGCAGCAGCTGGCCGCCGCTGGCCTCCATGCGCGCCGAGGAATACGGCTGCAATGCGCGGATTTCCGCCCGCGCGAGATCGAGCACACTCATGACATTGACTCCAGTTCGGCCAGTCGCAGCGTCACCGCGCGGCGATGCGCCTCCAGTTGTTCGGCGGCCGCCAGCGTGGCGGTGCACGGACCAATGCCGCGCAAGCCGTCGGCGCTGAGCTCCTGCACGGTGATCTGCTTCTGGTAGCTGGCCACCGACACGCCGCTGTAGGCGCGCGCATGGCCGTAGGTGGGCAGCACGTGGTTGCTGCCGCTGCAGTAGTCGCCCACCGACTCCGGCGTCCACGCGCCGAGGAAGACCGAACCGGCGCTCGCGATGCCGTCGAGCAGCCGCCGCGGCGACGTCACCTGCAGGATCAGGTGCTCGGGCGCGTAGCGGTTGCTCACCTCGACGGCCTGCGCCAGCGAGGCCACCGCGATCAGGCGGCTCTGCGCCAGCGCCTGCCGCGCGATCTCCGCGCGCGGCAGTCCGGCGCACTGCCGCTCGACCTCGCCCGCGACGCGGTCCAGCAGGGCCGCCGAATCGCTGAGCAGGATCACCTGCGAATCCGGCCCGTGCTCGGCCTGCGAGAGCAGGTCGGCGGCGACGAAGGCGGGATTCGCCGCCACATCGGCGATCACCAGTACCTCGGACGGTCCGGCCGGCATGTCGATCGCCGCACCGTCGGGCTCGGACGACACCTGCAGCTTGGCCTCGGTGACCCAGGCGTTGCCGGGGCCGAACAGCTTGTCGCACTTCGGCACGGAGGCCGTGCCGTACGCCATCGCCGCAATCGCCTGCGCACCGCCCAGCTTGAACACCTTGTGCACGCCGGTGAGGCGCGCCGCATACAGCACCGCCGCATCGCAGCTTCCGTCGGCGCGCGCGGGCGAGCACAGCACCACCTCGCGGCAGCCGGCGATGCGCGCGGGCACGCCCAGCATCAGCGCGGTCGACGGCAGCGGCGCGCTGCCTGCAGGCACGTACAGGCCCACGCGCTGGATCGGCCGCAGCACACGCTCCACCCGCACGCCGGGCGCGGTTTCGACGCTCACCGGCTGCAGCGCGGCAGCGCGGTGGAAGGCCTCGATGCGCGCGGCGGCCTCGCGAATCGCCGTTTTCAGGGCGAGGTCGAGCGACGCCTCGGCGGCGGTGAATTCGTCATCGGTAGCTTCGAGCGCCGTCAGGGCGCAGCGGTCGTATTTCGCGCTCAGCTCGCGCAAGGCCGCATCGCCGCGCGCACGCACCTCCGCGATGATGCGGCCCACGCCTTCGCGCAGTTCCGCCGCGCGCGACTGCGCCGGGCGCGCCAGCGCCTCGCCGCGCCCTTGTTCGTCCAACGCGTTCCAGTCGATCCGTTTCATGACAACCAGCTCTTCATGCCAACATCTTCTCCACCGGCAGCACGAACATCTCGCGCGCGCCGGCCTTCTTGATTTCTTCCAGCTGGCGCCAGCTCACCTCGCCCGCGCACAGCGCCTGCAGCATCAGCTGGTCGGGTTGGCCGGCCACGGGCAGCAGGGTCGGCTGCGGTCCGCCGGGCAACAGCCGGGTCACCGCATCCAGGGCGGCGCGCGGGGTCTGCAGCAGCAGCAGGCGCGATTCGCGCACCTGGATCACGCCGTCCAGCCGCTTCAGCAGCAGCTCGACCAAGTCACCGCGCTCGTCCGCCGGCAGCGCCTGTGGGCCGGCCAGCACCGCCTCGCTCTCCAGCAGCACGTCGACCTCGCGCAACTGGTTCGCCACCAGGGTGCCGCCGCTTTGCACCAGGTCGCAGATCGCGTCCGCGGTGCCCAGCTTCGGCGCGATCTCCACCGAGCCGGCCAGGGTCACCACGCCGGCCGCGACGCCATGCTCGCGCAGCCATGCGCCGAGCAGGCCCGGATACGAGGTGGCGATGCGCTGCCCGGACAGTTGCGCGGGCTCGCGGTAGTCGAACTCCTGCGGCACCGCGATGGAAAGCCGGCAACGCCCGAAGCCCAGCGGCCGCAGTTCGGCCAGCGGCTCGCTGTCGAGGCCGGCGGTGAGGCGGAATTCGTCGAGCACGTTGCGGCCCACGATGCCCAACTCGCACACGCCCTGGGCGATCAGGCCCGGAATGTCGTCGTCGCGCACCAGCAGCAGGTCCACCGGTTCGCCTTCGCCGAAGCAGAACAGCTTGTCGCGGCTCTGCCGGAAGGTGAGGCCGCAGCGCTTGAGCAGCTCCAGCGCCGGCTCGGTAAGCCGACCGGACTTCTGCATCGCGATACGCAAACGGTCGCGCGGCTTCATGCGCGTGCCCTCTTGGTGGTGGCGCGACGGCGCGAGGCGCGCGCCGCCGCAGCCAGGTAGCCGCCGTTGCCCTGGGTAAGGAAACGCGCCACGCGGCCGATCGTGGTGATGCTCACCGCGGTGCGCTCGTGGATCTCGCGATAGGACACCCCGTCCAACAGGTACGGCACCACGCGCCAGCGGTCCACCAGTACCTCCAGCTCGGCCGGCGTGCACAGGTCGCGCAGGAAGGCATCCATCTCGTCCGCGTCCTTCAGCGACAACAACGCTTGGCACAAGCTCAGCTCGGCGGACTCCACAGGCGTCTCGGGATCCAGCGATCGACGTTTCATAATGTATTAACGCGTTAGTACAATGGATCGCATTGTAGGGAGCGCCAGCCGCCGGTGCAAGCGGCAGCCGCCGCGACGCGTTCAGACCGTCACGGCACGGCCGCCGATCGACGGGCCGACCCAGCACATCGACGTACCCGCCCGGCAAGCGCCCACAAAAAACCCCGCCTGGGCGGGGTCTTTCGTGGTGCGTGGCCGCTGCGGCTCAGGCCGACTTCTTCTTCGGCGCCGCCTTCTTCGCTGCCGCCGGCTTGGTCACGGTCGGCTTGGCGCCGACCACCGCCGGCTGCGCGCCGTGCACGCGGGTGTTGCCGTAGCTGCCGCGATAAGTCTTGCCGCGACGGGTCTTGCGATCGCCCTTGCCCATGGAAATCTCCTCGATGCGTGATGGCTGGCCATGATAGCAGCGCCATCGCCGGCGCCATAGCCGGGAACGGGGGTTCAACAGTGACCGTGGCCGGTGCAGCCCCGCTCCTGATCCAGGCAGGCTTCCGGATCGATCTGCACGGTGATGTGCTGGATCTCGAAACGCTCGCGCAGCAGCCGATTGATCGCGCGCAATGCCTGCGCGGCAGCGGCCGGATCGTGCAGCTCGGCGTGCAGGGTCGCCATGCGCGAGCCGGAGGCCAGCTGCCACACATGCAGGTGATGGATGCCCCGGATCGAGGCATCCGCGCCGCGCAGCGCGGCCTCCACTGCGGCACTGTCCATGCCGTCCGGCACGCCTTCCAGCAGGATGTGGGCGGAGCGGCGCAGCAGCCGCCACGCGCTGCCCAGGATCAGCACCGCCACCAGCAGCGACAGCACCGGGTCGGCCCACAGCCAGCCGAACGCGCGGATCGCCAGGGCCGCCAGCACCGCCGCCACCGAGCCGAGCAGGTCGCCCAGCACGTGCAGGCTGGCACCGGCCAGGTTCACGTCGTCGTGCGCATGCCCGTGCAGGCTGCGCAGCACCAGCAGGTTCACCAGCAGGCCGACGATGGCCACGACCAGCATCAGGCCCGACAGGATCTCGCCGGGATGCAGCAGGCGCTGGACCGCTTCCCACGCCACCCAGGCCACCAGCACGAACTGGCTGAGCGCATTGACGAAACCGACCAGCACCTCCATCCGGCCATAGCCGTAGCTGCGCCGCGCATCGGCCGGCCGCAGCGCCATGCGTGCACCGACGAAGGCCATCAACAGAGCCAGCGCATCCACCATCATGTGGCCGCCGTCGGTAAGCAGGGCCAGCGAACCCGACCACAGGCCGCCAACCACTTCGGTCAGCATGGTCAGCGTGGTCAGCACGAAGGCCAGCAACAGCTTGCGGCCGCGCATGCCGGCATGCGGCGCGTGATCTTGGCCGTGCGCTTCCGCCGGGTGCGGATGCACGTGATCGTGATCGTGGGTATGCGTGACGCTCATGCGCGCATGCTAGGAAGCGCGGGCGGCGTTACACAATTACCGCACGGGCTGCCGATGCTCGTTCACCAGGGCACGGTTCGGCCGAAACGATCGAGATACTCGAGGCCAGACACGCCGCGCTTCGACATCAGCACGTCAACCAGCAGCGGCACGCTCTCTTCGATCGTGAACGGCGCGTCCGGGCCGCCCAGGTCGGTGCGGATCCATCCCGGAGCGAGTACCACCATGGCTCGCGGATGCGCAGCTTCGCGCGCGGCGAAGCTGCGCATGGACATGTTCAGCGCAGCCTTGCTGCCGCGGTAGACCTCGCGCATCCCGGTTTCGTTGTTCGCGATGCTGCCCTGCCCGGACGACATCGCGCCGATCAATCCATCCGCTGGCACGAGGTCCTGCAGTGATTCGATGACGCGCATGGGGCCGAGCACGTTCGTCACCATCACGCGAATGAACTCTTCGGTCGCCACGTTGCCGACCCGCACGCCCTGGTCGTGCGTGGTCGTTCCCGCGTTCACGAACAGGATGTCGAGCACCCTGCCGGCAAGGCGTTTGCGCAGCGCGGCGATCTGCTCCGGCTCGTCGATATCCAGCGTTTCAATGCCGACACGGCCCGGGTGTTCTTCCGCCAGATCGTGCAGTGCGGTCCGGGAGCCCGGCCTGACCGTGCCGATGACGTTCCAGCCCCTGCCAAGGAATCCGGCGGCCAGGGCCACGCCGAGCCCACGCGATGCACCGACGATCAGGATCGTGGAAGCGGAGGGCAAGAAATGGCCTCAGTGCACGCAATGTGCGCCATGCACATGCACGGCGGCCGGACCGTGCCGACGATCGGTGTACAGGTTCACGAAATGCGCCGACGCCACCAGCAAGCCGCCGCAGGTCACCAGGACGCTATGTACGACGAGCGGATACGCCAGGCCCCAGGTGACGCCCAGCAGCAACAGCACCAGCCCCGGCAGCGCCAGCAGCAGCGGCAGCGGCCGGCGGTGACGGCGATAGCCGCCGACCAGGGAAAACAGCGCCAGCGTGGCGGCGAACATTACGAAGCCGCGTTCGAAGCGGTGCCCGGCCAGGAAGCCGAGGCCCAGCAGTGGCAGCAGGGTGAGCACGAACGGCAGCAGCGCGCAGTGGATCGCGCACAGGAACGAGGCCGTGGCGCCCACGCGGTCGGCCAGGTGCCACCAGCGCGAGGATCTCGGCGCATCGCCCATGGCGACTGGCCCCATCGGCATGGGGTCCAGCAGCACGCTGTCGCCTTCGGCGGAGCTTCCGATCCGGTCCATGCCTGCAATGTTACTTTATAACAATCGCACCGCACAAGCAGGCGGCGCCGACAGGGCGCAATATGGCATCAGGACTTGCGGCAGCGCTTGCAAACGCCGTGCACTTCCAGCGTCTGCGCCTGGGCGCGGAAGCCCAGCGCCCTGGCCTGGGCGTCGATCAGTTCGGCGACGCGTTCGTCGCAGACCTCCTCGGCACCGGAGCAGACGTCGCAGATCAGGAACGGCACCTGATGCGCCTCGGCCGGATGGTGGCAGGAGACGAAGGCGTTGATCGACTCCAACTTGTGGATGAAGCCCTGCTCCAGCAGGAAGTCCAGCGCGCGGTACACCGTAGGCGGCGCCGCATTGCCATGCTTCTCGCGCAATTGGTCGAGCAGGTCGTAGGCCTTCACCGGCTTGGCCGCGGCGGCGACCAGCTCCAGTACTTCCATGCGCAGCGGGGTGAGGCGCAGGCCGCGCTCCTCGCTGACGTGCGCCACCTCGCGCACGAAACCCTTCGCGTCGTGGTGATGCGAATGATGGACGTGCGGCTTGCCGGCGGCGTCGTGGGCCAAGGGGTCTCTCCTCGCGGACGATGATACATGCAGGTCCGCAGGCAGGAAGATGCGGCCGCCGGCACGGCATTCAACGCGGCAGCGGCGGCGGCGCGACGCGCGTCCTGCCGCGCGGGCGCAGCAGCAGCACCACCCAGCCGATCGGCCCAAGCACCCAGGCCCAGGCGACGCCTTCCCACAGCCGCCCGCGCCACCAGCCCAGCAGTGCGCCTATCGCCACGAAAAGCAGATTCCACCAGAACAGCGCGGCCCAGGGCACCATCGCCCACAGGTTAAGGAAAACATGCCAGAACGCGCCCGGCGCGTCGGGATCGACGCCCTGCATGGCACGGGCGAGCAGCTCATGCATGACGCCCGTGCCCTGCCCGCCTGCTCGGTCAGCCGCGGGCCAGCGTCAGCGCGTGGTCGATGCGCTTCAGCGCTTCGTCGCGCCCGGCGAGATAGATGGTGTGGTCGATGGACGGCGACACCTGGGTGCCGGTCATCGCCACGCGCAGCGGCTGGGCGACCTTGCCCATGCCCAGCTCCAGCTTCGCCGCCACCTGCTCGATCACGCCATGGATCGGTTCCGGCTTCCATTCGACGCTGGCCAGCAGGATCCCGGCGGCTTCCAGCACGGCCACGGCGCTGTCGTTCTTCAGGTGCTTGGCGACGGCCTTGTCGTCCCACTCGGCGATGGGGCCGTACCAGATCTTCGCGCGCTCGGCCATTTCCTTCAGTGTGTGCACGCGGTCGCGCAGCGCCACGATCACGTCGGCGGGCGCGGGGCCGTTCGCCGTGTCGATGCCGGCGCGTGCCAGGTGCCAGGCGAACTCGGGCGCCAGCGCCACCGGATCGTCGGTCTTGAGGTAATGCTGGTTCAGCCAGTTGAGCTTCTCGATGTCGAAGCGCGAGGCGGCCTTGTTGACGTCGGCAATGTCGAACAGGCGGATCATCTCCTCGCGCGAGAAGATCTCCTGGTCGCCGTGCGACCAGCCGAGGCGCACCAGGTAATTGAGGATCGCGTGCGGCAGGTAGCCTTCCTCGCGGTACTCCATCACGCTGACTGAGTTGGTGCGCTTGGAGAGCTTCTTGCCCTCCTTGTCCAGGATCATCGGCAGGTGCGCGAACTCCGGCACGGGCTTGCCGAGGGCCTTGTAGATGTTGATCTGGCGCGGCGTGTTGTTGACGTGGTCGTCGCCGCGGATCACCTCGGTGATGCCCATGTCGATGTCGTCCACCACCACGGCGAAGTTGTAGGTGGGCCAGCCATCGGAGCGGAAGATCACCAGGTCGTCCAGCTCGACGTTGGACCACTCCACCCGGCCCTTCACCTTGTCCTCGAACACGACCGAGCCTTCCAGCGGGTTCCGGAAGCGGATCACCCGGTTCGGGTCGTCGCGGTACGGCTCGTTGCGGTCGCGGTAGTAGCCGTTGTAGCGGGGCTTCTCGCCCTTGGCCATGGCGGCCTCGCGCATCGCCTCGATCTCTTCCTTGCTCTCGTAGGCGTAGTAGGCCTTGCCGTCGGCGAGCAGGCGTTCGGCCACTTCCTTGTAGCGGGCGAGGCGGTGGGTCTGGTAGATCGGCGCCTCGTCGGCGGAGAGGTCGAGCCAGGCCATCGCGTCGAGGATCGCCTGCACGGCTTCGTCGGTGGAGCGTTCGCGGTCGGTGTCCTCGATGCGCAGCAGGAACTCGCCGCCGCGCCGGCGCGCCTCCAGCCAGCAGTACAGCGCGGTGCGCGCACCGCCGATGTGCAGGAAGCCGGTGGGACTGGGGGCGAAACGGGTGCGGACGGTCATCGGGGCATGAGCAACGACTGGAAACGCGTGATTCTACCCGATGCTCGCGCGGCACCTATCGCTGGCCGAAGCCCTCGCAGCCCCAACCCTGGCAGATTTCCACGTTCGGGCCGGGGCCAGGCAAGCCGAGCCGGCGATGGGTCTGCTGTCCCCAATGCACCGGCACGATCGCGGCGGCCTGCCTGTCGAGTTGAACCTGCGGCAGACCGCCGTCCTGCTTCGGCGCCGGCCGCAGGACAAACTTCACCTCGAACAGCTGGGGATGGTGGTTCTGGGCGGTGCGCGGCACCGGCGCATCCTGCTGCACCGACAGGCCGGCCCAGGCAACACCGGGCATGCCCAGGATGAGGACGAACAGCATGCGTTTCATCGCGCACCTCCGTGGGGACGGGCGGGCTCGGTCCGCATAGATAGTACGCTCACACGTGGCGACCGCCATGCCGGCATCGCGCAAACCACGGAACCAGGACATGAGATCCCGACGATACGGCCATCGCCACCGGCATGCCTTTGCCGCGCTCGCTGTGCTGTTCGCGCTGGCCTTGCCTCACACGGCGCAGGCCGACGACAACCCGGGCTACGACCGCCCCGGCCTCGGCTTCACGCCGGCCGTGCTCAAGGCCGGCGACATCACCTGGGAACAGGGCCTGCCCGACTGGAGTCGTGGCCACGACGAGGGCGTCGTCAGCGCGCAATACGTCGCCGACGGCCTGCTGCGCGTGGGCCTGGGCGGCCCGCTGGAACTGCAGCTGGGCAGTTCATGGAACCGCCTGCGCCAGACTGGGGCCGGCTCGGACTTTCGCAGCGACGGCCGCGGCGACAGCACGCTGGGAATGAAATTCGCCCTGCCCGCTTCCGGCGCCTTCAGCTGGGGACTGCTGGGCAGCGTGGAGTTCACCGACGGCACGCGCGCATTCCGCAATCCGCAGCGGCAATACCTGCTCGGCGCCGACTTCAACTGGCAATGGAACGCGCGCAACACCGCGGCGCTGTACCTGCAGGACGTGCGGGCGGGCGGCCGCGACAGCCGGCTGCTGGCGTTGAACGACGGCTACACGCTCACTCCCGTGCTGAACGTCTACGCCGAAGCGGCGCTGCTGCACGACGCGGCGACCGGCGATGGCAGCCTGGCCGGCGCCGGCGTGGCTTGGCAGGCCACGCCGCGTGTGCAACTGGATGCGAGCGCGCGTCATCGCCTGTCCGGTCACGCCGATGAATGGCAAGCCGGACTCGGCGTGTCGGTGTATTTCGGCCGCTGACTACTGCACGTGCACCGTGATCCGCTTCGACACCAGCGGCGGATCGAACGGCACGTGGCTGGCATCGCCCAGTTCCAGCTGCAAGGTATGCGTGCCAGGCGGCAGGGTGAGCGTGGCCTCAGTCTGGCCGCCGCCGAAGTGCCGGTGCTGCGCATCGTTCGGAATCGGCTGGCCGGCGGCGGGCAACTGCTTCGCGTCGATCAGCAGATGGTGATGGCCGGTGCTCTCCCTGGCCACGCCGGCCGGCGCCACGCCCATGCCCTTGAGGCCGAAGCGCACCGTGAAGGTCGCGGGCACCGTGGCGCCGTCCTGCGGCGAGATGAAGTAGACACCGGCATCGGCCGGCGCCTTGGTGGCCGGCAGGCCGGCGGCGGCTTGGGCGGCAACGGCGCCCGTGGCGGCGAACAGCATGGCGGCGAGCATCAGGCGTGTCATCGTCGTATCTCCTCGTTGGCTGAACCCGCAGTCTAGCGCCGCACCAGGATCCGGCCGCGTCATCGTCGCGTCATGCGGTCGCCATGCCTGCGCAAACCGGCGCCGCGACACTGCATGCAATCCACGCGAGGGCCGCCGTCATGCGCATCGGTATCGTCAGCGAAACCTGGCCGCCGGAGATCAACGGCGTGGCGCTCACCGTGCACGGGCTCGCCGCCGGGCTCGCCGCGCGGGGCCATTCCATCGACGTGGTGCGGCCACGCCAGGCGCGGCAAGGCGTGGCCGAGCCGGGCTTCGACACCTTGTTCACCCGTGGCGTGGCGTTGCCGCGCTACCCCGGGTTGCGCCTCGGCCTGCCGGCCGGGCACGCCTTGCGCGAACGCTGGGCGCAGCAGCGCCCCGACGCGATCTACGTCGCCACCGAAGGTCCGCTGGGCGGGTCGGCGCTGCGCGCGGCCAACGCCTTGCGCATACCGGTGGCGACCGGCTTCCACACGCGCTTCGACAGCTATGCCGGCCACTACGGCCTGCGCTGGCTCACGCCGCTGGTGCGCGGCCACCTGCGCCGCTTCCATCGGCGCGCCGCCGCCACCCTCGTACCCACCGAGGCGCTGGCGCAGGAGCTCGCCGGGTTCGGCGTGGACAACGCGCGCCTGCTGCGCCGCGCGGTGGATACGCAACTGTTCCATCCCGGCCGGCGCGATCCGGCACTGCGTGCGCGATGGGGCGCCGACGCCGACACGCCGGTGATGCTGTACGTGGGCCGCATCGCGCCCGAGAAGAATCTCGAGCTGGCAGTGCAGGCCTTCCGCACCGCGCAACAGCAGTTTCCCGCGCTGCGCTATGTGTGGGTGGGCGACGGGCCCGCGCGCGCCGCGCTGCAGGCAGCACATCCGGACTTCATCTTCACCGGCGTGCAGCGCGGCGAGGCACTGGCGCGGCACATCGCCAGTGCGGACCTGTTCCCCTTTCCCAGCCTCAGCGAGACCTTCGGCAACGTGATCCTGGAGGCGCTGGCCTGCGGCCTGCCGGTGGTGGCCTACCGCGAAGGGGCCGCCCGCGAGCATCTGCGCGATGGCTACAACGGTTACAGCATCGCGCCCGACTACCCGGCCGCGTTCGTCGTGGCGACGGCCACGCTGGCGGGCAACCCCGGCCTGATCCGCCACATGGGCCGTCACGCGCACGAGGGCATGGCGCGCCTGTCGCCGGAACGGGTGATCCGCGAATTCGAAACCCTGCTGCGCGAACTGGCCGAGGAGCGCAACCATGGACACGACACCATTGCCATCCACGCCTAGAAGCCTCGCGTTCGACCGCCGCGTCTGCGTGGCGGCGAACCGCTGGGGCGCGCGCCGCGCGGTGGGCGTGTTCTTCGGTGCGATCAGCCGGCTCGGCGACGGCATGTTCTGGTATGCGCTGATGCTGGCCCTGATCGCGCTGGACGGTCGGCGCGGCCTGCTCGCCGCCACGCACATGGCCGCCACCGGGCTGGCCGCCCTGCTGCTCTACCGCCTGCTGAAACGGCACACGCGCCGACCGCGGCCGTTCCGCACCTGCCCCGGCGTGAT
Organism: Rhodanobacter sp.; assembly: GCA_035277325.1. GTDB lineage: Bacteria > Pseudomonadota > Gammaproteobacteria > Xanthomonadales > Rhodanobacteraceae > Rhodanobacter_A. Next base: position 15,143 of record DATEKS010000038.1, read on the forward strand.
CGCACACGTGCCGCCGCTGGACGAATTCAGCTTTCCCTCCGGCCACACCCTGCAGGCGATGGGTTTCACGATCGTGGCGCTGGCCTGGTACCCGCTGCTCGCGCCGCTGCTGCTGGGCTTCACCGCGCTGGTCGCCACCTCGCGCGTGATCCTCGGCCTGCACTACCCCAGCGACGTGCTGGCCGCGATCGGCATCGGCGGCGCGCTCGGCACGCTGTCGCTGTGGCTGGCGCACGGCATCGGCGCATTCGCCTGAGCAATTCCTGCGCAGCACGTCGCGTGAGGTTTTCGCATCAGGCACTTGGCGCATCTATCCACAGGCTTTGCCCACGCACCTCCACAATCGCTGTGGAAAACACGCAGCGTGCTGCGCAGAAATTCGCCAAGGCGTGCCAAGTGCCTGTCGGCAAAGCGGTGAACGCGGCTTGTCCACAGCTTTGTTCGGCAGGCATCCACACCTGCTGTGGAAAAACCCGCAGCGGAAACGACGATGCCGCCCGTAGGCGGCATCGTGCACATCGACGGATCAGGCAAACGTCACGCCGCGCGCGGCGCCTTCTGCATGAGGCTGAGCAGATCGGCCAGCTTGTCGCGCATCTCGCGGCGGTCGACGATCATGTCGATCGCGCCGTGCTCCAGCAGGAACTCGGCACGCTGGAAGCCCTCGGGCAGGGTCTCGCGCACGGTCTGCTCGATCACGCGCGGGCCGGCGAAGCCGATCAGCGCCTTCGGCTCGCCGATGTTGATGTCGCCCAGCATGCCCATGCTGGCGGAGACGCCGCCGGTGGACGGATTGGTCAGCACGCTGATGTAGGGTACGCCGGCATCGCGCAGCTTCGCCAGCACCGCCGAAGTCTTGGCCATCTGCATCAGCGAGTACAGGCCTTCCTGCATGCGCATGCCGCCGCTGGCGGAGAAGCACACCAGTGCGCTCTTCTCGGCCAGCGCCCGCTCGCCGGCACGGGCGAACTTCTCGCCGCCCACCGAGCCCATCGAGCCGCCGACGAAGCCGAACTCGAACGCGGTGGCGACCAGCGGGCGGCCCTTCAGGCTGCCGCTCATCGCGACCAGCGAGTCCTTCTCGCCGCTGGACTTCTGCGAGGCGACGATGCGGTCGCGGTACTTCTTGGAGTCGCGGAACTTCAGCGGATCGGTGGCTTCCATGCTCGGCCACAGTTCCTGCGCCGAACCCTCGTCGAGCAGCGAAAGCAGCCGGGTACGCGCACGGATCGCGTGGTGGTGCCCGCACTTGGGACAGACCATCAGGTTGCGCTCCAGCTCCGGCTTGTACAGCACCGAGCCACAGCCGGCGCACTTCTCCCACACACCCTCGGGCACCTTGCCCTTGCCGGCGGCGGAGCCTTGCGTGCGCACACGCGGTGTCATGATTTTCTGCAGCCAGTTCATAGCGACGCCTCTGGTGAAGCGTGCATTCTAGCCGAGAACCGCTGGGCATCCCGGACGCCGGCGTGTGGTGGCGCACATCGCGCGACCAGGCGCTGCCGTCAGCCAGCGTCCAGTGCGGTACGGATCGGCGCCAGGAACCCCTGGACACGCTCCGCGACCTCTGCCGCCGACGCCGCGCCGGCCAACCGTTCCACCAGTGCGCTGCCGATCACCACCGCGTCGGCGAAGCCGGCGATGGCCTTCGCGCTTTCGGCATCGCGCACGCCGAAGCCCACCGCCACCGGCGCGCTTGCATGGCCGCGGATGTCGGCCACGCGCACGGCGATGTCCGTCGTGCTCAGCCGCGCGGCACCGGTGATGCCGGCGAACGACACGTAGTAGAGGAAACCCTCGGCTGCCTTGCACAACTTCGCGAGGCGTTCCGGCGCCGTGGTGGGCGCGGCCAGCAGGATCTGCCTGAGGCCCGCCTCCCGCAGCGGCGCCAACACTGCCGATTCCTCCAGCGGGCAATCCACCAGCAGCACGCCATCCACGCCGGCAGCAACGGCTTCCACGGCGAAGCGCTCGTAGCCATGGATCTCGATCGGGTTCAGATAGCCCATCAGCACCACCGGCGTGTCGCTGTCGCGCTGCCGGAACTGCGCCACCCAGCCGAGCACGTCGGCCAGACCCACGCCCCTGGCGATGGCGCGTTCGCTGGCGTGCTGGATCACCGGGCCATCGGCCATCGGGTCGGAGAACGGCACACCCAGTTCGATCAGGTCAGCGCCCGTGTCGACCAGCGCGTGCATCAGCCCCACCGCATGTTCGGGCGACGGGTCGCCCGCGGTGACGAACGGAATCAGCCCGGTGCGGCCAGCGGCCTTGAGCTCGGCGAAACGGCGGTCGATGCGATTCATACCTGCACTCCTTCGCGTGCGGCAATCGTGTGCACATCCTTGTCGCCGCGGCCGGACAGATTGCACAGCACGATGCCATCCTTCGGATACTCGCGCGCGAGCTTGATCGCCTGCGCCACCGCATGGCTGGATTCCAGCGCGGGCAGGATGCCTTCGGTGCGGCATAGCAGGTGGAAGGCCTCCAGCGCCTCGTCGTCGGTGACGCCTACATACTCGGCACGGCCGGCGTCCTTGAGGAAGGCGTGCTCGGGGCCGACGCCGGGATAGTCCAGGCCGGCGGAGATCGAATGCGTCTCGGTGATCTGGCCGTCGTCGTCGCACAGCACGTAGGTGCGGTTGCCGTGCAGCACGCCAGGCCGGCCTGCAGCCAGCGACGCCGCGTGATGGCCGGTGGCGATGCCTTCGCCCGCCGCCTCGGCGCCCACGATGCGCACGCCGCGGTCGTTGAGGAAGGCATGGAACAGCCCCATCGCGTTGGAGCCTCCGCCCACGCAGGCGGTCAGCACGTCGGGCAGCCGTCCGTACTGGTCGAACACCTGCGCGCGCGCCTCGCGACCCACGATGGCGTTGAAGTCGCGCACCATCAGCGGATACGGGTGCGGGCCGGCGACGGTGCCGATGATGTAGAAGGTGTCGGCCACGTTGGTGACCCAGTCGCGCATCGCCTCGTTGAGCGCGTCCTTCAGCGTCTTCGAGCCGGACGTCACCGGCACCACCTCGGCGCCGAGCAGCTTCATGCGGTAGACGTTGATCTTCTGCCGCTCGATGTCCACCGCGCCCATGTAAACCACGCACTGCAGCCCCAGCCGCGCCGCCACCGTGGCGCTGGCCACGCCGTGCTGGCCCGCGCCGGTCTCGGCGATGATGCGGGTCTTGCCCATGTGCCGCGCCACCAGCGCCTGGCCCACGGTGTTGTTGATCTTGTGCGCGCCGGTGTGGTTCAGGTCCTCGCGCTTGAGCAGGATGCGCGCACCACCCACGTGTTTCGTCAGCCGCTCGGCGAAGTAGACCGGGCTGGGCCGGCCCACATAGTTCGTGAGGTCGCGGTCGAGTTCGGCGATGAAAGCCGGATCCTGGCGCAGGCGCAGGTAGGCCTCGGCCAACTCGGCCAGCGGCGCCATCAGGGTTTCGGCCACATAGCTGCCACCGAACTGGCCGAAGCGGCCTTGCGCGTCCGGAAAGGCGTGGAAATCCCGAATTTCTTGCATGACGACTCCATCGCAAGGTGAAGCAACAGGCTCACACCTTAGCGCCGCCCATCGCGATGAAAAAGCGAAAAGATCGCCTCGATACTTGAGCTAGACTCACAGCATGTCGGATCGCGACCTGCCCTCGCTGAATGCCTTGCATGCCTTCGAGGCCGCCGCGCGGCTGGGCAGCATGAGCCTCGCCGCACAGGAACTGCACGTGACCCACGGCGCGGTGAGCCGCCAGGTGCGCGCGCTGGAAGAAGCCTTGGGCCAGCCGCTGTTCGTCCGCCAGGGGCGCGGCGTCGCCCTCACCGCGGTCGGCCAGCAGTTGCGCGAACAGTGCAGCGCCGCGTTCGGGCAACTGCGCGAGGCCTGGCTGCAACTGCGCCATGCGCGTGCTACCACGGCCTTCGTGCTCGGGTGTTCCGGCAGCGTGCTGGCACGCTGGGTGATCCCGCGGCTGGAACGCCTGCGACACGAGCTGCCCGCACTGACCTTGCACCTCGCGGTACAGGAGGAGCCGGTTGCCGGGCACCTGACCGACGCCGATGCCGCCCTGCTGCTGGCCGCGCCGCCCTGGCCCGCGGGCTGGCAGGTGCACGAGCTGGCACCGGAGCGCATCGGCCCGGTGCTCAGCCCGCGCTACCCCGGCGCCGAGCGCCTGCGCGAGTCGCCTGCCAGCGTGCTGTGCGAGGAACCGCTGCTGCACACCGCCTCGCGCCCGCAGGCCTGGCCGGAGTGGGCGCACGCGATGGAACTGCCGCCCGAATCCCTGCAGCAGACGCAGGCCCTGCCCCACCTCTATTTCCTGCTGGAAGCGGCCGCCGCCGGACTGGGCGTGGCGATCGCACCACAACCGCTGGTGGCCGACGACCTTGCCAGCGGCCGCCTGCTGGCGCCCTGGGGTTTCCGCGAAACGGGCGCGCGCTGGGTGCTGGTTTCGGCACGCCGCGCCGACGACCCGCGACTCGCCGCACTGGCCGCCTGGCTGCGCAAGGAACTGGCCGAAACCTGACTCAGCGATCCGTTGGCGGAGCGGATTCCCGATCAGCGGCACGCACCGCGGCCACGAAGCCGGCAAGCTTCGCCGCATCCTTGATCCCGGGCGCCGACTCCACGCCGCTGGCCACGTCCACCGCCCAGGGCCGTGCCGCACGGATCGCCGCGCCCACGTTGTCCGCATGCAGGCCGCCGGCAAGGATCACCGGCTGGGCGGGATCGCGCGGCAGCAGCGACCAGTCGAAGGCCTTGCCGCCGCCGCCGGCCTCGCCCGCGGCGTGGCCGTCCAGCAGCAGCGCGGCGGCGCCCGGGTACTCTCGCAGTCGCGGCAGGGCCGCAGCCCCCTCACCCATCGCGATGGCCTTGAGGTAGCGCCGGCCGAATCGCGCGCACCACGCGTCCGGCTCGCTGCCGTGGAACTGCAGCAGGTCCGGCTGCACCGCCGCGATCACGTCCGCGACGAAGGCCGCATCGTCATCCATGAACAGCGCCACCGCGTCCACGAACGGCGGCAGCGCGTGGCGGATCGCCCGCGCCTGCTCCAGCGACACCTGGCGCTTGCTGCGCGCGGTGAACACCAGGCCGATCGCATCGGCACCGAGCTGCGCCGCCAGCAGCGCGTCCTCGACTCGGGTCATGCCGCAGCACTTGATGCGCGTCACTGCGAAACCTCCGCGGGCAGGCCCCAGTGTGCTTCGTAGCGCGGGCCGAGGAAGGTCAGCCCGGACGACGGCGCAGTGGGGCCGGCCACCTCGCGGTTGCGACCAGCCAGCAGCTCGGCCATCCACTCTACCCGCTGCTCGCCGCGCCCCACCGGCAGCAGCGAACCAACGATGTTGCGCACCATGTGGTGCAGGAAGGCGTTCGCCTCGATTTCCACGATCACCTGTTCGCCTTCGCGCCGCACGCCCACGGCCAGCACGCAGCGTCGCGGATGCGCGGCTTGGCAGGACACCGCGCGGAACGCGGAGAAATCATGCTCGCCCAGTAGCGCCTGCGCCGCGGTATGCATGCGCGTGGCATCCAGTGGCTGTCGCTCCCAGGTCACGTAGCGCGCGTCCAGCGCCGCGCGCACCGGTCGGTTGAGGATGGTGTAGCGGTAGCGCCGGCTGCGCGCGGAAAAGCGCGCGTGGAATTCTTCGGCCATCGGTTGCGCCCACAGCACCGCCACGCTGGGCGGCAGGTTGGAGGTGGCGCCCAGCAGCCAGCCGCGCATCGTGCGCGGCACCTCGCTGTCGAAATGCACCACCTGGCAGCGGCCGTGCACGCCGGCGTCGGTGCGGCCCGCGCAGGTCACCTCGACCGGCTGCGCGGCCACCTTCGACAAGGCCTGCTCCAGCGTGCCCTGCACCGTGTTGCCGTGGCTCAGGCGCTGCCAGCCGAGGAAGTCGGTGCCGTCGTATTCGATGCCCAGGGCGATGCGCATGGATCGGAAGCGTTGCAGAAAGTGCGCAGCGTAACAGGCCGCAACGCGAACGGGCCGGCATGGCCGGCCCGTTCGCTCGTCACAGATGCGGCAGATTGCTCAGTGCAGGTCGTCGAGCATGCGCTTGGCCACGTCGCGCTGCATCTGGCTGCCTTCGTGCAGCACTTCCTCGAGCATGGCGCGAGCGCCTTCGGGATCGCCCATGTCCAGGTAGGCACGGGCGAGGTCGAGCTTGGTGTCCACCGGGTCGTCGCTGAAATCGCGCGGCTCGATGTCGTGTCCGGCCGGCTGCACCTGCACTTCCGGCTCGTCGAAGTGCCAGTTCGACGCCGTGCCGCGCAGCACCGTCGCGTCCTCGCCCACATCCGCGGCGTGGTGGGCCACGGCGGGAGCAAGCTCGACGTCATCGTTCCGCTTCGGCGCCGCCTCATGCGCCGGTGTCAGGTCGAAGTTGAAGTTGTATTCGCTCACCTTCACCGGATTCGCGGGCAATGGCGGCGGGCCAGCCGGCACGGGCGCCGGAGCAGGCACCGGCGCTGCGACAGGCTCGGCGGCGTAGCGGTCGATGTCGAAACCGTGATGCGCCTCGAGCTCTTCCGCCGACATGCCGCCGTGGCCGGCGAACAGCGGATGGCCTGGCACCAGGTCCTCGCCCATGCGCAGCACTTCCTGCCACTCTTCCTGCTGCGGGTCGCTGACGTGCGCGTGCATGGCCTCGGCAGCGGCCTCGAAATGTTCGACGTCGCGGCGGCCGTAATACAGGCTCACCAGTTCCAGGTGCAAACCGATGTCGTCGGGATGCTCGGCCAGCTGGTCGAGCAGCATGTTCTGGTCGGCATCGTCGCCACCGTCGGCGGGCGCTGCATCGCCGAAGCGGTCGGCCAGCGACGGCGCCAGCTTCGGCGACGCGGCTGCGGGCTTCACCTTGCGGCGGCGGCCGAGCAGCGCACCCAGCAACAGCAGCACCACGACGACGGCGCCCAGCGCCTGTGCCCACAGCTGGGTGTACCAGGGTTCCTCGCTGGCAACCGGCGCCGGCTTGATCGCAGTCGGCTTGATCGGCGTGGTGCTGGCCGGCGCGGCAACGGGCTTGCTTGCCGCAAGCGCGGTCGACGCGGCAGCCGGGGCTTCCGCCTTGGCGGCCGTGGCCATGGCTGCGGCCTCGCTGCCGGCAGTCGGCGCCGAAGCAGCACGGGCGGGTTGTTCCGCCGGCTTCGACGCTACGGCCGCAGCCGTCATGGCCGCCGTGGCCGCGTGCGCCGGCTCCGCCGGCTGGCCGGCCGCCTTGCGCGCCGCAGCCAGCTTCTGCTGCAGCTCGGCGATCTCGTTGTCCTTGAGTGCCAGCAGGCGTTCGTTCTTGCTGTTGATGTCGCCGAGTTCCTTCAGGCGCGACTTCAAGTCCTCGCCCTGCTGCTGCAGGCTGGCGAGGGTTTCCTGGCTGCGCTGCAGGTCCTGGCGCAACGCCTTGTCCGAGCCGCCCTCCGTCGGGGCGGCCTTGCCACCCTGCTTCGCCGGCACCAGGGCCAGATGGTCGCCGGTGCTGCCCGCCGCCGCGGTGGGCGAACTGGACGCGCCGGCGCGCGTGCCGGCGTCGGCCACGCTCACCGGTGAGCTGCTCACTGTGCCGCTGCGCCA
>DATEKS010000039.1:0-40142 GCA_035277325.1 Rhodanobacter sp.
TGCCGCCGCCACCTCCGCCGCCGCCACCACCGCCAAGAGTCGAGGCGGAGTCGCCCCGCACAGCACCGGCCGTGCTGCCCGTCCCCGCGCAGGTGGCGCCTGCGCCCGCGAATCCGGACGCGGCTGCAGCGACGGCAAGCGCTGCGTCGTCGGCGCCACTCGTCGCCGCACCTGCTGCGCGGGTTGCGCCGGCGGTTGCTGCGCCGTCGAGCGCACCGGCTACGTCGATGACCGATGCCGTCGCCGCATCGCCGTCGCGGCAGCGTTCGCAGCTCTGGCTACTGCTTCCGCTGCTGGGCATCGTGCTGCTGGCCTGGTGGGCGTCGCTGCGTCGCGCGCGGCATCTGGGGCAGCAGGCTGAGCAGCTGACGCGCCAGCAGCGCTATCTGAAATCCGCGCACAGCCACCTGCAGCGCAAGTCGGAACAATTGCAGTACCTGTCCATGCACGATCCGCTCACCGGCACGCTCAACCGGCACGCGTTCGCCGGGGAGCTGCGCGTGCGCATCGACCATCTGGCGAAGTACAACCAGCCACTCTGCCTGATCATGTTCGACCTCGACCACTTCAAGCAGATCAACGACCGCCACGGCCACCAGGCAGGCGACGCGGCGCTGGCGCTGGTGGTGGGCGTGGTGCGCGAACACCTGGTGAGCGACGACCTGTTCGGCCGCTTCGGCGGCGACGAATTCATGGTCGCCTGCGGCGGCCAGGACGCGACACAGGCCACGGCATTGGCCGACGCCCTGCGCACGGCGGTGGCGGCCCGCGCGCCGCAGGCGGAGCCGCCGATTCCCGATCTCACGCTCAGCCTCGGCGTGGCGCAGGCCGATCCACAGCGCGGCTACGACGCGGACGAACTGTTCGCGCGCGCCGACGCGGCGCTGTACGCGGCCAAGCGCCGCGGCCGCAACCAGGTGGTCGCCGAAGTCCGCGACGAGGCGCTGCCGATGCCTGACGCGGTGCGGCGGCACCTGTAGCGCGCCCTCAACGTCGCGTCGCCAGCACCCCGTCCAGCGCAAGCCGTGCCTCGAAACCGGCTTCCTGCAGCCGCCGCGCCACCTCGCGCGGCACGTCGCGGCCGCTGGTGAGCCTGTTCGGGCTGCCGGTGTAGTGGAACAGGCGGCCGCCACGGCGCAGCACGCGGGCGAGCTGGCGGTAGAACGCCAGCGAGTACAGCTCGCCGGCGATGCCGAAGCGCGGCGGGTCGTGCAGCAGCGCGTCCACCGAGGCGTCGGCGACCTGCGCGATGGCCTGCGACACGTCCGCGTGGGCGAGCTGCAGGCGTCCGCCACTGGCGGGCGCATCCGGGTCGGGCGACCACGGGTTCAGCGTGCGCAGCCACAGCACGTCGGGATTCTTCTCGAACGATCGGATGCTTGCTGCGCCCGCATCCAGGCAGCAGGCGACGAAATAGCCCAGGCCGCCGCAGGTATCCAGCACCGCCTTGCCGCGCGGTTCCACCAGCGCCACCTTGCGGCGCGCGTCGTCCAGCGGCGATGCCTTCGCGGTGGGCAGCATCTTGATGCCGTCGATCTCGAACGTGGGCACGTCCCACTCGGTGGGCACCAGCTTGATCAGCGAGCCGGAGTAGCGCGCGGCCGGCGCGAATGCCTCGCCATCCCAGTAGTGGATGCTGCGGTCCTTGGGCATGGGTGGCCAGGGATAGCTTTCGCCGCGCCACTGCCAGGCGTCTGCCTGCAGCCGCGCGGTGCCGGTCGAGCGGCCCAGGTCCAGCGAGCCCGTCCATGCGTCCGCACCCGCGTCGCGTGCGGCGAGCAGCGCTTCGGCGGTGGGGCGGGTGAGCAGGGGGCCGGCGTAATGCGACACGGCGGGGAATCCATCCAGGGCGGCCGGGCATCGTAACCCACGCGCGCCGGCGGTATCGCGCGGATGGGCGTCAACCGCCGGCCCGGCTTGCCGTTTGTGCTGTCGTCGGTGTTGCGGGCTGCGACGAGCGGTGTTCCTGCCTATCGGAGGTCGTGATGAAGCATCGTGCGTGGATGGCTGCATCTTGCATGGCGTCGGCCTTTCTGGCGTTCGCCGTGCATGCGCAGCAACGGCCATGGCAACGCGCGTTGTCGCGGCAGCCGTCGGGGCCGCAGACGGCGGCCCTGCCATCGGGCGTGCGCGTGCTGCGGGACGTGGCCTACGGCAGCGATCCGCGGCAGCGCTTCGACGTCTATCTGCCCGCGACGGCGCCACGCGATGCGCCGGTGATCTTCCTGGTGCACGGTGGTGCCTGGGCGTTCGGCGACAAGGCCGCGGCGGGCGTGGTCGGGAACAAGGTCGCGCGCTGGGTGCCGCGGGGTTTCATCCTGGTGTCCACGAACTATCGCATGCTGCCGCAGGCCACCCCGCTGGAGCAGGCCGCCGACGTGGCGCTGGCGCTGGCGGAGGCGCAGCGCATGGCGCCCTCGTGGGGCGGCGATCCGGGCCGGTTCATCATGATGGGGCATTCCGCCGGTGCGCACCTGGTGGCGCTGCTGAGCGCCGAGCCGTCGCTCGCCCAACGCCAGGGCGTGCGGCCGTGGCTGGGCACGATCGCGCTGGACAGCGCCTGCCTCGACGTGGTGCAGACGATGCAGCGGCGGCATCTGCCGCTCTACGACCGCGCCTTCGGCAGCGACCCTGCTGGCTGGCTGGCGGTATCGCCCTACCAGCAACTGCGCGGGCGCATCGTGCCCTTGCTGGCCGTGTGCTCCACCCGGCGCAGCGATTCCTGCCCGGCTGCGCGCGCCTTCGTGGCGAAGGCGCAATCGTTCGGCACGCATGCCGGGGTGTTGCCGGAAGACCTCAGCCACATGCAGATCAATCGCGAACTGGGTCAGGCCACGGATTACACGCAGCAAGTGGAGCGGTTCATGGCCCGGCTCGATCCCGCGGCCAAGGCCTTGCTGCAGGGCGCGGGTGCGTAGGGATCAGAGGCGTGCGGCGATCTGTGCCGCCAGCGCGGCAGCGTCCTGGCCCGGGGCGACTTCGACCACGACGCGCCGGTAGCGCTCATCTTTCAGCTCCAGCGTGAGGCAGCGTGCGGGATCGTGGAAGTCGTAGAACATCACGCCCTCGCCGTTATAGAAGCTGCCGGCCACCTTGACGCCGGGGATGTTGGTGCCGATGCGAAAACCGCGGAACCAGGCCTCCGGCACCGGCCCGGCGTGCGCCGCCTGAATGTGGCGGTACGGGATGTGCAGCGAACCGTGCAGCGCCAGCACTTCGTCCAGCGGGCTCAGCTGCATGCTGACGCGGTCGGCTTCAAGTTCCACGCGGGCCATGGCGACGCCTCCATCGGGAAGGCCCCCAGTGTAGGGCCGTGCCGCGGCGTTGCCGGCATGACCTGTGGCACGCCCTTTGCCCTTTCCTCACGACAGCAGGGGCATAGTCGGGGGACTGCGGCCCTTGCCGCGTCGTTGGGGAGCTGTGTCATGACGAAGCATTTCATGTATGGACTGCCGGCCCTGCTGCTGGCGCTTGCGCTGCCGGCAGCCGCGCAGACGGCGGGCGCGAGTGGAGCGGCCTCGAAGCAGATCGCGACAGCCGGCGCGCATGCCGGCATGGCGATGGGAGCGGCGGACCTGGCGACCACGCATGCCCACCTGCACCATGTGGTGAACTGCCTGGTCGGCCCGTCGGGCAAGGGCTTCGATGCCAAGGAGGCGGATCCCTGCAAGGGCCAGGGCCAGGGCGCCATCGTCGACGCGAAGGGTGATGCCGCCACCGAGGCGCGCCTGCAAGCCGCACTGGGCCACGCCGAGCAGGGGCTGAAGGCGGCCACGCTGGATGCTGCGCATGCGGATGCGAAGAAGGCGATGGAGAGCCTGCAGGCAAAGTGAGAGCCTGCAGGTTCCAGGACAGCTTGCGCGTCAGCGGGCGTTGCATGGCGGCTTGCTAGGTTGAAACCTCGTGCCACACGACGAGGAGGCTTGCGATGAAGTTTTCCATGCTCGCATGCGCATTGACGGTGACGCTGGCCTGCGCGGCCTGCTCGAAGGGGCCGCAGGAGCCGGCGGCTCCCACGCCTTCCGCATCTTCCCCTGGCGTGCCGGCCACGCAGGCGCCGCCGGCCTCCGCCAGGACCACGGCCGATGCAACGACGATGGGCGCCAAGCCGACCTCGCCGCCGATCTACCTGTTCGACCTGCTGCAGCGCCCGGACTTCATGAAGACGCTGGATGCGCTGCATGGTGCGCAGGCCTTGCCGGACTGGGTACGCAAGGGCGGCACGGCGACGCCGGTGCAGACCGTGCAGGTGGACGGCAAGGCGATGCAGATGGCGACCGCGTGCAAGCCGCACGATTGCCCGACCGAGCGCGTGGCCCTGCTGTACGACGAGCAGGACCACGCGATGTGGGGCCTGTTTGCGCAGCGGCCCGAGAACCTGGCGCCGGCGGTCGATCCCGACGACAGCTCGCAGGACAAGCTCACCTGGCTGGGCGATCCGGACAAGCCGCGCCAGCAGTTGCTGCACGACGCGCTGTACGTGCGTTGACGCCGCCGCGCATCACGGCGGCTTGATCGCCGTGCGGGTCCAATGACCGGAATGCGCCGTCCGTCGGCGGCGCCTTGGCCCCGTGGAGCATCTGCATGAGCACGATCAAAGTGGCGGTACTGGTGGGCAGCCTGCGCAAGGCTTCGATCAACAAGCGGCTGGCGCGGGCGGTGGAACGGCTGGCGCCGAAGGATTTCGCCTTCGAGCACATCCGCATCGACAACCTGCCGCTGTACAACCAGGACTTCGATGCCGATTACCCGGCAGAGGCCAAGCGCCTGAAGCACGAGATCGAGGCCGCCGACGCCGTGCTGTTCGTCACCCCGGAATACAACCGCGGCGTGCCGGGCGTGCTGAAGAACGCGATCGACGTCGCCTCGCGTCCCTGGGGCACGAACTCCTTCGCCGGCAAGCCGGGAGCGGTGATCGGCGCGTCGATCGGTGCCACCGGCAGCGCGCTGGCGCAGCAGCACCTGCGCAACTCGCTGGTCTTCGTCGACGTGGCGATGCTGGCGCAACCCGAGGTGTTCGTGCAGTTCAAGGACGACGGCCTGATCGACGCCGAGGGCCACGTCGCCAGCGACGACACGCGGAAATTCCTGCAGGGCTTCGTGGATCGTTATGTGGCGTGGGTGAAGCGGCACCTGGGGTGATCGTTGTTTCGGGAAAGCGCTGTCCTGCGCTTTCCCGATTCGCCGGGCCGGGCCCGGTTCAGCCGTACCGTCGCTTGCGCGATGGTGTGGCGCGTGATCCATCCGTGGATCACGCCTCCGCGCCGCAGAACTTCTCCAGCAATTGCTGCTGCACGTCGCGCACCGCCTCGCCGGATGCGCGCGTTACCGGCCGGTAACTGCCGTCGGCCTGCAGTTCGGCGGCGCCGACGTTGTCGGTGAGGTAGAGCTCCAGCGCGCCGAAGATGCGCTGCTGCAGCTTCTTGCCCTCGATCGGGAACGCGCATTCCACGCGGCGGTCCAGGTTGCGTTCCATCAGGTCGGCGCTGGAGAGGTACAGCCGCGGCTCGCCGTCGTTGGCGAACCAGTAGGCGCGGCTGTGCTCCAGGAAGCGGCCGATCACCGAGCGCACGCGGATGTTTTCCGACACGCCGGGCACGCCGGGGCGCAGGCAGCACATGCCGCGCACGATCAGGTCGATGCGCACGCCAGCGATGCCGGCCTTGTACAGCGCGCGGATCATCTTGGGGTCGGTGAGCGCGTTGACCTTGATCAGGATGCGCGCGTCGCGGCCAGCCGCGGCATTCGCCGCCTCCTGCGCGATCAGGTCGAGCAGGCCCTGCTTCAGCGTGAACGGCGCCTGCAGCAGCTTGCGCAGACGCAGCATCTTGCCCATGCCGGTGAGCTGGCTGAACAGCTTGTGCACGTCCTCGCACAGCGCCTCGTCGGAGGTGAGCAGGCTGTAGTCGGTGTACAGCCGCGCGTTGCCGGTGTGGTAGTTGCCGGTGCCGAGGTGTGCGTAGCGCACCAGTTCGCTGCCTTCGCGGCGCTGGATCAGCATCAGCTTGGCGTGCGTCTTGATGCCCACCACGCCGTAGATCACCATCGCGCCGGCCTGCTGCAGGCGCGAGGCGAGCGTGAGGTTGGATTCCTCGTCGAAGCGCGCGCGCAGTTCCACCACCGCGGTCACTTCCTTGCCGGCGCGCGCCGCGTCCACCAGGGCGTCGACGATTTCCGAGTCCGCACCGGTGCGGTACAGCGTCTGCTTGATCGCCAATACCTGCGGGTCCTTCGCGGCCTGGCGCAGCAGGTCCACCACCGGCGCGAAGGATTCGTAGGGGTGCAGCAGCAGCACGTCCTGCTTCGCGACCACCGAGAACAGGTCCTCGGCGTGCTTCAGCGCCTTCGGCAGCGCGGGCACGAAGGGTTTGTACTGCAAGGCGGGGTAGTTCACCTTGCTGGCAATGCGGAACAGCCGCGCCAGGTTCACCGGGCCGTTCACCTCGTACAGCTCCGACTCGACGAGTCCGAACTGCTTCAGCAGATGGGCGGTGAGCGCCTTCGGGCAGTTGTCGGCGACCTCCAGCCGCACCGCGCTGCCGAAGCGGCGCGAGTACAGCTCGCCGCGCAACGCCAGCGCCAGGTCCTCCACGTCTTCCGGATCGAGCGCGAGGTCGGCGTTGCGGGTCAGCCGGAACTGGTAGCAACCCAGCACGTTCATGCCGGGGAACAGCTCGTCGGCGTGCGCGTGGATCATCGAGGACAGCAGCACGTAGCAGTCGCCGCCGTCGGCGATGTCGTCGGGCACGCGGATCAGCCGCGGCAGCACGCGCGGCGCGGGCACCACGGCGAGGCCGGAGTCGCGGCCGAACGCGTCCGTGCCGTCCAGCTGCACGATGAAGTTGAGGCTCTTGTTGACCAGCAGCGGGAACGGGTGGGTGGGGTCCAGCCCGATCGGCGTCACCAGCGGTGCCACCTCGTCGCGGAAGTAGCGGCGCACCCACTGCTTCTGCTTGTGCGTCCACTCGTCGCGCCGCGCGATGCGGATGCCGTGCGCGGCGAGCTCCGGCAGGATGCGCTCGTTGAGGATCGCGTACTGCCGCTCGATCTGCCTGTGCGCGATCGCGCTGATCTCGGCCAGCGTCTGGCGCGGCGCCATGCCGTCGGCGCCGAGCAGTTCGTGGTCCAGCGCGATCTGGCCCTTGAGTCCCGCCACGCGGATCTCGAAGAACTCGTCCATGTTGCGCGAGAAGATCAGCAGGAACTTCAGCCGCTCCAGCAGCGGCGTGCGCTCGTCCAGCGCCTGGTCGAGCACGCGGATGTTGAACTGCAGCTGCGACAGCTCGCGGTTGAGGTACAGCCGGCGCTCGCCGAGGTCGGGTGCCGTGGCGGCCGCGTCGTTGGCCGCCGCCGCGCCGGTGGCGGCGCGCGTGGGCTTGCGGGGGGCGTGTGAACTCATCGATGCATATCCATGGGGTTGCCGCGCAGATCCTCCGGGCATGGTAACCCCGGTGGTTCATGCGCTTCGTGCAGGCATGTGACGACTCTGCCGAGCTTTCTTGACAGCGCGATGACGCCGCTGCGGTTCAATCCGCCGTGCCAGCACGACCGTCCCCGGCATGCAGCGCCAGGTAGCGGCTGGGCGGGGCGCCGAGCGTGCGCCGGAACGCGGCGCTGAACGCACTGGTGCTGGCGTAGCCCAGCTCGATCGCGACGGTGGTGACCGCCTCGCCGCCGGCCAGCCGGCTCAGCGCGGCGAGCAGGCAGGCCTGCTGGCGCCACGCGGCGAAGCTCATGCCGGTCTGCTGACGGAACGTCCGGGTGAAGTGGCGCCGGCTCATGCCGGCCTTGTGCGCCATCGCGTCGACATCGATTTCCAGTGCGGGTGCGCCGAGCAGGGCACGGCACAGCTTGCGCAGGCGCGGCTCGTCGGGTAGCGGCGTGTTCAGCGGCAGCGCGGGCATCGCGCGGATCTCGTCCAGCAGCAGCGCCATCACGCGGCCGTCGCGGCCGTCCAGCGCGTATTCCAGCGGCAGGTCCACCGCCTCCAGCAGCAGCGCATGCAGCAGCGACGACACCTCGATCACCTGGCAGTACGCGGGCAGGCCCGCGGCGTCGGCGGCTTCCCGCCGCACGTAGACACTGCGCGTGGAGACCGCGCCGCTCATATGCACCTCGTGCGGCACGCCCGGCGGTATCCACAGCGCGCGCCGTGGCGGCACCACCCAGCTGCCGCGGTCGGTCACCGCGCTGACCACACCGGTGGCCGCATACAGCAGCTGGCCGCGCCGGTGTGCGTGCGCGGGCAGCACGTAGCCGGCGGCGTAGTCGTTGCCGGTGGCCACGACGTCGCGTGGCGCGTTCTCGTAGGCGTCAACGCGGGTGTGTCGCATGAATGGCCCGAATTCGACAAGATTTGACCCGGCGACGCATGCGGGCCGCCTGACTGCCGATTATCGTGTGCGCAGCGACGGATGCAATGCGCACTGTCGCGATCTTTCCCCGAGATCACCAGCGAGTTTCCCCATGCAGACCCGCATCGACGCCGCTCCGTTGAATTCCGCCGCCATGCCTACGGCCGCGGAGGAGCGCACCCAGTTCACCGTGCTGGGCGCCATCAGCTTCACGCACCTGCTCAACGACATGATCCAGTCGCTGATCCTGGCGATCTATCCGCTGCTGAAGAGCGGCTTCCATCTCAGCTTCGCCCAGGTCGGCCTGATCACGCTGACCTACCAGGCCACCGCTTCCTTGCTGCAGCCGCTGGTGGGCATGGCAACCGATCGCCGGCCGATGCCGTATTCGCTGGCCGCGGGCATGGGCTTCACCCTGGGCGGGCTGCTGCTGCTGGCAACCGCGCCGAACTTCCCGGTGCTGCTGCTGGCGGCGGCGTTGGTCGGCACAGGCTCGTCGATCTTCCATCCCGAGTCCTCGCGGGTGGCACGTATGGCTTCGGGCGGCCGTCCGGGGTTGGCGCAGTCGGTATTCGTGGTGGGCGGCAACTTCGGCGCCTCGCTGGGGCCGTTGCTGGCGGCCTGGATCATCGTGCCGCACGGGCGCGAAAGCGTGGCCTGGTTCGCGCTGGCGCCGCTGCTGGCGATCGCGGTGCTGGTGCAGGTTGGGCACTGGTACGCGCGCCACCATGCCACCCGCGGCAAATCGCGCGCGCGCCGTGCGCCGCTGCGCGAGCTGTCGCCGGGCATGGTGAAGGCCTCGCTGCTTTTGCTGGGAGTGCTGATCTTCTCCAAGTATTTCTACATCGCCAGCATCAGCAGCTACTACACGTTCTACCTGATGCACAGTTTCAACGTGTCGGTGCAGAACGCGCAGGTGCACCTGTTCGTGTTCCTCGCCGCGGTGTCGTGCGGCGTGCTGATCGGCGGCCCGCTGGGCGACAAGGTGGGGCGTAAGTGGGTGATCCTGGGCTCGATCCTCGGCGTGGCGCCGTTCACCCTGCTGCTGCCGCATGCGAACCTGTTCTGGACCGGCGTGCTCAGTGTGGTGATCGGCCTGGTGCTGGCCTCGGCCTTCACCACCATCATCGTCTACGCGCAGGAGCTGGTGCCGGGGCGCATCGGCATGATCTCCGGCGTGTTCTATGGTTTGGCCTTCGGCATGGGCGGCCTGGGTGCGGCGGTGCTGGGTAAGCTGGCCGACCTCGACGGCATCGCTCACGTCTACCAGTTGTGCGCGTATCTGCCGCTGATCGGCGTGTGCGCGTTGCTGCTGCCGGATATCGAGAAGCCGGCCAAGCGGTGAGGTTGTCCTCGTAGACGGATTTCCACTCCACCTCCTTGCCGGTAGGAGAGGATTGGAGTGTGTGCAAAGTTTTCTCTCCAGCTAGGCGGAGAGTGCTTTGTGCTATCGCTAGGAACAAGGCGGTTTCGGTCGCCTGCCGGCGCCCGAGTTCCTTCTCTTTGCCGGCCCACGCCACCGCAGGAGCGGTGGCGAACGGCGAAGCCGGCCCGCAGGGCGGAGGGCAGGATGCCCGGAGTAAAGAGAAGGAACCAAGAGAAATGGCCGGGTTCAATCCGCCGACACTACAAACCTGTTGTGTCGAGGAGTTGGGAATAGCTCCCGCCTACACGATAGACGGCGCCGCCACGCCGCACCGTATCTGGAAACTGAGGGCTTTCTAGCGAGGGTTTTCTAGTTTGTCGTCAGGGGAATGCGGAGATATTGGATAGGCTCTTTTCAGCGGCGCAGGTTGCTGCGCGCCAGTTCGATCAGTTCGTCGCCGCGGCCGTTCATCACGGTGCGCAACGCCCACAGGCTGAAGCCCTTGACCTGTTCGAGCTGGATCTTCGGGGGCATCGACAGTTCCTGCCGGTTGGTGCGCACGTCCACCAGTGCGGGGCCGTCGTGCGCGAAGGCTTCGCGCACTGCGTTCTCCAGGTCGCCGGGGTCCTCGACGCGCACGCCGTGGATGCCGACGGCGCGTGCCATGGCGGCGAAGTCGGGGTTGTCCAGCGACACGCCGACGGGCAGGAAGCCGGCGGCCTTCATCTCCAGCTCCACGAAACCCAGCGTGCCGTTGTTGAACACCACGATCTTCACCGGCAGCTTGTGCTGCACCAGGGTGAGCAGGTCGCCCATCAGCATCGCGAAGCCGCCGTCGCCGGAGAGGCTGACCACCTGGCGTTTCGGATACGCGGCCTGCGCACCGATCGCCTGCGGCATCGCGTTGGCCATCGAGCCGTGCACGAAGGAGCCGAGCAGGCGGCGCTTGCCGTTCATGCGCAGATAGCGCGCGGCCCAGATCGTGGGCGTGCCCACGTCGCAGGCGAACACCGCGTCCTCGCTGGCGAGCTGGTCCACCACCTTCGCCACGTATTGCGGGTGGATGGGCTTCTGGCCCGGCTTGCCGATGGCGAGTTCGTCCAGCCCTTCGCGCGCCTTGCGGTAGTGGGCGAGGCAGGCCTTGAGGTGGTCGTCGTCGCGCGTGGGCTTGAGGCGCGGCAGCAGTGCCTCGACGGTGGCGCCCACGTCGCCGACCAGTCCCAGGTCGAGCTTGCAGCGGCGGCCCAGGTTCTCGCCGCGCAGGTCGACCTGGCAGATCTTCGCGTCGTCCGGGAAGAACTGCCGGTACGGGAAGTCGGTGCCGAGCAGCAGCAGGGTGTCGCAGTCCATCATCGCCTGGTAGCCGGAGCTGAAGCCGATCAGGCCGGTCATGCCGACGTCGTTGGGATTGTCCCACTCGATGTGTTCCTTGCCGCCCAGCGCGTGCACCACCGGTGCCTTCAGCGTGTCGGCCAGGCGCATCACCGCGTCGTGCGCGCCGGCGCAGCCGCGCCCGCAGAACAGGGTGACCTTGCGACCGCCGGTCAGCAGCCCGGCCAGCTTGTCGAGCTGGTCGGGCGAGGGCACCACCACGGGGGCCTTGGGCAACAGGCTGCCGGTATCGGCGACCGGACCGGAAGCTTCGGTCAGTGCGACGTCGCCGGGAATCACCAGCACGGACACGCCGCGCTGCGCGATGGCGGTGCGCACGGCGATTCCGACGGCGCGGTGAATCTGGCTGGGGCTGCTCACCAGTTCGCAGTAGTGGCTGCATTCCTGGAACAGGTTCTGCGGATGCGTTTCCTGGAAGTAGCCGCTGCCGATCTCCACCGAGGGGATGTGCGCGGCGATCGCCAGCACCGGCGTGCGCGAACGCTGCGCGTCGTACAGGCCGTTGATCAGGTGCAGGTTGCCGGGCCCGCAGGAGCCGGCGCACACCGCGAGCTGGCCGGTGAGCTGCGATTCGGCGCCGGCGGCGAAGGCGGCGGCTTCCTCGTGCCGGTAGTGGATCCAGCTCATTTCCTTGCGCTGGCGCAGCGATTCGGTGATGCCGTTGAGGCTGTCGCCGACCACGCCGTGGATGCGGCGCACGCCGGCGTTGGCGAGGGTTTCGACCAGCACGTCGGCGACGTTGCGGATGGCCATGGGGCGCTCCCGGAGATGGAGAGCGCCCATGCTGTCACGGGGATTCTTCGGGCGGCGTGAAGGGTGGTGCATGGATGGTATGTGTCGAGGCCATGCTCTGGCTCGTCATTCAAGTGCAGGTTCACCGCCATCGGGAATATTTTGCTGGCGCTCTTCTCCCCTCTCCCATCGGGAGAGGGGCCGGGGGTGAGGGTTCGGACTTGCCGCAACACTTCGCTTCGCCCGAACCCTCACCCGGCTGCCGCCACCCTCTCCCGGAGGGCGAGGGACTCACCATGCAGCGCATGCGCGAATTCAAGCCACCCGGTTTCGTTGTTCAAAATCCGGGTGTGGCATTCGGGTATTACGGATAGCAATGGGCCTGCGCCAAGATGACGAACGAGCCGCTCAGCCCGCGCCGACCACCACCGGTTCCGGTTCCAGCCGCACGCCGAACTTCGCCTGCACGGCGGCGATCACGCGTTGCGCAAAGGCCCACAGCTCGCCGCCGCTGGCGTGGCCGTGGTTCACCAGCACCAGGGCGTGGCGGTTGGAGATGCCGGCGTCGCCGTCGCGGCTGCCCTTGAGGCCGGCGGCCTCGATCAGCCATGCGGCGGAGAGCTTGCTGCGGCCGTCGGGCTGCGGCCACGTGGGCAGTTCCGGGTGTTCGCGCTTGAGTGTTTCGGCTTGCGATGCGTCGACCACAGGGTTCTTGAAGAAGCTACCGGCGTTGCCGATCACCGCGGGGTCGGGCAGCTTGCGCGTGCGCAGGTGCACCACGGCTTCGGCGGCGTGGAACGGCGCGGGTTTGGCCACGCCCATGCGCGTCAGTTCCTCGCGGATGCCGGCGTAGTCCAGCCGCAATTCGCGCGAACGGGGCAGGGCGAAGCGCACGGCGGTGACGATGTAGCGGCCGGGCTCGTGCTTGAACAGCGAGTCGCGGTAGCCGAACGCGCAGGTGGCGCGATCCAGCTGGACGACGCGGCGTTCGCGGGTGTCCCAGGCTTCCACACTCTCGATGAATTCGGCGACTTCGGTGCCGTAGGCACCGATGTTCTGGATCGGCGCGGCGCCCACCGTGCCGGGAATCAGGATCAGGTTTTCCAGGCCCGCGTAGCCCTGGCCCAGCGACCAGCGCACGAAGTCGTCCCAGCGCTCGCCGGCGGCCACCGCGATACGCGCGGTGTCGCCATCCTGCTCCACCTGCACGCCGCGGGTTTCCATCGCCAGCACGGTGCCGTCGAAATCGCCGGCGAGCAGCAGGTTGCTGCCTTCGCCCAGCACCAGCAGCGGCGCGTTGCGCACGGCGGGGAAGTCCAGCAGCTCCGGCAGCTTCGCGGCGTCGCGCAGTTCGGCCAGCAGCCTGGCGCGCGCGTTCACGCGCAGCGTGTTGCGGCTGGCGAGCGGAGCGTTCTCGGTGAGCGTGTAGCCACCCATGTCCGTTCTCTCAAGCGGCATGCGTGTTTTCCTGCTGGCGGCGGATCTCGTCCACGCATTCGGCGATCAGCCGCGGGCCGCGGTAGATCAAGCCGGAGTAGAGCTGCACCAGGCTGGCACCGGCGGAGAGCTTTTCCGCCGCATCGCTGCCGTCGAGGATGCCACCCACGCCCACGATGGGCACGCGTCCGCCGAGGCGCCGGCGCATGCCGCGCAGCACGTCGGTGGAAAGTGCGAACAGCGGCTTGCCGGACAGGCCGCCGGTTTCCTGGCCGTTCGGATCGTTCGCCACCAGGGCGCGGTCGACGGTGGTGTTGGTGCAGATCACGCCGTCGATGCCGCTGGCGAGCAGCGCTTCGGCGATGCCGTCCTGTTCGTGTTCGGAAAGGTCGGGCGCGATCTTCAGCAACATCGGCTTGCGCGTGCCGCTCTGCGAGCCGAGTTGCTCCTGCCGCTCGCGCAGCGTGTCGATGAAGCGGCGCAGCGTGGCCTCTTCCTGCAGGTCGCGCAGGCCCTGCGTGTTCGGCGAGGAGATGTTCACCGTGATGTAGCCGGCGCGGCCGTACACGCGTTCCAGGCACAGCAGGTAGTCGTCCACCGCGCGCTCGTTCGGCGTGTCCTTGTTCTTGCCGATGTTGATGCCGAGCACGCCGCGATAATTCGACTGCTCCACGTTACGCACCAGCGCATCGACGCCCGCGTTGTTGAAGCCCATGCGGTTGATGATGGCTTCGTGCTGCGGCAGCCGGAACAGCCGCGGCTTCGGGTTGCCGGCCTGCGGCCGGGGCGTCACCGTGCCCACCTCGACGAAGCCGAAGCCCAGTGTGCCCAGCGCGTCGAGATGGTCGGCGTTCTTGTCCAGGCCCGCGGCGAGGCCGACAGGGTTCGGGAAGCGGATGCCGAAGGCTTCCACCGGCAGCTCGTCGGCGGGCTTGGCGACGAAGCGCATCAGCTCGCTGCGATGCGCCACGTCCAGGCCGTAGAGGGTGAGGCCGTGTGCGGTTTCGGCGTCCAGCGCGAACAACAGCGGGCGGAGCAGGTCGTACATGAAGTGTCCCGGTGAAGAAAGTTTGACCAACCGGCTGTTTGCTCGTCATTCCGGCCCGTGCCGTGACGAGCGGATCAGGCGCCCCTGCGCATCCTAAAGCGTGCCCACGATGATGCGCGTGTCGTAATCGAAGCTGATGCGGCCATCCTGCTGGCAACGGTCGAACAGCTCGCGCAGCGCGGCGATCATTGGCTCGTACTGCGGATGGCCCGGTTTCGGTGCGTAGGAGGAGGACAGCAGCCGCCCGCGCAGGCCGTCGAAGTCGAGCCGCTGGATATGCTCGAAGCGCGCGGTGCCGCGCCAGCCGGCGCCGAACCAGGCGCGCATGCTTTCGTCGTCGGCGTAGCGCTCGGCCACGCTGGTGTAGTCGGTGCCGTAGCGCTGCAGCAGCGCCTCGTAGTCTTCGAGGAAGGGCGTGCCGGTGAGCCGGCGCGAGTTCCAGAAGATCGCGGCGAGGCCGCCCGGGCGCAGGATGCGCGCGAACTCGCGTCGCGTGCTGGCCGGATCGAACCAGTGGAAGGCCTGTGCCACCGTCACCAGGTTGACGCTGCCGTTAGGCAGGTGGGTGGCGTCGGACGTGCCGTCGACGGCGCGGAAATGCGGATTGCCGCCCAGCCATGCGAGTGCCGCGTCGCGCATCGCCGCGTTCGGTTCCACCGCGGTCACGTCGTGGCCGGCGTCGAGGAACAGCTTGCAGGAGATGCCGGTGCCGGCGCCCACGTCGGCGACCCGCCAGGCCGGCGTCACGCCGTGCTCGCGATGCAGCCAGTCCAGCATCGCGGCCGGGTAGTCGGGACGGTAGCGCACGTAGTCGGCGACGCGGTCGCTGAAGCGTTCGGTGGAATGCAGCTTGTTCATGGCATCAGCCCGAAAGGCCCTGGCCGCCGTCCACACACAGCGTCTGGCCGGTGATCCAGCCGGCCCACGGCGAGGCGAGGAACAGCGCGGCATGCGCGATTTCCTCCGGCTTGCCGTAGCGGCCGAAAGGAATCCTGGCGAGCGTGGCGGCGTACAACTCCGGCTCTTCGTGCTTGCGCCTGTCCCACAGGCCATCGGCAAACTCGATGGAACCCGGCGCGATCGCATTGACGCGGATGCGTTGCCCGGCCAGTTGCAGCGCCTGCGAGGTGGTGTAGTGGCTCAAGGCGGCCTTCATCGCGGCGTAGGCAGGGCCGTTCCGGCGCGGGTGGAAGGCGGCGATGGAGCTGGTGTGCAGGATGCTGGCGTGCGGCGAGCGCTGCAGGTGCGGCAGGGCGCAGCGCGAGGCGCGCACGGCGGCCATCAGGTCGACGTTGAAGTTGGCGAGCCACGACTCGTCGCCTTCGTCGAAGCCGTAGCCCGAGGCGTTGTTCACCAGCACGTCGATGCCGCCCAGCGCGGCGGCTGCTGCAGCGATCCAGGCTTCGATGGCCGCCGGGTCGGCCAGGTCGCAGGCTTGCACGTGCACCTTGCCACCGTGCGCGGCAAGCGCGTGGGCCGCATCGTCCAGTGCGGCCTGCCCGCGTGCGCAGACCGACACCGCGGCGCCGGACCCGGCGAAGGCCAGCGCGATGCTGCGGCCGATGCCCTTGCTGCCACCGGCGACGACGACGCGCCAGCCGCGGAAATCGAACGGGGAGGCGGTCGGCATGCCGGCGTCAGTGCCAGAAGTGGGCGATGCCCAGTCCGAAGACCAGCGCGGCGATCAGGAAGAACACGGCCAGCACGCTGAGCACCAGTTGCGCATAGCCCAGCACCATCCCGGCGATGGCCATGCCGTCGCCCTCGATGCGCTGGTCGACCGGCGCGCGGCGGATCTCGTTGCGCGCCAGGTGGCCGCAGATCACCGCCACCAGCGCGCCGATGAAGGGCAGCATGCACCAGGCGAGGACGCCGAACACCAGACTCACGATGGCCAGCGAACTGGTGGTGGAACGGTACGGCGGCTGATAGCTCATGGC
Source organism: Rhodanobacter sp. (assembly GCA_035277325.1). GTDB lineage: Bacteria > Pseudomonadota > Gammaproteobacteria > Xanthomonadales > Rhodanobacteraceae > Rhodanobacter_A. The sequence goes on from DATEKS010000039.1 coordinate 16,270, forward strand.
GTCGTTGCCTGTGCGTGGGCGGGTTGTCGGGCTGAAGCCCGACCTACGTGCGAGGCGACCGTAGGTCGGGCTTCAGCCCGACGCTTGCATCGTGCCGGGAGGAGGCACGATGCAAGCGTCGGGTGTCATAGGTCGAACTTGATGCCCTGCGCCAGCGGCAGCGCGTTCGAGTAGTTGATGGTGTTGGTCTGGCGGCGCATGTAGACCTTCCACGCGTCCGAGCCGGACTCGCGGCCGCCGCCGGTTTCCTTCTCGCCGCCGAACGCGCCGCCGATCTCGGCGCCCGAGGTGCCGATGTTGACGTTGGCGATGCCGCAGTCCGAACCGGCCGCCGACAGGAACTGCTCCGCGGCCTTCAGGTTCTGTGTGAAGATCGACGAAGACAGGCCCTGCGGCACGTCGTTCTGCATGTCGATCGCCTCGTCCAGCGTCTTGAACGGCATCACGTAGAGGATCGGCGCGAACGTCTCGGTCTGCACGACCTCATGCGTGTTGGCGATGCCGGTGACGATGGTCGGCAGCACGAAGTTGCCCTTGCGGTCGGTCAGCGCCTTGCCGCCGGTGCGCACGTCGCCGCCCGCGGCCTTGGCCTTCTCGATGGCGGCGAGATACGCCTGCACGGCCTCCGGGCTGTTGAGCGGGCCCATCAGCGTGGTGGCCAGCGTCGGGTCGCCGATCTTGCCCTCGACCTGCTTATAGGCCTTGACCAAGGTGTCGAGCACGTTGTCGAAGATGGCCTCGTGCACGAACAGCCGGCGCGTGGTGGTGCAGCGCTGGCCGGCCGTGCCGACGGCGCCGAACACGATGCCGGGGATCGCCAGCTTCAGGTCGGCCGTTTCGTCCAGGATGATCGCGTTGTTGCCGCCCAGCTCCAGCAGCGAGCGGCCCATGCGCTTGGCGACGCGCTCACCCACGTGGCGGCCCACCTTGGTCGAGCCGGTGAAGCTGATCAGCGGGATGCGCTTGTCGTCCACGAAGGCCTGCGACAGTTCGATGCCGGCGTCGTTGAACAGGAAGAACAGGTCCGGGAAGCCACCGGCCTTCAGCGCCTCGTTGCAGATCTTCATCGTGGCGATCGCCGACAGCGGCGTCTTCGGCGACGGCTTCCAGATGCAGATGTCGCCGGCGATGGTGGCGAGCATCGCGTTCCACGCCCACACCGCCACCGGGAAGTTGAACGCGCTGATGATGCCGACCAGGCCCAGCGGGTGGTACTGGTCGTACATGCGGTGGCCCGGGCGCTCCGAGTGCATCGTGTAGCCGTACAGCATGCGGCTCTGGCCCACCGCGAAGTCGGCGATGTCGATCATCTCCTGCACTTCGCCGTCGCCCTCGGGCTTGATCTTGCCCATCTCCAGCGCGACCAGCGAACCCAGCGCGTCCTTGTGCTTGCGCAGCGCCTCGCCGCACAGGCGCACCGCCTCGCCGCGCTGCGGCGCCGGCGTGGTGCGCCACACCTTGAACGCGGCCTGTGCGCGCTCGACGATCAGCGCATAGTCGGCGGCGCTGGAGGCGTGCACGCTGGCGATCACCTCGCCGCTGGCCGGGTTCACCGGCTGCAGCGTGCCGGCGTCGCTGGTCTTCGACCACTCGCCGTGGCCGAGATAGGTGCCGGAATTGACGTCGGCCAGGCCGAGCGCGGAGAGGATGCTGTGGGACATGCGGACTCCTGTGCCGGACGCGCGTGGCGCCCCGTTTCGAAACGGCAATTCTAGCAGGGGCGGCCCCCGCGCCGGTTCGCGCACTGCGGCAATCCATGCCAGAATCCGCGCCTCGGCCCCGTAGCTCAGCTGGATAGAGCATCCCCCTCCTAAGGGGAAGGTCGCGCGTTCGAATCGCGCCGGGGTCACCAGACGAACGAAGGCCGGCAATGCCGGCCTTCGTCGTTGGTGGTTGCCCGGGCTGTCGGTGACACCTGGTATTGATGGGAAGTCTTTCGCGGAGTGGTCAGACGGCGCTGGAGCTTGGCGCGATATGCACCAAGCCCAAGTGTCGAAGATGTGACTCGAGCTCTAGTGCAGTGCTCCACGGAAGAATTGGGGAGTTCTTTCTTTCGTCGGGTGGATTGGCAAGTAGCCCGTCCGACCATCCTCCGCAGCCAACAAGGGGGAGAAGTGGCCGCTTGTGCAGCCAAGCCAGGCAAACTTCGGAGATCGTCCCAGCCCGGCCGCCAATGACAAGGCAAGCGTCACAGGCGAGTGCCATGAGCAGATTGCGGGCATCACCCATGCCGCAGGGCACGACAACCGTAGCAGGCCAATCCGGTGGAGGCATTTCACCAGGAGGCACGATGCTCAACACTGCTCCCCCTGCTGCAATGGCTTGCTCAGCGGCAACTCGCGTAGCAGGGCTGCCGCAGCCACTGACTACTGTGATACCGAGCCTGGCCATCAGCGCGCCGGCTTCGCCAGCAAGCGCGAAAGCAGTGGAACCAGGCTCTGCACTTCCGAGAACGGAGACTTGTGGGCGACGGATGGAGAGTGACATGTGCGATTTTGAGGCCTGACGCTGAAGTTAAGCGGCGGCGAAGCCGTCCGCCTTGAACGAATTGTTAGCTGCTCCCTTTTGTCTTGCTGTATTTCTCTGTGATGCCGTCCATAGACTTGATGTAATTGTCTAGTTCGCCAATACGGTCAAGTATTCGATACGGGTTGCCGGCAGCCGCTTCTAAACGATGTTCATCTGTAATCTGACACCACGAACATGTCTCTTTACCCACATCAAGTGGCTCTTTACACGCCTTGCAAATGTTTGCCGCTGGAACAATCCTCGCGCCGTCAAATACATGCGGCGCGCCAGAGGCATTACGAAAGAACGGCTCAATATGCGTTCTTCCAATTTGCATCCGGTAGAATGCACAGCCAAAGTTAGTTGCTCGTTGCTCGAGTGCGGCCACTAACATCGGATCGGCTCTAGCGCCAGCAATAATAGCTGTCACACAACTTGCGGGAACGTCCAATAGCAAGAGATCGGATGCAACCCGCACATCGGTTTCGGCTGCCACCATGCGGCGCTCAACTTCATATGCCCACGCGCTCGTTTTGGTGTAGTAGGCCGCGTGGAACACTCCGCCTTGTAAGAAGTACGTGTACCGTGGCTTTTTAATGACGTGCACACGATAGAGCATTTCTGTGAGGCCGTCGTTAGCCTTATCTTGATAGCTAACGTCACCGAATTGCGCCTCTGGGAAGTGTTCCTTTAGTAGATCTTCGTTAAATGCGACTGCGAAACCAGTCACATTCAATCCATAGTGGGCCCACATTGGAGAAATAGCTGGAGAGTTTGAAAAGCAAGTTGTAGGGAGTTGGGGAATGGATCCAATGGCCTCTTGATAGCAGGCTAGCGCTCCAGGGTCAGCCTTGAAGTCGACAGTAAGAAAGAGCTCATAGGGGTCATTGAAGTCCTTGGGCAACGAGCATTTGAGAGTAGCGCCATCGTCCGAGAGTGCTATCTCAGCCAAGCTAGGACCGAAGTACTTGTATATGAGCTTGGGCATCGCAAATTCCGATTGAGCAGCTAACGCTTGAGTTAAGCGGCGGCGAAGCCGTCCGCTTGGATGACTGGTTAGCTGCCGGGCGTCGGCAGCGGAATGATGCAACTTGAAACCGTAGAAGTTTCGTCGCTTATTTTTCGGGTGCGTATACTGTGGAACACGAGTGTGATGCAAAAGCGATCAGTCTGAATCTTAGCCTCGTACATAGGTTTTCCGAGCCGATTGGACCACTCATCTGCCTTACTAGACGGCTTAACTGCGCTCATACCAGGCCAAGCCATAGACCAACAGCTGCCCCACACGTAACCATCGGGCTCGCCTGCCTCTAGCCAAGACTGGTAGTTGACGAATTCTTCGCTCCAAGAATGGCCCCAGACGTCGTCAGCTACAGCTGTGGTGTAGATGAGATCGGTGACATGAGTGAACTGTAATTGGTGCCTACCTGGATCTTTGCCCATCGATACCTCGATGAGAAAAGAGTAGTCGCGGCCGTGCTCAACGAAGGCGTGGTCCATTACACCAAAGTCGCAGTCCGGGAGCCATTCAAACACGTTTTCGAGTGGATGCATTTGAGGAAGCTAACTTAAATTCGGTTGTTGAATGAAGCCTAATCCCGCAGCCTAACCCGGCGATATGGGCCTCGGCCATCGAAAGCTTTCTACGCAAATCAACGACTTCCCCTGATCGCGCCGCCTATTCCCGCCGCCTAATCCTGCAACCTTTCCCAAGGGTTGCGACCATGCAGCGATCCTCTCACCGGAAGTCGCGAGCGGCAAGCCAAGGCAAGGATGGGCAGTTCTGCGCCCTCCCTGGCGCCCTCCACGATCGCGTTCACTGCGGCTGTTTCAGCATCGCCGTGAGCTTGTCGAGCTGCGCGCGATAGCCATCCAGCACCTTCGCAGTAACCACGGCATAGCGATCCGCCTCATTCCAGCGACGCGCCTCCAGCGCCTCGCGCACGCCGGGTACGGTCTTGACGCCGTAGCCGGTGAGCATGCCGGGCGCGTAGATCATGTGCCGGAACCAAGTGCGGCCGGGTAGGCCGTCGGGGCTGGTGAGCGACTGTTCCATGCGGCCCATCATCGCGTTCAGTGCGTTGCGCTGTGCGTCGCTGAGGTCGAGTCCGGCTTCGGCGCGGGTGTGATACGCGGCCTCCCAGGCCTGCGCACTCTGCTTGAGCTGTTTCGCGGCGCGGTCCAACGGCGCCAGGTCGATCGCCGGCATGTCGGAATCGCGTGCGGGCGGTGCCAGCGGGAGGGTGGGGTCGTTGACCAGCGCGTAGGCGTGCTGGTCGAGCAGATGGTGCTGTTCGTCGGTGGCCTTGCGGGTGTCGGCGACCAGCTTGTGCAGCTGCCCGACGTAGCGGTCCAGCGTGTCGCTGAAGTCGACGAAGCGCAGCGGCAGCACGCGGGCATCGGCGGTGCGCAGCACGATGTGGCCGGCGACCTTGGACAGCGCCACGCCGTATTCGAACGTGGGGTCGCCGAAGCGCGCGTAGTGGTCGAAGGAGTCGTAGCGTGAGTGGTAGATGCCGCCGTCGTCGTCCTCGCCGCTGAAGCCGAGGTCCAGCGAGGCGATGCCCAGGTGTTCGAGGAAGGCGCTGTAGTCGGAGCCGGAACCCAGCGCGGCTATCGGCAGGTCGCCGCCCGTGGCGGCCAGCTTGGCGTCTTCCTTCGCCTCCGGGTTCGCGCCCTTGGCCGCGCCTTCCACCAGCATGCGGGCGCGCAGGCGCTGCTGCACGCTGACGTGGGTTTCCGGATCGGTGACGCCGGCGGCGACCTGGTTCACCAGGTGCTGCAGCGAATGGCTGCCGCCGGCGTCGAGGAAGCCGCGGCCGTTGGTGTCGGAATTGACGTAGAGCACGGCCTTGGCCTGCAGCTCCTTGGCGTGCGTCTCGGCCCATTCGGTGGAGCCGAGCAGGCCCGGCTCCTCGCCGTCCCAGCTGGCGTAGACGAGGGTGCGCTGCGGCCGCCAGCCCTGCTTGTAGAGCGTGCCGATGGCCTTGGCCTCGGCCAGCAGCGCCACGTTGCCGGCGAGCGGGTCCCAGGCGCCGAACACCCAGCCGTCGTGATGGTTGCCGCGGACGATCCACTGATCCGGCTCGGTGGAGCCCTTGAGCGTGGCGATCACGTCGTAGACGGGCTTGCGGTCCCAGTTCGACTCGACGATCAGATGCGCCTTCGCCGTGCCCGGGCCGACGTGGTAGGTGAGGGGCAGCGCACCGCGCCAGTCGGCCGGCGCCACCGGGCCGCCCAGCGATTCAAGCAGCGGCGTGGCATCGGCGTAGGAGATCGGCAGCACCGGGATCTTCATCAGCGTCTTGGCGTCTTTCAGCGCCAGGTGCTTCGCGCCGGGGACTGAGCCGTAGCCGGGCGTGGTGGGATCGCCCGGATAGACCTGCATGTCGGCCACCGACCCGCGCTGCACGCCGTCGGCGGGTCGCCATCCGCCGTTCGGATACGTGTCGCCCTGGTAGTAGCCGTCGTTGCGCGGGTCGGAGTAGATCAGGCAGCCCACCGCGCCGTGTTCCTGGGCGAGCTTGGGCTTGAGCCCGCGCCAGCCGCCGCCGTAGCGCACGATCACGATCTTGCCTTTTACGTCGATGCCGCGGCGGGCCAGCGCCTTGTAGTCGTCCGGCATGCCGTAGTTGACATAGACCAGCGGCGCGGTGACGTCGCCGTCGGCACCGTAGACGTTGTAGGGCGGCAGCGTGCCTTCGTGGATGGCCGAGGTGGCGTCGCCGGGCACGGCCGGTTCGCTGAGCTTCGCGGTGTAGGGTTTCGGTCCCAGCAGTCCCAGCGCGACCTTCTTCGGCGTGGGGTAGAGCACGTCGAAGGTCTCGATGTGCGCGTCCCAGCCCCATGCGCGGAACTTCGCCAGCATGAACTCGGCATTCGCCTTGTCGTGCGGCGTGCCCACCTGGTTCGGCTGCGAGGACATCTGCTGCAGCCATGCGCGCTGGTCGGCAGGGTTGAGCAGGGCGTCGAAGCGTTGCTCCAGGGTCCGCTGCTGCGCCGCGCCGTCGGCGGTGAAGCCGAGCATGCCGCCCGCGGGCGACGGGTCGGCAGGCAGGGCGGACGCGGTGGTGAAAGTGAGCAGCAGGCAGCCCAGGGCCAGTGCCGGGCGAATGGTCGGATGGATCATGCGGTGACTCTCCTTCACGAGCGGGATGTGATGCGGTGATCGGTCAGCCGCCACTGCGGCGCTGCACCGGCCTGGCGGGCTGGCGTCGGTCAGGGCTGCTCCGAGGGCGTGGCTTGCCGGTCGTCGGCACCGGCCTTCGCCGGCACGGTGATGTTCTGGTGGTAAAGCTGCCTACCGTCCTCGGCGCTGAAGCGCAGGCGGTACTTGCCGGGGCGCAGGTAGAGGTCGGAGCCGGGCACGCCCAGCGAGTTGACCGTCACCTGCACATTCAGCGTGCCGACCAGCGGCACTTGGTCCAGCACCATGCGATCGGCCGGGATCGCGTCGTCGCTTTCGTCGGCATGGCGTGCCTCGACCAGGCAGGGAAAATGTTGCTGGCAGCGCGTGCCGTCGACGAACCAGGCTCGGCGCAGGCCACCCAGCGCCAGCCAGCCGGGCCGGCCGCGTACCAGGCGAATGGCCGGGAAGAACACGCTGACGTCGTAACCCGGGCGCAGCGACCAGGGCTTGCCTGCGGCGCTAGTGAACACGATGGGCGCGTCCGGATGCAGCTGCGCCATCACCGCGGCGTAGGTCGGGTGGTCGTCGCCGGCGAGCGCATGCGGGTACAGCATGGTCTGCTCGACCGACAGCATCGGCAGGCGGGTGAGCTTGTACAGGTGCTCGGCCATCGACGAACCGCCGAGGTAGCCGCCCGACTTCACGATATGCCCATAGCCGGCGTCGACCACCAGCCGCGCTGCGGGATCGTGCTTGAACACGGCTTCGTAGAGATTGCGTGCCTGCTCGGCCTCGCGCGCGTCGCCGTTGGCGTCGGACCGGGCCTCGTAGGCGACCACCTTGAAGCCCAGCTTCAGGGCGGTGCGCACCATCTCGGCGCACACCGGCTCCTCGGTGTAGAAGCCGCTCTTGCCGACGGGATAGCCGCGCTGCTGCAGGCCGGTGTCGCTCTGGTACAGCGTCTCGGCGGCGAAGTAGTCGAAACCTTCGGCGCGCAAGCGGCCGAGCAGCTGCACGGTGAGGCTGCGGGTGAGCGCCACGTTGTGCGCTTCGTTGAGCAGCACGATGCGGTAGGGCTTCGCCAGTTCCGGGATCGCCGCCAGCGCGGGATGGGCGTGGTAGTCGGGCAGGCCCAGCGGCGAGGGGTTGTCGTCCGGTTCTGGCACCTGCTTGATCGAAAAGCTGGCTGCCGCGTCGGGATAGTCGCCGATGAAACTCTGGTACCAGCTGATGTACTGGCCGAAGATCAGCCGGAACGCCGGCGACCTGTCCTCGTCCCAGGCACGTTGCATCACCTGGTACTGCGCGAGTAGTCCCTTGTGCGTGTTCGCCGCGGCCATGATCCGGTCGGACTTGTCCGCCGCGGCGAGCTGCTGCGCCCGCCATTCGGCCGGTGTCTGGGCAGTAGAGACGAGCGGGCCGCACGCCAGCAGGGCGCAGGCGGACAGGATGGCCAGGCGGCGGCGTGGGGGCATCGGCTGACTCGGGTGGGAGCGGCCTCGTCGCCTGCCGTTTTACCAGCCTCGCCAGGCGCTGTCCCGTGCGGGGCCCGGATATGGGTCACAAGTCACGGGCGCATGTCACTGCAGGCCCTGCCACACCGCACGCAGCAGTTCGCCGTCGGGATCGTTGGCCTGTTCCCAGTACATCAGTCCGCCCAGGTGCTGTGCCTTCACGTAGGCGGCCTTGGCGGCGATGGATTCGGGATCGTCGTAGGTGACGAAGCGACGCGTCTGCGCGTTCCACAGGTATGGCGCCTCGGCCTCGGCATCCCAGTGGCGCACGTAGCCGTTGCGGTTGATGTAGCCGGCCTTGAGCTGCGGCCAGGCGATCATGCCCTGGAAGTGGTCGTAGTGCTGGAACAGGCCGTCGTGGGCGGGATCGACACCGGCGAACTCGCGGCCGTAGAACGCCACGCCCGGCACCAGCTTGGCGGGTGGCACGCCGGCGGCGCGGAACTGCCGCACCGCGCGCGCCAGCGTGCGCGCATCGGCCGGCGCCAGCTCCGACGCGTGCAGGCCGGTGTGGTTGCAGGTGGTCGGTGTCATCGCGTTGCAGAAGTCGTAGGTCATCAGGTTGAACCAGTCCAGCGATGGCGCCACCGCGGCGATGTCGATGCCGTCCACGAACGGGCCGTCGGCGGCGGCGATGCTGAGCAGATAGTGCTTGCCGCTGCCCTTGCCGGCGCGATCCAGCGTGGCGCGCAGTGTCTGCAGCAGGGCGGTGAAGTGTGCGCGGTCGTCGGGGCTGGAGGCGATGCCGGATTCGTGGTGGCCGGGATATTCCCAGTCCACGTCGAGGCCGTCGGCGTGCGTTGCCACGAGCAGTGCGGCGGCGCTGTCGGCGAAGCGCTGGCGGCCGGCGGCGGTGGACGCCGCCTCGGAGAAGCCGCCGGCCCCCCAGCCGCCCACCGACACAGTCACCTTGAGTCGCGGGTGCGCGGCCTTCAGCGCGATCCGCTGCTGCAGCCGTTCGCGGGCCGCGGGAACGAGCGTCACCTGGCCGCCGACCACCTTCGCGAACGCGAAGATAAGGGTGTCGATGCGATCCGCGTCGGCGGCGGAGATGGGATGTTGCGCGGTGTCGTAGGCCACCACGCGATAGTGTCCGCCGGCGGCGGGCGCGGGCTGCGCGGCGGATGCGCAGGCGGGCACCGCCAGCATGGCCAGCAGCGCGAGCAGGAAGCGGATATGGCGTGACGGCATCGGGGGACTTCCGCAACAGGGGAGCCTTCGATCATCGCAGCGCACCGGCCGCGCGGCCAGTGCGGCGATACACTCGGGCCATGCCTGACCGGAACCCTCGCGCGTGAGCCTCGCCGACACGCCTGCCAGCCCGCCGGACGATCCGCGGCCGCAGCCGCCGGCCGAGCCCGATCCCGCCGACTGCTGCGGCGAGGGCTGCGTGCCCTGCGTCTACGACACCTACGAGGCGGCGCTGGAGCGTTACAAGGCGGCGCTGGCGGCGTGGCAGGCGCGGCATCCCGACGGCTGACGATTGCGATTGCCAATGGATGTTCTGATCCTGCTCGTCATCCCAGCGCAGGCTGGGATCCAGTGCTGTAGGCGATTGAACACAACGGCACTGGATTCCTGCCTTCGCAGGAATGACGGGCAAGAAACCGATTGATCAGGCCTTTCCAAGCGCGGCATCCGCCCCCAGATCGTTGCGCATCGTGTTCCTGGATGCCGCCATGATCCCGTTCTCCGTCCTCGACCTTGCCCCGATCACCGAAGGCAGCGACGCCGCGCAGGCGTTCCGCAACACGCTGGACCTGGCGCAGCTCGCCGAACGGCTGGGCTACCGGCGCTACTGGCTGGCCGAACACCACAACATGCCGGGCATCGCCAGCGCGGCGACGGCGGTGCTGATCGGCCACGTGGCCGCCGGCACCTCGACCATCCGTGTCGGCGCGGGCGGCATCATGCTGCCGAACCACGCGCCGCTGCAGGTGGCCGAAGCCTTCGGCACGCTGGCCGCGATGCACGGCGACCGCATCGACCTCGGCCTCGGCCGCGCGCCCGGCACCGACCACGCCACCGCGCGGGCGCTGCGCCGTTATTACGACAGCGCCGACGCGTTCCCGCAGGACGTGATGGAACTGCTCGCGTATTTCGAGCCGGCCGCGCCGGGACAGACGGTGCGCGCGGTGCCCGGTGCAGGCAGCGAGGTGCCGGTGTGGCTGCTCGGTTCCAGCCTGTTCGGTGCGCGGCTGGCCGCGCAGCTGGGACTGCCGTATGCGTTCGCCTCGCACTTCGCGCCCGATGCGATGGACGAGGCGCTGGCGCTGTACCGTCGCGACTTCAAGCCGTCGGCGCGTCTGGCACAGCCCTACGCGATGCTTGGCCTCAACGTGGTGGCGGCAGGCAGCGATGCCGAGGCGCGGCGGCTGTTCACCACCCAGCAGCAGAGTTTCATCAACCTGCGCCGCGGCCAGCCCGGCCTGATCCCGCCACCGATAGACGACATCGAGGCGTACTGGACGCCGGCGGAAAAAATGATGGTGGAACGCGCGCTGGCCTGCGCGGTGGTCGGCGATGCCGGCACGGTGAAGCAGAGCATCGCGGATTTCATCGATCGGCATCGGCCGGATGAATTGATGATCACCAGCAACGTGTTCGATCACGCGTTGCGGAGGCGGTCGTATGAACTGGTGGCTGCTGCGCGCGGGTAGCCTCTGCGAGAGGCGATTTCCTCTTTCTCATTTGCGGGAGAGCTGGGAAGAAGCGCTTTTGCTCCTGCGTACCCGCAAGTTTCAGAGCGGTTTCGTGCCGCTGCCGCGGCCCGAGCTACTTCTCTTTTGCTTGTCCAAAAGAGAAGTAGCCAAGAGAAAACGACACCCCGGTTGGCGCTCTCCGGGCCTCCTGCCCTGCGAGTCCGTGAGGCGGTGCCGGGCTTTTCGAGCGGGCTCCTGCCCGCGCGAAAAGGCGAGTCCATCCGTGGACTCGCCCGCTGCGCGGCCTCTTCGTCCCCGCCTCACCGCCGCCCAGGGGCCCCGAACAGAGCAGTGCGCTCCCAGCGCGCAGAGGCAACGGCAACAGCCGGAGCAAAGCGACAGCAAAGCCAAAGCGGCGCGAAGCGCCGCGAGGCTTTGTGCCCTCAGTTTCCAGATACGGCGCGGGGTGGCCGCACCGTCTATCGCGTAGGCGGGAGTGGTTCCCAAGTCCTCGACGCGGCGTGTTTGTAGAGTCGGCGGATCGAATCAGGCCATTCTCTCTTGGTTATTTCTCTTTACTCCGGGCATCCTGCCCTCCGCCCTTCGGGCCGGCTTCGCCGTTCGCTACCGCTCCTGCGGTGGCGTGGGCCAGCAGAGAGAAGTGACTCGGCCGCCGGCAGGCGGCCGAAACCGCCTTGTTTCTTGCGTTAGACGCTCAAAGCCGCTTCGTTGCTTATGAAGCAAGTCGTTGCGCGATCAACGTTCGTCACCAGCCGTGGGCGGCTTCCTACTGCTGCCCCACGCCCACCAGCTTCACATCGAACACCAGCGAAGCATTCGGCGGGATCACCCCGCCGGCGCCGCGCGCGCCGTAGCCGAGTTCGGCGGGGATCAGCAAGGTGCGCTCGCCGCCCACGTGCATGCCGGCCACGCCCTGGTCCCAGCCCTTGATGACCTGGCCCTGGCCCAGTGGGAAGGAGAACGGGTCGCCGCCGTGGTCGTCGGTGCTGTCGAACTTCGTGCCGTGCTTGTCCTTGGCGTGCTCGTCGTACAGCCAGCCGGTGTATAGCACCTGCACGGTCATGCCCGGCTTCGCCTCGGCGCCGCTGCCGACCTTGGTGTCGACGACGGTGAGCTTGTCGACCTGGCCGCCGCTGGCCGGTGCGGGCGGCGGCGTGCCGTTGCAGGCGGTGAGTGCGGCGAGCGCGAAGGCGGAGCAGGCGAGCAGGGCGAGGGAACGGCGCATGGGAGATATCCGCGATGATGTCGGCGCATCATCGCAGATAGCCCGCGGCACTTCGATGCTCAGGCTGCCGCGGCCTGCGGCTGCCGCCAGGCGTGCGCGGGGTAGTAGAGCCGCATCATGCGCGCCACGTAGTCGACCAGGTTCGGATGGCGTTCGGCGGCTGCGCGCAGCGGCGTGTCGAAGAACGGCGTGAGGATCGCCGCGAGCACGCCGAAGGCGATGGCATCCACCCCGTGCGGGCGGTCGCCGAACAGGTACTCGCGTTCGCCCAGTAGCACGGCGAGCGCGGCTATCGAGCGCGTGCCCAGTTCGGCGATCTGCGCCGGCGTGTGGCGGCCCAGGCCTTGCGCGTGCAGCTCGTTCTGCTTCGCCGCCTGCATGTCCTCGCGCAGCCGTTCGCGGATCGCCTCGGGTGCGCGGTCGGCGAAATGCGCGGGACCCTTGGCGAAGTTCTCTCCATCGACCCAGCGGAACCACACCATCGCCCAGTACAGGTGGTCCTCGACCATCCGCTCGACCGCCCACGCTTCGGCACGCTGGCGTGCGTCCAGGCCCGCGTCCAGGTCCAGCTTGTACCTGTGCTCCAGATGGGTGCGGATGAAAGTGGAATCGCACACCACCTCGCCCGCGTCGTCGATGTACGGCAGCTTGCCCTTGGGCGCTTCCGGCGGGATCGCGAACAGCTTGCGGTACGGCAGGTGGGCCATCTGCAACTGCACCTCGGTCTTGGTGACGAAGGGGCTGGGGTCGGGCAGGCCGAAGGCCGGGGCGCAGCCGTACAAGGTGATGGACGTGGTGGTCATGGCGGGACTCCTCGTTGGGACGGAGGCGAGTCTGGCCAGGCGCTGCTGACAGCCTGCTGTCAGCAGGCCGCTGCCGTCAGTCCGCCGGCTTGCCGGCATCCAGCAGCGGCTTGATCAGCTCCATCGGCAGCGGGAACACGACGGTGGATGCCTTGCCGCTGTTGGACATGTCGGCCATGGTCTGCAGGTAGCGCAGCGACAGGGCCTGCGACTGCTGCGAGAGCAGGGCGGCGGCATCGCGCAGCTTCTCGGCAGCCTGCAGTTCGCCCTCGGCATGGATCACCTTGGCGCGCCGTTCGCGTTCGGCCTCGGCCTGGCGGGCGATCGCGCGCACCATGGTCTCGTTGAGGTCCACGTCCTTGAGCTCGACGTTGGTGACCTTGATGCCCCAGGGGTCGGTGGCCTCGTCCAGGATCTGCTGCAGGCTGTGGTTGATCGAGTCGCGCTGCGACAGGATCTCGTCCAGTTCATGCTGGCCCAGCACCGAGCGCAGCCGGGTCTGCGACAACTGGCTGGTGGCCTGCAGGAAGTTCTCCACCTGCAGCACCGACTTGTCCGGCTCCACCACGCGGAAATACACCACCGCGTTCACCCGCACCGAAACGTTGTCGCGCGAGATCACGTCCTGCGGCGGCACGTCCATCACGGTCACGCGCAGGTCCACCCGCGTCATGCGCTGCACGATGGGCACCAGCAGCACCAGGCCCGGACCCTTGATGCCGGTGTAGCGGCCCAGCGTCAGCACCACGCCGCGCTGGTATTCCGGCAACACCTTGATCGTCAGGAACAGCAGCAGGACCACCACGATGACGACGACACCACCAAACCCGATCATGGGAGCTCTCCTTGGTTCGCCTGCAAGGGCGTGACTTGAAGCAGCAGGCCGTGCCGTCCGGTGACGCGCACGCGCGCCCCGGCAGGCAGGGCGGCTTCGCAATGCACCCGCCAGCGCTCACCGCCAACGAGCGCCCAGCTTTCGCCGCCGGCGGCGACGGGCTGCAGCAGTTCGCCGCCGGCCTGCCGCATCGGCTCGTCGCCGACGAAGGACTTGGCCCGGCGCGCGCGCGACACCAGCCGCAGCAGCACGGCCAGCAAGGCGACGGCACAGAACGCGAGGCCGGCGATCACGCCCAGGTTCACCGTGTAACCCGGCACGCCGCGGTGGAACAGCATGATCGAGCCGATCACGAACGCGATCACGCCGCCGATGCCGATTACGCCCGCCGTGGGCACGAAGGCTTCCGCCAGCAGCAGGCCGATGCCCAGTGCCATCAGGGCCAACCCCGCGTAGTCCACCGGCAGCAGTTGCAGCGCGTACAGGCCCACCAGCAGGCAGATGCCGCCGATGACGCCGGGCAGGTAGGTACCGGGGTGGAAGGCTTCCAGGATCAGCCCGTAGATGCCGGCCAGCAGCAACAGGTAGGCGATGGTCGGGTTGGTGATGATGCCGAGGAAGCGCGCCCGCCAGTCCGGCGGGTAATCGCGCACCGGCAGGCCGCGCAGCCTCAGCGTCACCGTCTGTTCGCCCAGCCGCACGTTGTGGCCGTCGGCCTGCGCCAGCAGCGAGGGGACATCGTCTGCGACGAAGTCGACCACGTGCTGGCTGGCCGCTTCGCTGGCGGTGAGCGTGGACGCGCCGCGCACCGCCTGTTCGGCCCATGCCGCGTTGCGCCCGTGCAGCTGCGCCAGCGAGCGGATGTAGGCGATCGCGTCGTTGAGCACCTTGCGGGATTCGGCGTCAGTGGCGGAGTCGCCGGATGCGGGCGTGTCGCTGCTCCTGGATGGAGCGGGCCGCGCGCCGCCCATCGGCAGCGGCGTGCCGCCACCGAGGCTGACCGGGGTCGCCGCGCCCAGGTGGGTGGCCGGTGCCATCGCCGCGACCGGACAGGCGTACAGGATGTAGGTGCCTGCCGAGGCGGCGCGCGCGCCGGCCGGCGCCACGTAGCCGAGCACCGGCAAGCGCGATGCCAGGATCGCGCTGACGATCTGCCGCATCGATCCGGCGAGGCCGCCGGGCGTATCCATCTGCAGCACGATGGCCGTGGCGCCGTCGGCGTCGGCTTGCCGCATCGCAGCATCCACGTATTCCGCCGCGGCCGGACCGATCGGACCGGCCAGATCGATTCGCGCCACGAAGCCGATGCCGCCGCGCGCGGCCAGCGGCGCTCCGGCTGCGAGCGCGAGCAGCACCAGTGAGGTGGCGGCGCCCAAGCCGAGCCATGCTCTGCGCCACATGTACCCGCCTCCTGACTGCGACACCATCACAGTGCGCCAGCGGCTGTTGCGGCGGTGTTTAGAGAGGCCTGGGCAGCCTGTTTCTTGCCCGTCAGTCCTGCGTTTGCCGGGATGACGGGCAGAAGCGGAACTTCCCCATGTCGCTTCCGGGCGCAGCACGCCTGCCACGCCGGACGCTGCGGCAGCAATATTTCGCGGTACGCCCGATCCACGCTATCGTGCGCGGCAGCGTCCATCCGGGGAGTACCAGCGTGAACCCATCCGCATCCAGCGCGCCCTCGCGCGCCGAACTGACCCTGCGCGGCCTGATCATCGGCATCGTGATCACCGTGCTGTTCACCGCTGCGAACGTGTTCTTCGGGCTCAAGGCCGGCCTCACGTTCTCCACCTCGATCCCGGCGGCGGTGATCTCGATGGCGATCCTCAAGGCGATGCGCGACGCCACCATCCAGGAAAACAACATCGTGCAGACGGTGGCCTCGGCCGCCGGCACGCTGTCCTCGATCATCTTCGTGCTGCCCGGCCTGATCATGGTGGGCTGGTGGACCGGCTTCCCGTTCTGGATGTCGTTCGGCATCTGCGCCACCGGCGGCGTACTCGGCGTGATGTACACGATCCCGCTGCGTCGCGCGCTGGTCACCGATTCGGACCTGCCGTACCCGGAGGGCGTGGCCTGCGCCGAGGTGCTCAAGGTGGGCTCGGGCTCGTCGGAGGCCGCGGCCGAGTCGGTGGAATCCGGCGGGGCGGGGCTGAAGGCGGTGCTGGTCGGTTCCATCGTCTCGGCGGTGTTCTACGTGGTGGTGCAGACCAAGTTGTTCGCCACCTCGGTGTCGAGCTACTTCCGCATCGGCGACAAGGGCGCGGCCACCGGTTTCGATTTCAGCCTGTCGTTCGCGCTGTTCGCGGTGGGGCACCTGGTCGGCTTGTGGGTGGGGCTGGCGATGCTGTTTGGTGCGGCGATCAGCTGGATTTGGGCGGTGCCGCATTTCCTGCTGCTGCATCCTTCCAATCTCGCCTCCGACATAGCCGCGGCCGGCACGGCCGCCGACATGGCGCAGGCCACCTGGAGCCATGACGTGCGCTACGTGGGTGCGGGCGCCATCGGCGTGGCGGCGATCTGGACCCTGGCCAAGCTGGTCAAGCCGGTGGTGGCCGGCCTGGCCGGCGCGATGGCCGCCTCGCGCGTACGCAAGGCCGGCCAGGCGCACATGCTGGCGCGCACGGAGCAGGACATGCCGATCGGCATCGTCGGCCTGATCACCCTGCTGTGCCTGATCCCGGTGGCCTGGTTGCTGTGGCATTTCAGCGTGATCAGCGGGCTGGGCGCGCATACCGCGCTGCTGGTGGGTGGTGGCGTGCTGTTCGTGGTGATCCTGAGCTTCCTGGTCTCCACGGTGTGCGGCTACATGGCGGGCCTGATCGGTTCGTCGAATAGCCCGCTGTCGGGCATCGGCATCTTGGTCGTGATCATTGCCGCTCTGCTGCTGGTGCTGGGCGTGAAGTCCATGCTGCCGGCCGACGCAGGCAAGGCGCTGGTGGCGTTCGCGCTGTTCATCACGTCCATCGTGTTCGCGGTGGCCTCGATCGCCAACAACAACCTGCAGGATCTCAAGACCGGTCAGCTGGTCGATGCCACGCCGTGGAAGCAGCAGGCGGCGCTGGTGGTCGGCGTGATCGCCGGTGCGCTGGTGATCCCGCCGGTGCTGGACCTGCTGCAGCACGCCTACGGTTTCCTCGGCGCGCCGGGTGCGAACCCGGCGACCGCGCTGCCGGCGCCGCAGGCCGGCTTGATCTCGGCGCTGGCACAGGGCGTGATCCAGAACAACATCGACTGGAGCCTGATCGGCCTGGGCGCCGCCATCGGCGTGGCGCTGATCGTGCTGGACGCGGTGCTGGCCAGCACCACCAAGTCGGTGCGCCTGCCGCCGCTCGCCGTGGGCCTGGGCATGTACCTGCCGACCTCGACCACGCTGATGGTGGTGGTCGGTGCGGTGGTCGGCGCCTGGTTCGACAAGCGCGCCGAGCGCGGCCCGAAGCCGGAGCCGACCAAGCAACTCGGCGTGCTGCTGGCTTCCGGCCTGATCGTGGGCGAGAGCCTGCTCGGCGTGCTGGTGGCGGCGCTGGTGGCCTTCACCGGCAAGCCCATGCCGCTGGCGCTGGTGGGGACGGGTTTCGACACGGCGGCGATCTGGATCGGCGGCATCGTGTTCGCGGCCAGCGTGGTGGTGATGTACCGCTGGATCGCACGCATGGGGCAGGGCACGTCCGCGCGCTGACCGCGCGCTGTTCACCGCCTGCAACAGAGCCTGCTCTAAACTAGCGGGGCCGGCGCGTGTCCGGCCCCGGCCCCGCCGGTCGATCACACGCGCGGTTCGCCGGCTGACGGGTCGCCATGGATCGAATCACCAGGCTGTCTCCCGGCAGCCTGCCAGGTACCTCCCAGGGAAAACGAGCGTCGCGTGGAGCAGGAAAAAGTCGAGCAGGTGCCACGCACGGATGAAGTCCTGAATCCGCCCAGCCAGCGGGCGGTGCTGTTGCGCCGGGTTGCCGGGCCGCTGCTGTCGGTGGGCATGCTGGTGCTGGCGCTGTGGGCGCTGCACCTGTTGGCGCGCCACGTCACCTACCACGAGATCCGCGAATACGTGGCCGGCGTGTCGCGCGAGCGCCTGCTGCTGGCGATCGTGCTGACCATGCTGGGTTTCGGCGTGATGTCGCTGTATGACCGCTTCGGCCTGCAGGCCATCGGCAGGAAGCTGCCGTGGCGGCGGGTCACCCTGATCTCCTTCATCAGCTACGCCTTCAGCAACGCGGTGGGCATGTCGTTCCTGGTGTCGGGCTCGATCCGCTACCGCTTCTACCTGCAGAACGGCCTGTCCACAGCCGAGATCGCGAAGCTGGTGCTGTACTGCACGCTGAGCTTCTGGCTGGGCCTGCTGGCGCTGACCGGCGTGACCCTGCTGATCGTGCCCTTGCCCTCGGGCCTGCCGCTGAGCGACTGGCGCATCACCCTGGCCATCGTGCTGACCGCGATCCCGCTGGCCTGGGTGCTGGGCGGCTTCGTCCGCAAGCCGATCACGTTGTGGCGCTGGCGCGTGCTGCTGCCGCGGCCGGCCTCCGCGTTGCGTCAGGTGCTGGTGGGCGCGCTGGACTGGTGGCTGGCCGCAGCGGTGATGTACGTGCTGATGCCGGACAGCCTGCATGCCGGCTTCGGGCATTTCCTGGCGATCTTCGTGATCGCGCAGATCGTGGGCCTGGTCAGCCACGTGCCGGGCGGGCTGGGCGTGTTCGAGACGGTGATGCTGGCCGGCTTCCACGCCACCGACGACAAGCACCTGGCCGCGCCCATCCTCGGCGCGCTGGCGATGTTCCGCATCGTCTACTACCTGATGCCGCTGTGCGCGGCGACCATGCTGGTGCTGCAGCGCGAGGCGCGCGGCCTGCGCCGGCAGTCGCTGTGGTCGCCATGGTTCAACAGTCTGTTGCCCTCGTTCTTCGCCGGCCTGACCCTGGTGTCCGGCGCGGTGCTGCTGTTCTCCGGCGCCACGCGGGCGTTGCCGGAGCGCATGGCGATCCTGCGCGACGTGCTGCCGCTGTCGGTGCTGGAAGTCTCGCACCTGCTGGCCAGCGTGATCGGCATGCTGCTGCTGATCCTCGCCCGCGGTCTGCAGCGGCGGCTGGACGCGGCCTACTGGCTGACCCTGGTGCTGCTGGTGGCTGGCGCGGTGCTGTCGCTGCTCAAGGGCATCGACTACGAGGAGGCGAGCCTGCTGGCCTTGCTGGCGCTGGCGCTGGCGCCGGCGCACAAGCTGTTCTACCGGCGCGCCTCGCTGTTCAGCACGAACTTCTCGGTGGGCTGGATCGTGGCGATCCTCGCGGTGTTCGGCTGCGCCACCTGGCTGGTGATGTTCAGCTACAAGCACGTCGAGTACAGCAGCACCCTGTGGTGGGAGTTCAGCTTCCACCAGGGCGGCGCGCCCCGCGCGCTGCGCGCGCTGGTGGCGGCGGCGGCGGCAGGCCTGCTGTTCGCGTTGGCTGCCCTGATCAAGCCGCAGCGCCTGCGCCGCACGCCACCCACCGAGGCGGAACTGCAGCGGGCGCTGCCGCTGATCCGCCACTTCCATTCTGCGCAGGCGCACCTTGCGCTGATGGGCGACAAGCACCTGCTGTTCGACGAGGAGGGCAAGGCCTTCCTGATGTACGACACCGAGGGCCGCAGCTGGGTCACCATGGGCGACCCGGTGGGCGAGGACGAGGATGCGCGGCGCGAGCTGGTGTGGAGCTTCATGGAGCAGTGCGAACGCGCGGGCGGCTGGCCGGTGTTCTACCAGGTGAGCCCGGCCGACCTCGACATGTACCTCGAAGTGGGCATGAACCTGCTGAAGATCGGCGAGGAAGCGCGCGTGCGGTTGGAGGACTTCAACCTCGACGGCAAGTCGAAGAAGACCTTGCGCGGCACGATCAACAGGCTCAGCCGCGACGGCCTGCGGCTGGAGATCGTGCCGGCGGACGCGGTGGCGCCCCTGCTGCCGCGGCTGAAGAAGATCTCCGATGCCTGGCTGGCCGACAAGCACGCGCGCGAGAAGCGCTTCTCGCTGGGCGCGTTCGATCCGCGCTACCTGGTGCGCACGCCGATGGCGCTGGTGTGGCAGGGCGAGCAGCTGGTGGCCTTTGCCAACCTGTTCCTCACCGACACGAAGGAAGAGGCCTCGCTGGACCTGATGCGCTTCGTGCCCGAGGGCCCTTCCGGCATCATGGATTTCCTGTTCGTCGAGCTGATGCAGTGGGCGAAGCGGGAGGGCTACCGCTGGTTCAACCTGGGCATGGCGCCGCTGGCCGGCCTCACCAGCCGGCGCCAGGCGCCGCTGTGGAACCGCTTCGGGGCGCTGGTGTTCGGCCGCGGCGAACGCTTCTACAATTTCCAGGGCCTGCAGCGCTACAAGGACAAGTTCGACCCCGAGTGGGAGCCGCGCTACATGGCCGTGCCCGGCGGCATCGCGCTGCCGATGATCCTAGCCAACGTGGCCAGCCTGATCTCCGGTGGCCTCACCGGAGTCGTGCGTCGATGAGCTGGTCGAAGAGAGGAAAGCGGATCATGTGGGCTGGAATCGGTGTGTGCGTGCTTGGACTGGCCCTGGTCTGGACGCCGTTCTCCAAGCCCAGCCTGGAGCAGTCCACCATCGTGCTCGCGCCCGCGGCCGGCGTGCAGGCGCCGGCGGGCAAGGACGACGTGCTCACCATCCTGTACTCCGGCGACGGCGGCTGGGCCGACCTCGACAAGCAGCTCGGCAGCGCCTTCGTGGCGCGTGGCATCCCGGTGCTGGGCATCAACGTGTTCAAGTATTTCTGGCGTGACCGCTCGCCCGACGTGGCGGCCGCGGAGCTCGACGCGCTGATGACGAAATACCTGGACCAGTGGCACAAGCGCCGCGTGTGGCTGGTGGGCTTCTCGTTCGGCGCCGACGTGCTGCCCACCCTCATCGACAAGCTGAGCCCGGCGAACCGCGCGCGCATCACCCAGCTGGTGCTGCTCTCGCCCAGCCGCGACACCAGCTTCGAGATCCAGTTCGAGGGCTACATGGTCACGCAGGGGCGCTTCAAGGCCTTCGTGAAAACCGTGCTGGAGAAGTTCAACAAGGTGCCGCACTACGACGCGCTGCCGCCGGTGCAGGCGCTCAAGGACCAGTTCCCGGTGGTCTGCTACTACGGCAAGGACGACGCCGACGACGCCTTGTGCACCGACCCCGGCCTGCCCGCGTGGGTGACCGTGCACGCCAAGAACGGCGACCACCATTTCGAGGGCGGCTACCAGCCGCTGGCGGCACAGATGATCGACGAGATCCCGGCCGGCACGACAGGCGGCAACACGGCGCATTGACGAGCCCCGCGCGACACTTCCGAACCCTCGCTCGGGAGATGCCCACATGCTCGACTGGCTGGAATACCGCAAGGAATTGCTCGGTCGCATCGGCGAGGTCGGCAAGCTCAGCCCCGACACGCTGCGTGGCTACCAGACCCTCAGTGCCGCCGGCAGCAAGACCAACCACCTGGACGCCAAGACGCGCGAGCTGATCTCGCTTGCCGTGGCGGTCACCACGCGCTGCGATGGCTGCATCACCGTGCACACCGGCGAGGCGTTGAAACACGGTGCCACACGCGAGGAAATCGCCGAGGCGCTGGGTGTGGCCGTGGCGATGAACGCCGGCGCCGCGCTGGTGTATTCGGCGCGCGTGATGGATGCGGTGAGCCAGCACGGCGCTGCCTGAGCGACGCAGCCGCCACGTACAATGGTGCGGTGATTTCCTCGACCCGGACCTGATGTGAGTGCTGGCGGTTTTTCCGCGCCCGAGCCCGAAGCGGCGCTGGCTGCGTTGTTCGTGCCTTTCGACGCGGCGGTGCTGCCGCTGTCGGCCGGTGGCCGCGTGCTGTTCCTGCGCGCCCGCGCCGGCGTGCGCCTGCGCGAACTGGCGCAATCCGGCTGGCTGTGCGAACAGAGCTTCCTGCCGTTCGCCGACGAACTGGCGCGCTGCGGCTTGCGCGTGGGCGAGCCGGTCGAAGGCGAAACCTTCCAGCTCGTGCTGCTGCTGCCGCCGCGCCAGCGCGATGAGGCGCGCGCGCTGTTCGCCCGGGCGCTGGATCACCTTGCGCCGGGCGGCACGCTGGTGGCGAGCATGCCGAACGCCGAAGGTGCGAAGTCCGGCGAGACCGACCTGAAGCAGCTCGCCGGAGCAGTGGGCAGCCTGTCCAAGCATCACTGCCGGGTGTTCTGGGCCACGCCACAGCCGGACGCCATCGACCGCGCCCTGCAGGACGCATGGCGCGCGCTGGATGCCCCGCGCAAAACCGCCGATGGCTGGTGGAGCCGCCCCGGCCTGTTCGCCTGGGACCGCGTCGACCGCGCCTCCGCCTTGCTTGCGGCGCATCTGCCTGCCGACCTGGCCGGCCGCGTGGCCGACCTCGGCGCGGGCTATGGCTACCTCGCCGCGCAGCTGATCGCGCGCTGCCCTGGCATGACGGCGCTGGACCTGTACGAGGCGGAGGCGCGCGCGCTGGAACCGGCGCGCCGCAACGTTGCCAACGCGCTGCACATGGCGGGCCGTGACCTTTCCATTGATGTGCACTGGCACGACGTCACCCGCGGCCTGCCGCGGCGCTACGACGCCATCGTCAGCAACCCGCCGTTCCACCTCGGCCGTGCCGACCTGCCGGAACTGGGGCGCGCCTTCATCGCCAGCGCCGCCGCCGCGCTGGAGGCACGGGGGCGCCTGCTGATCGTGGCGAACCGCCACCTGCCGTACGAGTCGCTGCTCGCCGCGCGCTTCGCCGAGGTGCGCCAGCTTGCGCTGCAGGACGGCTTCAAGGTGATCGAGGCCCGCGGAGTGCGCGCATGAAACTGGTGAAGCTGATCGCCAACCTCGGCTACGGCAGCCGCAAGGACGTGGCCTGGATGTTCCGCGAGGGCCGTATCACCGACGCCGATGGCGAGGTGCTGTACGCCGACGACAAGGTGGAACCCGCGCAAATCCGCATCGACGGCGAGCCGCTCGATCCGCCACCCGGCCTGGTGCTGATGCTGCACAAGCCGCTGGGTGTCACCTGTTCGCGCAAGGATCCAGGCCGCGTGGTCTACGACCTGCTGCCGCCGCGCTACCGCATCCGCGAACCCGCGTTGTCCACCGTGGGCCGCCTTGATCGCGACACCTCCGGCCTGCTGCTGCTCACCGACGACGGCGCGCTGCTGCACCGGATCATCTCGCCCAAGGCCGACGTGGCCAAGGTCTACGAGGCCACCTTGGCCGAAGACCTGCGTGGCGACGAGGCCGCGCTGTTCGCCAGCGGCACACTGATGCTGGAGTCGGAAACCACGCCGCTCGCCCCCGCGACGCTGGACGTGCTCGGCCCGCGCCACGCGCGGCTGACCCTGCACGAGGGCCGCTACCACCAGGTGCGCCGCATGTTCGCCGCCACCGGCAACCGTGTGGAAACCCTAGAGCGCATCGCGATCGGCGCGCTCACCTTGGGGGAACTCGCGCCGGGGATGTGGCGCGCGCTCGATGCGGAGGACGTCGCGCGGATCTTCGCCGCGACGCCCGCGTAGTCTGTATCGGACACCGAAACGAAAAGCCCCGGAGACCTGAGGTTTCCGGGGCTTTTCGTCTGGATGGATTGGTGGAGCGGAGGAGGATCGAACTCCCGACCTTCGCATTGCGAACGCGACGCTCTCCCAGCTGAGCTACCGCCCCACGCGAGTCGTGCATCTTAGCAGTGGCTGGCGGTCGCGCCAAGACCCCGCGGCGGTTCCTACGGATGCCGGCCTCAGCCGGGCAGCAGGGCGGGCAGGCGTTCGTGCAGCACTTCGCGGCGCCAGCCGTCGAGGAAATCCGGCCACTCGCGGGTGACCACGTATTCCTCCAGCACCTTGCGCGGGCAGAGCAGGCCGGGCGGCAGGTCCAGCTCGGCGGCGCGCGTGTCGACCAGGGTCTTCATCGCGTTCAATGCCTGCTTGGCCGCGCCCTGCGGATGGGCCGGGATGGGCGTGGTGGCGGCAATCTCCTCCGCCTCCACCGGGTCGCGCAGCAGTGCGAACAGTTCGCCGCGTTGTGCCGAACGCAGGGCGCGCTGGCCGCGGCCACGCTGCTCCAGTTCGGCGAGGCTGGCAGGCGGCTGCTGGGCCAGGCTCAGCGCCAGCGCGTCGTCGATCAGCCAGGGACGCGGGCGGTCCAGCGCGCGTGCGCTGCGGTCGCGCCACAGCAGGATGCGGCGCAGCAGGGCTTGCCGTGCGGGCGCCCACTCGGCGGC
>DATEKS010000040.1:0-25289 GCA_035277325.1 Rhodanobacter sp.
CTGCTTGATCGACACGTCGGCGAAGCCGGCGCCCTCGGTGCCCAGGTCACGCAGCGCCGTGAAGCCGGCGAGCAGCGTGGCCTTGGCGTGCGCGGCGGCTTCCAGCGTGCGGTAGGGCAGCGGCTCGGTGAGCACCTGGTCGTTCCACAGTGTCTCGTTGTACGGATGCAGGAACAGGTGCGAATGCAGGTCGGTCAGGCCGGGCATGAGCGTGGCGCCGGGTAGCTCGACGCGTTGCACGTCGGCGGGCGCCTGGATGCTCGTACGCGGGCCGACCGCGGCGATCGCGCCGTCGTGCACCAGCACGGCCCAGCCGGCATGCGCGGCGTCGCCGTCGGCGGTCCACACGCGGTCGGGCAGCAGCAGCCAGTCGCCTTTCGGCGTCGTCGCGGCGGTGGCCATGGAGCACAGCAGGAGCAGCAGGAGTGCCGCCGTCCACCGGATCATCGGGCTTGCACGCATCGTCTCGTCCCCTCGTCGATCAAGGCTTCGATCATAACGAGTCGGACGGGAGCCACGGGCGACCGGCTCAGCCGGCAGCCGTGCGCGCCTTGGTGACGCGGCTGGCGGTGTCCTTGTGCAGCTGCGCGGACAGCCAGGCGCCGGTGGCGACCAGCAGGTCGAGGTCCACACCGGTTTCCATGCCCATGCCGTGCAGCATGTAGGCCACGTCCTCGCTGGCCACGTTGCCGGTGGCGCCCTTGGCATACGGGCAGCCGCCGGTGCCGGAGACCGCGCTGTCGACCACGCGCACGCCTTCCTCCAGGCAGGCGAGGATGTTCGCCAGCGCCTGGCCGTAGGTGTCGTGGAAATGCACGGCGAGCGCGCTCATCGGCACCTCCTGCGCCACCGCGTGCAGCATCGCGCGTGCCTTCGCCGGCGTGCCCACGCCGATGGTGTCGCCCAGCGAGATCTCGTGGCAGCCCAACTCGTGCAGGCGTTGCGCCACGCGTACCACGTCGCGCACCGGCACCTCGCCCTGGTAGGGGCAGCCGAGCACGGTGGAGACGTAGCCGCGCACCGCCACGTCATCAACTTTCGCGCGCTCCAGCACGGGCACGAAGCGCTCGATGGATTCGTCGATGGAGGCATTGACGTTCTTGCGGTTGAACGCCTCGCTGGCGGCAGTGAATACCGCGATCTCGGTGGCATCCACTTCGCGGGCACGCTCGTAACCCTGCAGGTTCGGCACCAGCACCGGGTAGCTCACACCCGGCACCTTGCGGATGCCGGCGTACACCTCGGCCGCGTCGGCGAGCTGGGGCACCCACTTGGGGCTCACGAAGCTGGTGGCTTCGATGGTCCTCAGGCCGGTGGCGGAGAGCCGGTCGATCAGCGCGATCTTCACCTCGGCCGGTAGCAGGGTCTTCTCGTTCTGCAGGCCGTCGCGGGCGCCGACTTCGACGATGCGTACGTGCTTGTCTGTATTCATGGTCTGGCTCAATTCGCGAAAGTCACGGCCACGCGCTTGTTGTGGCTGCCCTTGTTCTCGATCCTGCTCACGCGCAGCGCGCCGATCTCGCCGGTGCGCGCCACATGGGTGCCGCCGCAGGGCTGCAGGTCCACGCCCTCGATCTCGACGAGGCGGATCTGCGGCAGGTGCAGCGGCGGGGTGACCGACATGGTGCGGATCAGTTCCGGCTGCGCGGCCAGTTCGGCGCCGCTGATGTGGCTGATGCGCAGCGGTGCGTCGCTGGCGACCAGGCGCTGCAGGCCCGCGGTGAGTTCGTCCGCATCGAGCTTGATGTCGAGGCCGCCGAGGTCGAAGTCCAGCCGGCCGCCATGGTCGGTGAGGTTGCCGCCGGTGACGCCGGCCTTGATCAGCGAGCCGAGCAGGTGCAGGCCGGTGTGCATGCGCATATGACGGTGGCGGCGTTCCCAGTCCAGCGTCAGCGTGACGGCCGTGCCCGGCGCCAGCCGCGGCGCGTCGACCGGCAGCTGGTGCAGGATCTCGCGCGTCTCGCGGTCGCGGCGGGTGTCGATGACGGACCAGGCGCGACCATCGGTCAGGCGCAGCGTGCCGGTGTCACCCGGCTGGCCGCCGCCGACGGGATAGCAGACGGTGTCGGCCAGCAGCAGGCCGGCTTCGTCGTGGCGCAGCACCCGCGTCTCGCAGCTGCGCAGGTAGGGATCGCGGTAGAACAGTTCGGCCACGGCGAATCTCCTCGGTCGGCGATCAGCTGGCGAAGCGCACCAGCACAGCATCAGCCTCGACGAAATCGCCTTGTGCGGCCGATACGCTTTCGATGGTGCCGGCCCGCGGCGCCTTCAAGGCCAGTTCCATCTTCATCGCTTCCATCACCAGCAGTTCCTGGCCTTCCTCGACGCTGTCGCCGGATTGTGCCTTCACCAGCACGATGCGGCCGGGCATGGGGGCGATGACCTGGTTGCCGCCGGCGGCGTTCTTCGATGCCCAGGCGTAGGCGGCGGCGCGGTCGAGGCGCCAGCGGCAGCCGGCGTCGTCGTGCAGCAGCACGCGGCGGGCGTCGGTGCGCAACTCGTGGCGCTCGGCTTCGCCGTCGTAGCGGGCGCTGAGCGAGTCTTCGCCCAGCCGCGCACCATGCACTTCGCAGGCGACGTCACCGTGGCGCAGGCGATAGTCGCCGGCATGGCCGTGGGCCTCGATCTCGAAACGCGCCTCGCCGCGCGTGAACGCGACGACGCGCTTGCCGGCATGGCCCACGCGCCAGGCATCGGCGCTGGCCCAGGGTGAATGCGGGTCGGCCGGATTCGCCGTGACATGCCCTTCGTCGTGCAGCAGCGCGGCGGTGGCGGCGGCGAACAGCGTGCGCGCGTCGGGTTCGCTGTGGCCAGCGACGAACTCGTCGAGGTGGCGGTCGAGGTAGCCGGTATCGATGCGTGCCTCGACGATGGCTGGATGTCGCGCCAGCCGTTCGAGGAAGGCGATGTTGGATTTCGGACCCTCGATCTCGCACCCGGCCAGCGCCTGGCGCAGGCGCTCCAGCGCCTGCGGACGATCCGTGTCCCACACGATCAGCTTGGCGATCATCGGATCGTAGAAGATCGTCACCGTGTCGCCTTCGATCACGCCGCCGTCCAGACGTACGTGGCGCGAGGGTGCAGGCAGGCGCAACGCCTGCAGCCTGCCGGAACCGGGCAGGAAGTTCTGCTCGGGATCCTCCGCGTACAGGCGCACCTCGATCGCGTGGCCGTGCGAGGCCACTTGTTCCTGCGCGAGCGGCAGCGGTTCGCCATTCGCGACGCGCAACTGCCACTCCACCAGGTCCACGCCGTGGGTGAGTTCGGTGACCGGATGCTCGACCTGCAGGCGCGTATTCATCTCCATGAAATGGAAATCGCCCGCGGGACCCACGATGAATTCCACCGTGCCGGCGCCCACGTAGTTCACCGCCCGTGCGGCGGCGACAGCGGCGGCGCCCATCGCGGCGCGCTTTTCCGACGTGAGGAAAGGTGAGGGCGTTTCTTCCAGCACCTTCTGGTAGCGGCGCTGTGCCGAGCACTCGCGTTCGCCCAGGTGGATGATGTTGCCGTGGCGGTCGCCGAACACCTGGAACTCGATGTGGCGCGGCTGCTCGATGTAGCGCTCCAGCAGCATGCTGGCATCGCCGAACGCGGACTGTGCCACGCGCTGCGCGGTGGCCAGCGCCTCGGGAAACCCGGCGTCCGAGCGCACGATCTGCATGCCCTTGCCGCCGCCGCCCGCCGAGGGCTTGATGATCAGCGGGTAGCCGATCCGGCGCGCCTGCTCGGCGAGGAAGGCGTTGTCCTGATTGTCGCCGTCATAGCCGGGCACCAGCGGCACGTCGTGCTTCGCCATCAGTTGCTTGGCCGCGGCCTTCGAGCCCATCGCCTCGATGCTCCCGGGATCCGGCCCGATGAACACGATGCCGGCTTCCTTGCAGGCGCGCGAGAACGCGGTGTTCTCGGAGAGGAAACCGTAGCCTGGGTGGATCGCCTGCGCACCGCTCTTCTTCGCGGCGTCGAGGATGGCGTCGATGCGCAGGTAGGATTCCCCCGGGCGTGGGCCGCCGATCGGCCAGGCCTCGTCGGCGAGGCGTACGTGCTGCGCGTCGCGATCAGCCTCGGAATACACCGCGATGCTGCGGATGCCGAGACGGCGGCAGGTGCGTATGACGCGGCAGGCGATCTCGCCGCGGTTGGCGATCAGTACGCGTTCGAACATGCGGGTTCCTTGGCCGGGGCGGTGCAAAGCCCCGGAAAATTAGCAGATGCGCGCTATTGCGCCGATGCGCAGCGCAGCAAAGGCGCGGTTTGTCCAGGTGATCGTCAGGGCATGGTCCAAGCCGGCGCGCGCTTGTCGAGAAAGGCGCTGAGCCCTTCCTGGCCTTCCGGCGACACACGCAGTCGGGCGATCAGTTCGGCGTTGTGGCGGTCGGTGCGCTCGGCGGCATGCTCGTCGAGGCCGCCCATGCGGAAGGCCAGCTGCTTGGCCTCGCGCTGTGCTTCGGGTCCGGCCTTGGCAAGCAGCTTGAGCGCGGAGGCCACGGCATTGTCCAGCGCCGCGGGCGCGACGACCTGATGCAGCAGGCCGATGCGTTGCGCCTCGGCGGCGTCGAACACTTCGCCGGTGAGGAACAGCCTGCGCGCCTGGCGCAGGCCGATCGCGGCGATCACGTAGGGCGAGATCACCGCGGGCACCAGGCCCAGCTTCACCTCGGTGAGGCCGAACTTCGCGCCGTCCGCGGCGACCGCGATGTCGCAGCAGGCGACCAGGCCCACGCCGCCGCCGTAGGCCGCGCCGTTGATGCGGGCGAGGGTGGGCTTGGGGCAGAACTGCAGGCTACGCATCAGCCGCGCCAGGCGCAGCGAGTCCTCGCGGTTCTCCTGCTCGCTGGCCTTCGCCATGCCGCGCATCCAGTTGAGGTCCGCGCCCGCGGAAAAGCTGGCGCCGCTGCCGGTGAGCACGACGGCACGCACGCCCGGGTCACGGCCGGCAGCTTCGACGGCGGCGGTGAGCTCGGCGATCAGCGCGTCGTCGAAGGCGTTGTGCACCTCGGGGCGGTGCATCGCCAGCGTGCGCACGCCGGCGTGGTCGGTGGTCTGTACGGGGCTGGACATGGCCGGATCCTGCGTGGGAATCCCGCCATCTTAAATCGTTGTGCGATACGGTCCGGGCGGCCCTGCAACAAATGCGAAATGTGGTTACAATGCGAACCATTCTTATTTGTGACCGAGCCGATCGTGCGCTTGTCCGACTTGCCGAAGGGTGCCCTCGCCGTGGTGGATCGCGTGGACGATGCCCATGCGGACGACCCGATCGCGCAGCGTCTGCGCGACCTCGGCTTCGTCGACGGCGAGGCGGTGCGGGTCGCGGCGGTGGCGCCGATGGGCGGCGATCCGCTGCTGATCCAGATCGGCTACACCCGGTTCGCCCTGCGCCGCGCCGAGGCGGCCCGGGTCAGCGTGCGCACCGAGGTGGCGGCATGAGCGCCGATGCGCTGCGCATCGCCCTGGTGGGCAACCCGAACTGCGGCAAGACCGCACTGTTCAACTTGCTCACCGGCGGCCGGCAGAAGGTCGCGAACTACGCCGGCGTCACCATCGAGCGCAAGGAAGGGCGCTTCGTGGCGCCCTCCGGGCGCATGCTGCAGATCCTCGACCTGCCCGGCGCCTACAGCTTCGATGCGGTCAGCCCCGACGAGCAGATCACCCGTGACGTGCTGGAAGGCAACTACCCCGGCGAGACGCCGCCGGACCTGATCGTCTGCGTGGCCGACGCCACCAACCTTCGCCTGCACCTGCGCTTTCTGCTGGAGGTGCGCCGGCTGGGCCGGCCGGTGGTGCTGGCGTTGAACATGATGGATGCGGCGCGTCGGCGCGGCATCGTGATCGACGTGGCGGAGCTGTCGCGCCGGCTGGGCTTGCCGGTGGTGGAAACCGTCGCGGTGAAGCGCGGCGGAGCGAAGGCGCTGGTGGAGCGGGTGGACGGCGAGTTGCCGCTGCCTGCGCCGGCCCAGGCCGACGATGCGGCCAGCCGCGCCGATCTGCACTCGCAGGTGCGCGAACTGCTCGTCGCCACCGTGAGCATGCCGCGCGCGACCGCGAAGCTGGACGACGCACTGGACCGCTGGGCGCTGCATCCGGTGTTCGGCCTCGCCATCCTCGCGGTGGTGATGTTCCTGGTGTTCCAGGCGGTGTATGCCGCCGGCAAGCCGATGAGCGACCTGATCGGCGACGGTTTCGGCTGGCTGGGCGGGCACGTCGCCGCGCTGATGCCGGCGGGGCCGCTGCAGAGCCTGGTGGTCGACGGCATCTTCGGTGGGCTGGGCACGGTGCTCGGTTTCCTGCCGGTGATCCTGGTGCTGTTCTTCTTCATCCTGATGCTGGAGGAATCCGGCTACCTGCCGCGCGCGGCGTTCATGCTGGACCGGCTCATGTTGTCGGTGGGGCTGACCGGGCGCTCGTTCATCCCGCTGCTGTCCAGCTTTGCCTGCGCGATCCCCGGCATCATGGGCACGCGCAGCATCCAGGATCCGCGCGACCGCCTCGCCACCATCCTGGTGGCGCCGCTGATGACCTGCTCGGCGCGGCTGCCGGTGTACGCGCTGCTGATCGCCGCGTTCATCCCCGCGCATCGCGTGTTCGACGTGTTCAACCTGCAGGGACTGGTGCTGTTCGCGCTGTACCTCGCAGGCATTCTCGGTGCGATGGCGGTGGCCTGGGTGATGAAGCACCTGCACCGTGACCGCAGTGAACACGCGCTGCTGATGGAGCTGCCCGCGTACCGGCTGCCCAAGCTGCGCGATGTGACGATCGGTCTGTACGAGCGTGGCGCGATCTTCCTGAAACGCCTCACCGGCGTGATCCTCGCGCTGACCGTGCTGATGTGGTTCATCTCCAGCTTCCCGGCGCCGCCGGCAGGCGCCACGCTGCCGGCGATCGACTACAGCTTCGCCGGTTACATCGGCCGCGGGCTTGCGCATGTCTTCGGGCCCATCGGTTTCAACTGGCAGATGAGCCTGGCCCTGATCCCGGCGTTCGCCGCGCGCGAAACCGCGGTGGCGGCGCTGGCGACCGTCTACATGGTAGGCGGCGACGTGGCCGGTGACGGGCTGGCGCATGCACTGGCGAGCCAGATCTCGCTGCCGAGCGCGCTTTCGCTGCTGGTGTGGTTCGCCTATGCGCCGCAGTGCATGTCCACGCTGGCGATCATCAAGCGCGAAACCGCATCGTGGCGCAACGTGGCGATCTCGTTCGGCTACATGTTCGTGATGGCCTATGCGGCGTCCCTGCTCACCTACCAGATCGCGAGCGCACTGACATGAGCACTGGGCTGCTGATCCAGTACATCGTGCTCGGCCTGATCGTGGCGGCCAGCGTGCTGATGCTGGTCCGCAAGCTCGCACCGCAGTTCAGCAACCGCTGGCTTGCCGCGGCTTCGATCCGCCTGTCGCGACGCGACTCGCGTCTCTCGAAGGCGCTCGGTCGTCGCCTGCAACCGAAGCGGGCTACCGGCAACTGCGCCGACGGCTGTTCCACCTGCGGCGCCTGCGGGCCGAAGAAGCCGGCCGCCGCGGTACCAGCACCGGGTGCACCGCGTGGCCCCGATGCTTCCGGCCAGGCACGCATGGCGGTGGAGCCGATGCCGCTGCATTTCCGCCCGCGCGGGCATTGAGCCCGGTTTTCCCGTTTCGGCGGGAGTCCGTTGCGGCTGCGTCGAAGTCAGCCCGACATCCCATTGCGTACCCGCAGGCCATGCCGTTGGCGCCAGATATCCGTACCCCAGATCAGCATCGCCGTTGCGGCGACCAATGCGGGGTAGGTGATATCGGCGTAGGTTGAATCGGTGTCTTTTATCATCGACTTGGCCAGCATGAAGAGGCCCCACAGGCCAAACCATATCAGCCGCGGACTGAAGCGCCAGGGCGTGGTGTTGCGGCGACGCAACCTCCGGAATGCCAGCCACAGTGCAGCGAGCGCAGACACAAACGCGGCGATGTAGGCATTCGCCTCGCCGAATGCTAGTGCGGTTGCGCAGAGCAGCGGCACCAGCAGCAGGTTGAGCCAGGGCCAGCGGACCGGCTGGTATTCCGGCGTCGTATGCCAGCTGTCCAGCGGCAGTGCGAGCATGGCCAGGCCCCACAATGCGCAGGGCACGGCGGGCAGGGCGATGCACACCCAGAACGTTGTCCAGTTGAAAGGGGCGGCTGCCAGGCGCATTAGCGCGCCGGACAGCAGGCCAAGCAGCACTCCCGCGAGCAGTACGGCGGTGCAGCGGATGGCCCCGAGCCGCAGTCGTGCCTTGTTCACGCGGCCTTGCGCGGCGGCTTCCAGCCAGAAGCGGATCTGGTTCCGATCGCAGGTTTCAGGCAGGTCCTCCGGGTGGTTCATGCTCAATTTCTGGATGAACTGCGTGTAGGAGGAGGCTTCATAGGGCTCCAGCCCGATCCGCGCTACCAATCTCCAATGAAGTGAACGCGCCAATCTGTCCAGGTTGCGTTCCAGTTCACAAAGTTCACTGTGCAGTCGCATCTCCATGCGTTCGGCCAGCGCAGCACTGTGCGCCGGTTGCAGCTCCCAGGCCAGTTGCATGCGCCGCAACAGTCGTTGCTGGCGCAATGCATCGTGGCCCGCGCCTGCCTGGTTCATGTCGAAGAATGCGAGCAGCACTTCGATGCAGGCCGGCGATGCCGGAGGCGTGTCTCGCTGGAGCTGCGCGAACAGCTCATGGCCCACACGCGTCTTCATGCGCAGCGACCATAGGGCGGGTTGCTCTTCCAGCCAGGTCTTGAGCTGTGCCGCATCGCCGCTGGCCGCAAGGGCCAGAGCTTCCGCCGAGAAGTCCTCGAACCGGAAGGCGGCCGTTTCCTGCTGCGCATTCGCCGTGGCGAAAGAAACGTCGTCAGCCGATGCCACCGGTTTCCGTTCCGGCTTGCGCTGGATCCCCGTGACCACCATGCCGCGCCGGCATTGCGTCAGTGCGGCCTGATAGATTTCGTGCAGGCGCTGGAAACCTTCCGGATCGGCGTCGGGGCGGGTGTCGCGCAAGCGTTGCGCGTAAGCGCGCTTGACCATGCGCTCGTCGGCGTCTGCAGGCAGGCCGAGCTGCTCGAACGGCGACATCAGGACTGTTCCAGTGCGTCCAACGCGCGGCCGAGCTCGCGCCGGTGCTCGCGTATCAGATGGTCGTCCTGTGTTTCGACGACGGCGCGGAAACTGGCGATCCACGCCTGCAACTGATCGCGCGCATGCAGGCGCTCCTCGTACAGGCGCTCGGCGCGGGCAAGCAGGGCGATGTTCTCCTGCTTGTCGCGGGGGTGGATCTTCAGTTCGGCCAGTTCGGCCAATCGCTGGCGGATCTGTCCGGAGTCGAGCGACACGCCCGGGTTGTGTTGCAGCAGCAGCTCGTGCTGCTTGCCGCTGGCCTGGACGGTGGCTTCCACCTGCAGCACGCCGTTGATGTCGTAAGTAAAACGCAGCTTCACCTCGTTTTCCTCGATCGGCAGGCGCGGATCGACACTCACTTCCAGCTCACCGAGCTTGATGTTGTTCGCCACCATCGGGTTTTCACCCTGGTACACGTTGAGCTGCAGAACCTTCTGCTGTGGCTGTGCCGGCCAGAACGACTCCTCGCGGCTGGTCGGCACCGTGCTGTTGCGATGGATGATCGGGTGGAAGTAGCCGGGATGCAGCTGGCCGTCGCCGTCGCGGCGTGTCACCTCGGTTCCAAGCGTGTAGGGGCAGACGTCGGTGAGGATCACTTCGTCGAGCCGCTGGTCGCGCGCCTTCATGCCCGCCGCCACGCAGGCGCCGAGTGCGACGGCCTCGTCGGGGTGGACATGGCGCAGCGGCAGGCGGCCGAACATGCGAGACACCATGCGTGCGACCATGGGCATGCGGCTGGCGCCACCCACCAGCACGATCTCGTCGATCTGCTCCGGCTGCAGACGGGCGTCGCGCATCGCGCGTTCCAGCGGGGTGCGCATGCGTTGGAGCAATGGCTCGGCAAGCTTGGCAAAGCGCTCCTGATCGATGCGCCAATCGAGGGCGCGCTCGCCCAATCGCCCAGCAATACGGACTTCCTGCTGCTGGCTCAGCTCGCGCTTGGCTACTTCCAGCCAGCGGCGCAGTTGGCCGTGCTGCGCACTGGACAAGCCGCCGGCGCTCAGGCCTAGGTCGCCGAAGCAGGCGGTTTCCAGCACGTCGAGGAAATCCTCGCCACCAAGGAAGTTGTCGCCGGCGCTGGCATGCACCTCGACCACACCTTCGAACATCTCCAGCACCGACACGTCGAAGGTGCCGCCGCCCAGGTCGAACACCACGAAGCGCGAGCCGTCGGGGCGTTCCTGCAGCCCATAGGCGAGTGCGGCGCCGGTGGGTTCATTGATGAGGCGCTCGACGCGGATGCCAGCAAGTTCCCCGGCAGTGCGCGTGGCCTTGCGCTGGGCGTCGGAGAAATAGGCAGGAACACTGATGACGGCCTCGCTGATCTTCTCGCCCAGCGCAGCTTCGGCATCGGCTAGCAGCGAGCGCAACACCAGCGCCGAAAGTTCCTCGGGGCGGAACACGCGCTTGCCCAGCCGCGTCTCGCGCGGGCTGCCCATCCAGCGCTTGAAGTTGGCTACGCTGGATTCCGGATGGCTGACGAGGCGATCCCGGGCGGCCTGGCCGACCAGTACATGGTCCAGCTCGTCCATGGCGACCACCGATGGTGTGAGCAGGTCGCCGAGCGGATTGGTGAATAGGCGCGGCCCGCCGGCGTCGTAGCAGCCGACGAGTGAATGAGTGGTGCCCAGATCGATGCCGACGATCATCCGTGATGTTTCCCCTGTGTGAGCTGACAGTCTGCCAGTTCCTACATGCGGAACACACCATAGCGCTGTGGCTCGATCGGCGCATTCGTCGAGGCGGAGATCGCCAGGCCCAGCACGCGGCGGGTGTCGGCGGGGTCGATGATGCCGTCGTCCCACAGCCGCGCGCTGGCGTAGTAGGGATGGCCCTGGCGCTCGTACTGTTCGCGGATCGGCGCCTTGAAGGCGTCTTCCTCTTCCGCGCTCCAGTTCTTGCCGGCGGCTTCGATGCCGTCGCGCTTCACCGTGGCGAGCACCGACGCGGCCTGCTCGCCACCCATCACGCTGATGCGCGCGTTTGGCCACATCCACAGGAAGCGCGCGCCGTAGGCGCGGCCGCACATCGCGTAGTTGCCGGCGCCGAAGCTGCCGCCGATCACCACGGTGAACTTCGGCACGTGCGAGCAGGCCACCGCGGTGACCATCTTGGCGCCGTCCTTCGCGATGCCGGCCTGTTCGTATTTCTTGCCTACCATGAAGCCGGTGATGTTCTGCAGGAACACCAGCGGCACGTTGCGCTGGTTGCACAGTTCGATGAAGTGCGCTCCCTTGAGTGCGCTCTCGGCGAACAGGATGCCGTTGTTGGCGACGATGCCCACCGGGTAGCCGTGGATGTGCGCGAAGCCGCACACCAGGGTCTTGCCGTAACGGGCCTTGAACTCATGGAACGCCGAGCCGTCGACGATGCGCGCGATCACCTCGCGGATGTCGAACGGGCGGCGGGTGTCCTCGGGGATCACGCCGTACAGCTCCTCGGCGGGATACTTCGGCTCCGCCGGTTCGGCCAGCGCCAGCGGCATGGCCTTCCGACGGTTGAGCGAGGCCACGATGTCGCGGGCGATGGCGAGCGCGTGCGCGTCG
Source organism: Rhodanobacter sp. (assembly GCA_035277325.1). GTDB lineage: Bacteria > Pseudomonadota > Gammaproteobacteria > Xanthomonadales > Rhodanobacteraceae > Rhodanobacter_A. Next base: position 11,655 of record DATEKS010000040.1, read on the forward strand.
TTTTCGGCGTAGTGGTCGGCCACACCGGAGATGGACGTGTGGACATCCGCGCCGCCCAGCGTTTCGGCGTCCACCACCTCGCCGGTGGCGGCTTTCACCAGCGGCGGGCCGCCCAGGAAGATGGTGCCCTGTTCGCGCACGATGATGGTCTCGTCGCTCATCGCCGGCACGTAGGCGCCGCCGGCGGTGCAGGAGCCCATCACCACCGCGATCTGCGGGATGCCCAGCCCCGACATGCGCGCCTGGTTGTAGAAGATGCGTCCGAAATGCTCCTTGTCCGGGAACACCTCGTCCTGCATGGGCAGGAAGGCGCCACCGGAATCGACCAGGTAGATGCAGGGCAGGCGGTTCTCCAGCGCCACTTCCTGCGCACGCAGATGCTTCTTCACCGTCATCGGGAAGTAGGTGCCGCCTTTCACCGTGGCGTCGTTGGCGACCACCACCACCTCGATGCCGTTGACGCGACCGATGCCAGTGATGATGCCGGCGGCCGGCGCGGCATCGTCGTACATGCCGTGCGCGGCCAGCGGCGAGAGTTCGAGGAAGGGCGAGCCGGGGTCGAGCAGGGCGCGAATGCGCTCGCGCGGCAGCAGCTTGCCGCGGGCGGTGTGTTTTTCGCGGGCTTTGGCGCCGCCGCCCTCGGCGGTACGCGCGAGTTCCCGGCGCAGCTCGTCGGTGAGCGTGCGCAGGCGTGCGCTGCTGGCCTGGAACTCGGAAGAGCGGGGATCGATCTGCGAGACGATTACACTCATGCGCGGCGGCCGTCGAGATGAAACCTCGGATGATACCGGCTGTGTCGTGTGGTGAAATCGCCCAGCCAAAAAAGCAGGGGAGAGGAGGCCCCTTTGAAGAGTGCGGCCAGGATGGCCGCCCATTTGACTTTTGCGTTCATGGATGAACGTATGAGGTGGAGCCGTGTGGCCAGGAAGGTCGCCCGTTTGACTTTTGTGTTCATGGAGGAGCGCACAGGCACCATCAAAAAAACGGCCGCACAAGGCGGCCGTTTTTCGAATCATGAAGCTGTGGATCAGTGCTTCATCGCATCCTTGGCCTTGCCGGCGGCGTCCTTCGCGGCGCCAGCGGCGTCCTTCGCGGCGTCGGCAGCCTTGCTGGCGGCATCGGAGGCGTTGTCGGCAGCGCTCTTCATCTTGTCGGCAGCGGAGGTGCCGGCTTCGGCCGGAGCGGCGGCGGTGGAAGCCGGGGCAGCGGCGGTGGAGGCCGGGGCAGCAGCCGGGGCAGCAGCGGTGGCGGCTGGGGCAGCCTGCTCGGCAGCCTTCTGCGCCTGGTCGGCGGACTGCTGAGCCTGGTCAGCAGACTGCTGGGCGTTCTGCGCGGAATCCTGCGCGCCGTTGCTGCAAGCCGCCAGCAGCGCGACGAGCGCGGAGGCGAGTAGGGTACGCGTAAACTTCATGGTGGATCTCCTTTGCCGTGGAATGCCGAATGGCCGTTTATTAATAGCGCTTTCCCGCGTTCTGCGCCATAACTTTCGAAGGGTGGCTTCAGACTCCGTTGCAAGCCGGTTCAACGCGCTTTCAGCGGGTCAGTATCGAAACGCCGCCGTCATGGCCGCGTGATTCAATCGGTGCATTCCACCGCGATCGCCGTGGCCTCACCGCCGCCGATGCACAGGCTGGCGATGCCGCGCTTGAGACCGCGGGTCTTCAGCGCATTGAGCAGGGTCACCACCAGGCGGGCGCCGCTGGCGCCGATCGGGTGGCCGAGGGCGCAGGCGCCGCCATTGACGTTGAGCTTGTCATGCGGAATGCCGAGTTCCTTGATCGGCGCCATCGCCACCACCGCAAATGCTTCATTGACCTCGAACAGGTCGACGTCACTGATTTTCCAGCCGGTTTTCTCCAGCACCTTCTGGATCGCGCCGACCGGGGCGGTGGTGAACCATTCCGGCTCCTGCGAGTGGGTGGCGTGGGCCACGATGCGGGCCAGCGGCTTGAGGCCGCGCGCCTTGGCGTCGTCGGCCGACAGCAGCACCACGGCGGCGGCGCCATCGGAGATGCTGGACGAACTGGCCGCGGTAATGGTCCCGTTCTCCTTGCGGAAGGCGGGCTTGAGCGAGGGGATCTTGGCGATGTCGGAGCGGCCCGGCTGCTCGTCGGTGTCCACCACCACGTCGCCCTTGCGGCCGGCCACGGTGACCGGGACGATCTCGCCGGCGAAGGCGCCGGACTGCTGCGCCGCCAGGGCGCGCTTCACCGATTCCGTTGCAAACGCATCCTGGTCCTCGCGGCTGAAGTGGTACTTGTCGGCGCACAGCTCGCCGAACACGCCCATCGCCTTGCCGTCGTAGGGGTTGGTGAGGCCGTCCCAGGCCATGTGGTCGACCAACTTGCCGTCGCCGTAGCGGATGCCGGTACGGGCCTGCACCATGTGCGGCGCGTTGGTCATCGATTCCATGCCGCCGGCCACCACGACAGAGGCGGAACCGGCCTTGATCAGGTCGTGGCCCAGCATGATCGCCTTCATGCCCGAACCGCACACCTTGTTGATGGTGGTGCAGCCGGCGGCCGCCGGCAGGCCGGCTCCCAGCGAAGCCTGGCGGGCCGGCGCCTGGCCGAGATTGGCCGGCAGCACGCAGCCCATGATCACCTCGCCGACGTCGGCGGCGCCCACGCCGGACTGTTCCAGCGCGGCGCGGATCGCGGTGGCGCCCAGCGTCGGCGTGGGCACGCCGGTGAACTGGCCGAGGAAGGAGCCGATGGCGGTGCGCTTGGCACCGGCGATGACAACGCTGACGTCCGACATGGGGATCTCCGCAGAACACGAATGGCGCATGGCGCCGGGGAAGCAACCATCCGATTATCGCAGCCGATGGCGCAGTGCGGCAAACCGGCTGGCGGCATGCGCGCGGGGCTTGTAATCGCAGCTGGCCGGGGCGGCGTTGTGCCACACTGCGCATCCACCGGATGCCGTGTCGACAGGCGTTGCCACGGTCGCGGCTCTTCGAGGTGGCGGGGCTCGTCCAGGGAGCAGGGGAGAGATCATGAAATCGCATGGGGAATCGGCCGCGCGCGGCCTGCGTTGTGGCCAACTGGCGGTTGCCGTCGGCATGGCCCTGAGCCTGGCTGCCTGCGGCGGTGGCGGGGGTGGTGGCAATGTCAAGCCGACCCCCGCGGCGCCGCCGCCCGCCTCGACCGCGCCGCCGCCGCCGCCGCTGGACGCGCAGTTGTCGATCACCAACACCTACGCCGCCCACAATGCCGGCTACACCGGTGCCGGCGTGACCATCGGCGTGGTGGACAGCGGCATCATGCGCAGCAACCCGACCGTGGCCGGGCGGGTCACGCAGGAGCTGATCTACGTCGACCCCACGACCAACAACACCAGCATCGACGACGTGGTCGGCCATGGCACCTGGGTTTCGGAGATCGCCGCGGGCACGGCGTTCGGGAAGTTTCCCGGCGGCATCGCGCCGGGCGCCAGCCTGGTCTCGGCGCGCATCATCGCCGACACCGAGCCGAAGGACGACGGTTCCGGCAACGGCAACCAGGTGACTGCGGCCGACGCCGCCTTCTTCGCACAGACGCTCAACCCGGCCCTGATCAATGCCGGGGTGAACGTGCAGAACAATTCCTGGGGCGGCATCTACTGGGATACCACCAACGCCTCGATCAACCAGGCCTTCGACCAGGCCTACCTGCCGTTCGTGCAGCAGCATGGCGGCCTGGTGGTGTTCGCGGCAGGCAACGACTCGAAGAGCGATCCCAGCGATATCGCCAGCCTGCCCACGGTGGCGTCGGATGCGAACCTGCAGAAGGGCTGGCTGGTGGCGGTGGCGGTGAACAGCAACAACCCCACCCAGCTGGCAAGCTATTCCAACGCCTGCGGCCGTGCGATGAACTATTGCCTAGCCGCACCCGGCGACGTGATCGTGCTGGACAAGGACACCACGGCCTCCACCACCAACCCCACCTACTGGCAGGTCAGCGGCACCTCGTTTGCGGCGCCACAGGTGTCGGGTGCAGCGGCCCTGGTGTGGCAGGCCTATCCGTACTTCAGTAACGACCTGGTGCGGCAGACCCTGCTCGGCACCGCCGATCCGCTGGGCGGTTCGCAGCCCAATCCCACCTTCGGCTACGGCGAGCTGGACGTGGGCCGGGCGGTGAACGGGCCGATGCAGTTCAACTGGGGTGACGTCACGGTCAGCTTCAGCGGCAGCTCGAACTGGAACAACCCGATCTCCGGTGCGGGGGGCCTGATCAAGCAGGGCACCGGCACGCTCAACCTTACCCAGCCATCGACTTATACCGGCCTCACCCAGGTGCAAGGCGGTACGTTGAGCGCCAAGTCCCTGGCTGGCGCGGTCACGGTGGCCAGCGGCGGCACGTTGGCGGTCCCCGCAGGCGGCAATCTCGCCATAGGCGGCAACTACACACAAGCCGCTGGCGGCACGTTGGCGGTATCGCTGGGCTCGACGCTGAACGTTGCCGGCACGGCGAACATTGCCGGCAACGTGCTGGTGACCGGTACCAACTCCGGTTACACGATGAACTCGCATACCACCGTGCTTACCGCCCAGCAGGGGCTTACCGGCACATTTGCCAGTCCGGTGCAGGCGGCCTCGAACGTGCTGATCCAAGCCACGTTCGGTTACGACACCAACAACGCTTGGCTCAACGTGAGCCAGATCAGTGTGACTGCGGTGCAAGGCACCAGTTACACCGCCGCCTCGTACAGCGCGGCACAGCGCGTGAATGCGGCCTTCGGGCAGATCAACACGCAGCTGGGCACCGGTGCAGCTTCCGGAACACCGGTCGCCGATGGTTTCATCGTCGGGGCGGCCAGCTTGCAGCAGACGGCCACACTGGCCAACCTGCAGCAATCGCTGGAAAGCCTGTCCGGCCAGCTGCACGCGGCCAGCGCGGCGATGACCTTCGAGGCGATCGACGCCGGCACCCGGGCGCTGTCCAGCCGTTTCGAGCAACTGCTCGACGTACCCAAGCCAGGCGCGTGGACGCAGGGGCTGGGCTATCACGGCGACATGTCGCGCAGCGGCTACGGGAACGTGGGCTACGACCTGTCCGGCTGGCTGGTGGGGCAGGACTTCCGCCTGGACGGTAGCAGCGTGGCCGGTTTCGCATTGAGCCGCAGCCAGGGCCTGGGCCGGCTGACCGAGAGCGCCGACCAGGGTTACAGCCATGCGGTGGAAGGCATGCTCTACGGCGGCACGGTGCGTGGTGCCTGGTACGCGATGGGGCGCTTCGGCGTGGGCAGCTACCAGGAAACGATGCGCCGCCAGCTGCAGCTGGGCAACCAGTACGGCGGCGTGTCCAGCGACAGCCGCGGGCGCTACGGCGTGGCCTATGGCGAGAGCGGCTACCGGCTGAACCTGGGTGGCACCCGCGTCACGCCGTACGCGAGTCTGGAATACGCGCAGATCAACCGTGACGGTTTCGACGAACTGGGCGGCGACGGCTTCGGCCTGAAATCCGGTTCGCTCACCACCGCGCGCTGGCAGGCGGGGCTGGGCCTGCGCGCCAGCCGCGGCTGGCAGCTGGCCCGTGGTGGCAACCTCAGCCTGCAGGGAAGGCTGGCGTGGCAGCAGTCCTTCGGCCTGCGTGGCGAGGTCTTCGACGCCAGCTTCAGCGGCGTGAACCAGTGGGCGCCGCTGGGCGGCATCGGCCTGTCGCGCTACGGCGGCGTGGCCGGCGCCACGCTGGACTGGAACATGAGCCCGCGCAGCAGCCTGGCGCTGGGCTACGACCGCTACTTCGGTCAGTACAACGAGGCGAAGATGGCCACCTTGAACTACAGCTGGTCGTTCTGAACCGGGCTGGCGGCGGTGCCGCTCGGCATCGTCGCCGGGATTCCCGGTTCGCGGGGAGGGGGCTCAGTCGCCGGTGCCCCTCGTTGTCCAGCCGGTGCCGCGATACGAATCCGCCACTGCCGCGGCGCCCGCCGCGATCGCGCTGGACATCAGGAAGGCCGACCACGCATCGCTGTCGTGCGGCTGCGCGAACAGCGGCGGCAGCCAGACCAGCAGCGTGATGACGCCCAGCATCGCCGCCTCCAGCGTGGCGGCCGGGCGCGGCCACAGCGCGAAGAGGAGGCCGATGGCCGCCGCCAGGTTGCCCGCGCCGGTCAGGTAGGCCCAGCCGTGCCGCCACGGCAGCCACGCCGGCACGAAGCCGGCCGTGATGTCGGCATAGACGAAGTGCGAAAGACCGATCGTCGGCAATGCCAGCACGAACAGCAGCCGCGCATTGCGGATGCCATTGCGGCCGGCGAGGAAGCGGCCACCCGGCCCCGCCAGCGCGGCGTACACCACCCACGCGCCGGCGAGGATCACCGCGATCTCGCCTGCGCCCAGCCAGACTGCTTCCATCGACGGTGCGTAGACGATGGCCGGAAACTTCAGCAGCACCATCCATAGCAGCGCGAACACCGCCATTGTGCTTGCGGAGGCTTTCGCGGCACGCGGGACCAGGATCCCGATGCCGGTCCCCAGCTCGACCAGCGCCGTGAGGTAGACGAAGAGATCGTGTGCCGGCAGGTGTGCAATCGGGATGCGCTGCCAGGTGCCGGCGAAATCGCCGAATGCCAAGCCGCGCAGGCCCAGCGCGATCATCACCAGTGCCAGCGCCACCCGGCCAGGGCCGATGCCGCGCATGGTGGAGTCGCCCGCGCCAACGGCAAGACATCCCGCCAGCCATGCGGGCGTGCCTGCGCGCCTGCCGTTCACCACGGATGCTGCGTCCATCACCCACCCTCCTGCAGAGCTGCGTGAGTACAGGGCGTCGAGCGTAATCAGACCGGCCCGCCCGGGCAACGACCGCTTTGGACGGAAGACCTCAGACCAATTCGACCTGCACCCCGGCGCTGCGCAGCGCCTCGACGGTCTCTGCGGGGGCGCTGCTGTCGCTGATCACCTTGTGCAGCTGGCTCACCGGCGCGATCACCGACAGGCTGCGCTGGCCCAGCTTGCTGGAATCCAGCACGGCGACGGTCTGCCGTGCCACGCGGATCATCAGCGCGTTGAGTGCGGATTCCAGCGGGTCGGGCGTGGTCACGCCCACCTCGGGGTCGAGGCCGTCCACGCCGAGGAACAGTCGGTCGGCCGACAGCTTGGCCAGCGCGTGCTCAGCGTCAGGGCCGACCAGCGAGTAGGAGGTCTGGCGCAGCAGGCCGCCCAGCATCATCACGCGGACCTGCGGCAGGCCCGACAGCTCCAGCGCGATGTTCAGCGCATTGGTGATCACGGTGAGCGACTCGAACTTGCGCTGGCGTATCTGCCGCGCGATCTCCACCGTGGTGGAACCGGAGTCGAGGATGATCGTCTCGCCGTCGCGGATCATCGCCGCCGCCGCCTGGCCGATGCGCAGCTTCTGCGCCTGGTGGCGGGTTTCCTTGATGTTGAGCGGGATGTCGCTGCTGACCGGAATCACCGGCAGCGCCCCGCCATGCGAGCGCACGACCGCGGAGGCGTTCGCCAGCGCCTCAAGGTCGGCGCGGATGGTGACGGCGGAGGTGTCGAACTTCTTTGCCAGCTCTTCCACCGTGGCGCGGCCGTGTTCCTCCACGTGCTCCACGATCAGGCGTCGGCGCTCGCCGAGCAGCAGGCGATGACGGGGTTTGGCGGCGGGCTTGGCTGTCTGGATTTTGCTCATGCGGGCGGAATATGCAGAAGTCGGGCGGCGTTGTCATGATAGACCTTGCGCAGCACGGCGTCCGGCAGATTCAGCCCGTAGATCGACCAGCGCCCCTGCGGCGGCACCGGGGCGGGGGCGTAGTCGAAGTATTCGTCCTCGGTTTCGAGGAAGCGGTAGTAGATCTCGTACAGCTCGTCGCCGAACAGCTGCTGGGGCACGTCGTCGCCCCAGGGCGAGGGCACCGCGTCGGTGCCGAACAGGATGCGGTCCTGGTAGCGGTCGAAGAAGCGCTGGGCGATGCGCGGCTGGCGGCCCAGCTCGCCGATGCGCGCGCTGATGTCCACCAGGGTGTTCGGGAAGCGCGCGAGGCAATCCTCGACGGCGGCCAGGTTCTCGGCGTTGTTGCCCACATGCAGCAGCACGAAGGTGGTGTGCGGGTGGCGCGCGATCATGCGGTTGCGCGCCTCGATCAGCTCCTGGTGGCTGGGGAACTCCGGCCCGTAGAACGACCAGTCCGGGTGGTTGGCCAGCTCCTCGTAGCGCTCGTTCTCGCCGTCGGTGGGCAGGAAGAACGCCTCCGGGTCGGAGACGTGCAGAAAAACTGGCATGTCCAGGCTCGCGCAGGCTTCCCACATCGGATCGAAGCGGCGGTCATCCACGCCCACCAGCGGGCCCTCGTCGATGTGCTCGCGCAGGTACAGGCCCAGCGTCTTCAGCAGCTTCAGCCCGCGTGCGCCCGCGCGTCTGGCGTGCGTGATCGCGTCGGCCTGGCGTTGCGGGTAATCCGGCTCGGGGAACAGCGCGAACGAAGGCTCGGTGAGGGTGAGGAAACGCCCCGGCGCGGCCTGGTCGAACAGGCGGATGCTTTCCTCCAGGCCTTTGCCCACGCCGCCGGTGAGGTTCACCAGGGTGCGCACGCCCTTGCGGTCCATCACCGGCAGCAGAGCCTCCGGCGTGCTGAACGCGACGATCTCCTCGCCCACCGACACGCCGCTGCGCACGTTCTTCGACCAGGTGAGGTGGGCGTGCACGTCGATCACCGGAAAGCGCGGCCGTTCGATATGCGTCCGCGGCACGCCCAGCATGCTGCGCGGCTTGAAATCCTTCAGCCGCAGCTCGCCCTTGCTGTCGTCGCGCGCGGTCTGCAGCGGGTTCTTGTGGCTGGCCTCGATGCGCACCGTGCCGGCACCGGTGGGCGGGGCGCAGCAGAGGCAGGATTTCTGGTGGGTCATGGTCCGCTTCAGTCTGGTAACGCGCTTCTTGCGTTCGCCCCCTCTCCCCTTCGGGGGAGAGGATGGAGGTGAGGGGCGGGTGCTTGCGGATAGTGAGGCTGGTGCAGATTGCTTCGTTGAAGCATGCCGCAAGATTGGCCCCTCACCCCAACCCTCTCCCCGGAGGGGAGAGGGAGTCAAGCTCAGCGCGGGTACTTCGCCATGATCTCGTGCGCCCGGCGGGTCAGTGCCACCGCCTGGTCGAACGGGCGCAACCACATGTTGCGGCCGAACATCACGCCGTTCGCGCCGGACTGCATGTAGTGCTCCACCTTGCGCAGCACCGCGTCGTCGTCGTCGTTCTTCTCGCCGCCGGAGAACAGCACCATGGTGCGGCCGGCCGAGCGCACCACGCGGGCGCAGCGGGCGGCGGAGTCTTCCTGCAGCTTGTCATAGGGGGCGGGCACGTTGGCCATGCTGTCGTTCGGCTCGTGCAGCTTGACGATGTCCGCGCCCAGTTCCAGCGCCACGCGCGCCGCGTAGTCCTGCGCGTACAGCGTGTTGGTGCCGCCCTTGGCGTTGACCGCACTGCCACGCGGGTAGGACCACAGTACCAGCGGCATGCCGTAGCGCTCGCAGTCGCGGCGCACCTGCTCGAACTGGCGGAACTCGTCGTGCTGGCGCGGCGAGCCCACGTACATGGTGTAGCCCACCGCTTCGGCGCCGAGGCGCACCGCGTCCTCCACCGAGGCGAACAAGGGCGAGGTGGCCTCGGCGTCGCTGGGGATGTTGGTCTTGCCGTTGAGCTTGAGGATCAGCGGTACGCGGCCGGCGTAGCCGGCCATGTACTTCTCGGCCAGGCCGATGCCCAGCGCGATGGCAGAAAAGCCGCCGGCTGCGGCGAGTTCGAACTGGTAGCTCGGATCGACGGCCGGCGGATGGGGAAAGAAGTCGGTGGGGCCGTGCTCCAGGCCCTGGTCCAGCGGCAGCACCAGCAGGCTGCCGTTGCGCGGACCGGAGCCGTACAGCAGGCGCCACAGGCGGGCGCGCTTGCCCTGCGACAGCGACAAGTTCGAAAACTTTTCGGAAGATTGCGAAGAGACTTGTAAGTTCTGTTTCATTTCGAATACGCTGGGCTGGTGGCGGATGGGCTTCACATTCGAACGAAATGAGTCAAATGTCAATACTTAGAAATAAAACGAAAGCATTCGACAGTTTTGCTGCGCTGGCGGCGGCCACGCCGGCGGCGCAGCACGAGCGCGGCTATGCCGACACCCTGCGCGAGATCCTGCAGCAGCCGGCGACCTGGCAGGTCACGGCCGGGTTGCTGCGCGAGCCGTCGGTGCAGGCGCAGTTGCAGGCAGCGCTGACGCCCCGGCCCGCGCACGTCGTGCTGACCGGTTCGGGCAGTTCGATCTACGCGGGCGAGTGCATCGCGCCGGACCTGCAGCGGGCGCTGGGCGTGCCGGTGCTGGCGATCGCCGCGGGCACCCTGCTCACACACTGGCGCAGCGCGCTGCCGCCGGGTGGTGGCCTGCTGGTCTCGATCGCGCGCTCGGGCGACAGCCCGGAGAGTGCCGGCGTGGTCGACCAGTTGCTGGCGCATGCGCCGGACTGGCGCCACCTCGCGATCACCTGCAACGCGAACGGCAAGCTGGTCACCCAGTATCGCGACGAATCGCGCTACGCCACGCTGGTGCTGGACGAGCGCACCAACGACCGCAGCCTGGTGATGACCAGCAGTTTCACCAATCTGGTGCTGGCCGGCAGCGGGCTGGGCGGTCGCGCCGACGCCAGCGGCTGGCAGGACGGCGTGCGGCGCCTCGCCGGCTGCGTGCAGCGCGTGTTCGAACAGCAGTCCGACGCGCTCGCGGCGATCGCGTACCGCGACTTCGACCAGGCGGTCTACCTCGGCAGCGGCGGCGCGCTGGGCGCGGCGCGGGAAGCCGCGCTGAAGATGCTGGAGATGACCGGCGGCCGGGTGCACACCATGGCCGAGACCTTCCTCGGCCTGCGCCACGGCCCGATGTCCAGCCTCGACGAAAACACCCTGGTGGTGGCCTACCTCTCGCCCGATCCGGCAGTGCGCGCCTACGAATACGACCTGCTGCGCGAGCTCGGCCGCAAGCAGCTGGGCCTGGCGCGCGTGCTGGTTGGCGAAGGCATCGCTGAGGACGTGATCGGCGCGCAGGACGTGGCGGTGGATCTCGCCGGCCTGTCGGCTAGCGACGATGCGCTGCCGCTGCTGGCCGACGTGGCGGTGGGCCAGGTCCTGGCGTTCTTCCGCTGCCTGGCGCTGGGCGGCAAGCCGGACGCGCCGGCGGAAGGCGTGCTTACCCGCGTGGTCGAGTCCTTCGCGCTGCACGCCGCGGGCCCGTCCGGGCAACCCGCACAGCGTGGGGAGCACAAGGCGTGAAACGCATCCTCGTCGCCGGCGAACTCAACGTCGACTTGGTGTTCCGGGACTGCCAGGCGTTTCCCGCGCCGGGGCGCGAGGTGCTGGCCGAGGACGCCCTGGCCGTGCCGGGCAGCTCCTCGATGATCTGCGCGATGGGGCTGGCGCGGCTGGGCAATCCGGTGGCCTTCGCCGGCAAGGTGGGCGTGGACGGCTGGGGTGGCTTCTGCGTGTCGGCGCTGCAGGGCGCCGGCGTCGACGTGGCCGCGGTGCATCGCGATCCCGTGCTGCGCACAGGCATCACCGCCTCGTTCTCCACCAGTACCGACCGCGCGCTGGTCACCTTCGCCGGCGCGATCGGCACGCTGCGCGCCGCGGACGTCGACGATGCGCTGCTGGCCACGGCCGACCACCTGCACGTGTCCTCGTATTACCTGCAGAGCGCCCTGCGCCCGGAGCTCAAGTCGCTGTTCGCGCGGGCCAGCGCGCTGGGCCTGAGTACCTCGCTCGATCCCGGCTTCGATCCCGAGCAGCGCTGGGGCAACGAATGGCCCTGCCTGCTTTCCGAGGTCGACCTGTTCCTTCCGAATGACGTGGAACTCGCCGGCATCAGCGGCTGCGAGTCGGTGCTCGATGCCCTGCACGCGCTGGACAATGGTCGCACCCGCATCGTGGTGAAGCGTGGCCGGCATGGCTGTGCCACGCTGGACGGCGCCGGCAAGCTGATCGAAGCGCCGGCCTTCATGGTGGAGGCGGTGGACAGCACCGGCGCCGGCGATTCCTTCGATGCCGGCTTCCTGCACGCCTGGCTGCGCGGCCTGCCGCTGACGGATGCGTTGCGCTGGGGCAATGCCTGCGGCGCGCTCTCCACGCGCGGTGTGGGCGGCACCGCGCGGCAGGCCGACGCTGCCGAGGCGCAGGCCCTGCTGGGGCGCGCGTCATGATCACCGTGGCCGGCTTCAACACCGCGATCGACCACCTGATGCGGGTGGACACGCTGCACCTCGGCGAGGTCAATCGCACGGTGCACGAGCAGGTGCTGCCGGGCGGCAAGGGCCTGCACGTGGCGCAGACCATCGCCGCGCTGGGTGAGCCGGTGCAGCTGATCGGCCTGATCGACGCGGCGCACCGCAACCTCACCGCGCGGCGCATGAGCGAGCGCGGCGTGCTGTTCCACGGCGTCGAGGTCGACGCGTCGCTGCGCCATTGCATCGCGCTGCAGGACACGGCCGGCCAGATCACCGAGGTGCTGGGGCAGGGGCCACAACTGGGCGAGCGCGATCGCGCAGCCTTGCAGCGTGCCTTCCGCCTCGCATTGGCGGAAAGCGAACTGGTGGTGCTGTCCGGCAGCCTGCCGCGCGGCCTGCCCACCGACACCTACGCCGAACTGGCGCAGCAGGTGCGCGCAGCCGGCAAGCGTTGCCTGGTCGACGCCAGCGGCGAAGTGCTGCGGCAGGCGGTGGCGGCGCAGCCGTTCCTGCTGAAGCCGAACCGCGACGAGGCCGAGGCATTGTTCGGCCGCAGCATGGGCGATCTCGCCGCCGCCGTCGCCGCGCTGCGCGAACTCGCCGCGCGCGGCGTGGCGATGCCGGTGCTGAGCCTGGGCGCGCAGGGCGCGCTGGGCATGGACGAGAGCGGCACGTGGCATGCAGCGGTCGAACTAAAGCAGGTGCGCAACGCCGTGGGCTCGGGCGACTGCTTCCTGGCCGGCATGGCCGTGGCGATCAAGCGCGGCGAGCCGCTGCGCGATGCATTGCGGCTGGCGGTGGCCTGTGGCGCCGCCAACGCGATGGATGTGGAAACCGGTTACGTGCGTCCGGACCAGGTCGAGGCATTGCTCGGCCAGGTGCGGGTGCAGGCATGGATGCACTGAAACACGGCGGAGTCCGCCCATTGCCGATGAGGATGAGCCATCGGCGTACGAACAATCCGCGAGCTGCGGGGGTGCTTCGCTCGTGGATATCCAGAAGCGGTCCATTACGTTCCGAGGGGCAATCATGAATTCCAAATCCAGCAGAAACATTCCGCTGCGACAAACCGGCCTGGCCACGGCGCTGGGCCTGTTGCTGGCGTCCACGGCTGCCTACGGCCAGTCGACCACCAGCAGCATTTTCGGCCATGCGCCGGTACAGGCGGGCGAGAGCGTGGTGGTCAGCAATGGCGCGGGCCTGACCCGCACGGTCGGCGTCGACAGCCAGGGCCGCTACAACGCCACCCAGCTTCCAGTCGGGACGTACTCGGTCAGCCTCATGCGCGATGGCCAGGTGGTGCAGCGGCGCGACAACGTGTCGCTGAAGGTGGGCGTCGGCGTGGACATCTCCTTCAGCGCGGAAGCTGCCGCGGGCTCCGCGGTGAACGCGAAGCAGCTGTCGGGCGTCAACGTGACCGCCAGCGCCGTGCCGCCGATCGACGTGAGCTCGGTGGA
>DATEKS010000041.1:0-7087 GCA_035277325.1 Rhodanobacter sp.
CGGCGCAGAGATCCGACAGGATGTCGCCGAACAGGTTGGTGGTGACGATCACGTCGAACTGCTCGGGCTTCATCACCAGCTGCATGCAGGTGTTGTCCACGATCATCTCGTTGAACTCGATCTGCGGGTATTCCTTGGCGACTTCGCGCGCCACGTTGAGGAACAGGCCCGAGGCGGTCTTGATGATGTTGGCCTTGTGCACGGCCGTGACCTTCTTGCGGCCCTTCTTCACGGCCAGCTCGAAGGCGTAGCGCACGATGCGCTCGCTGCCCTTGCGCGTGTTGCGGATCATCGAGATCGCGGTCTGGCCGTCCTCGGACAGCGACTGGCCCTCGGCCAGGTAGGCGCCCTCGGTGTTCTCGCGCACCGTGATGATGTCGATGTTCTCGAAGCGCGCCCTGGTGCCCGGGAAGCTGATCGCCGGACGCACGTTGGCGTACAGGTCGAAGTGGCGGCGCAGGGTGACGTTGATCGAGGTGAAGCCGCCGCCGATCGGCGTGGTCAGCGGGCCCTTCAGCGCCACCTTGTGTTCGGCGATCTTGTCCAGCGTGGCCTTGGGCAGCAGGTCGCCGTGCTTCTCCAGCGCCACCATGCCGGCGTCGGCGAAGTCGTACTTGAGGCCGCAATCCAGCGCGTCGAGCACGCGCAGCGTGGCGGTCATGATCTCCGGGCCGATGCCGTCGCCCGGGATCACCGCGATGGTCTTGCTCATGGGGGAAACTCCTTGGGGAATGAAACCGTCGATCGGCGCCGTCAGCACGGCGCACAGGGATCGATAACCTTGCAATTATCGCCCAACCGTACGGCGGCGAACAGCTCGGAATCGTCGCAAGGCGTTGAAAATCCTCGCACGGAGCGTTGCGGGAAATGGCACGGCGCTTTTCTTCCTCTCCCCGACGGGGAGAGGGAGAAAACAGCGTCAGGCGTGGTCGGCGCAGCTCTCGGCCGAACCGGCGTCACCGGCTTCGAGTTGATCGAGGAAGTCCACCGCGCGGCGCAGGTGCGGGATCACGATGGAACCGCCCACCACCAGGCCCACGCTGAAGGTCTCGAAGAATTCCTCACGGCTGACGCCGGCTTCCTTGCATTGCGCCACGTGGTAGCTGATGCAATCGTCGCAGCGCAGCACCATCGAGGCGACCAGGCCCAGCAGCTCCTTGGTCTTCACGTCCAGCGCGCCGGGCTTGTAGGTCTGCGTGTCCAGCGCGAAGAAGCGCCGCACCACCTGGTTGTCCTCGGCCAGGATGCGCTCGTTCATGCGCTGGCGGAACGCGGTGAACTCGGCCACGCGGTCTTTCCTGCCGGCATCGCCGCTCATGCGGATTCGCCCAGCAGCTCGGCCAGCTTGCCGCTGCGCTCGGCGGCCACCAGGTCGTCGTAGCCGCCCACCAGTTGGTCGTTGATGAAGATCTGCGGCACCGTGCGGCGGCCACCGCTGCGCGCCAGCATAGCGTCGCGCTGCGCCGGATCGGTATCCACGCGGATGTCTTCCCAGCTCAGGCCCTTGGCCTTGAGCAGGTTCTTGGCCGCCACGCAGTACGGACATACCGCGGTGGAATAGACTTCGATCTTGGACATCACGAAACTCCGAATTTCCTGCGCACCAAAATGGGGGCGGAAGCCCCCGGAACAAGCCGCTGCACGGTGAACCGATACCGCCGCACGCGGTCAACCGTTGGATAGTGCGGCCATGGATGGCCGCCCGTCTGACCTTCGCGACCAAGGACGATCGCAAGGGCCTATTGTCTCCCATCCCATGCCCATGGCACCACGACGCCCCGCCACGCGCCTGCTGACCGCCCTGATCCTCGCCGGCCTCGCCTTCGCCGCCGGGGCGCAGGACAACGTGCGCCTGCCCGACCTCGGCAGTTCGGCGAACGCGCTGATCTCGCCGCAGGAAGCGCAGGACTACGGCGCCGCGATGCTGCGCCAGATGCGCGCGCTGGGCATGGTGGTGGACGACCCGCTGCTGGACGACTACATCAACGATCTCGGCTTCCGGCTGGTGGCCGCCTGCGCCAAGCCGCGCGACCACTTCGCGTTCTTCATCGTCAAGGACGACGAGATCAACGCCTTCGCCGCGCCGGGCGGCTACATCGCGGTGAACTCGGGCCTGATCACGATCACCCGCAACGAGAGTGAACTGGCCGGCGTGATCGCCCACGAGATCGGCCACATCACCCAGAACCACCTGCAGCGCGCGTTCGAGGCCTCGAAGAAAGACGCGCCGCTGATGGCGCTGGTGATGCTGGGCGCGATCGCCGCCGGCACCGCCGGCCGCAGCGCCGGCGACGCGCCGACGGCGGTGTTCGCCGCCGGCCAGGGCCTGCTCGCGCAGAGGCAGATCAACTTCACCCGCAAGGACGAGATCGAGGCCGACCGCGCCGGCATCCAGACGCTGGCGAACGCCGGCTTCGACCCCGACGCGATGGCCGCGTTCTTCGGGCACATGGAAGACGTGCTGAGTACCGGCGCCGGCGGCCAGGCGCCCTCGTTCCTGCAAAACCACCCGGTCACCAGCGACCGCATCGCCGACGCCAAGGCGCGCGCCGGCGCGCTGATTGCCGCGCAGAAGCAGCGCCCGTCAGGCGACACCCTGCTCAAGGGCCAATGGGAGCAGATCACCGCACCGATGCCGTTCGTGCGCGCACCGCTCCGGCTCGACAGGAGCGCGGCCGACCCGAATGATCTGGACACCTACGCGCTGATGCGCGAACGGGTGCGCGTGCTGTCCGGCAATGCGCTCCGACTGGCCACCTGGTACAACAGCAACCTCAAGGACCACCCGGATTTCGATACGCCAGCCAACCGCTACGGCTATGCGCTGGCGCTCACCCGCAGCAGCCGTGGCGCGCAGGCGATGACACAGCTGCAACCGCTGCTGAAGGCGCACAAGGACAGCCTGATCCTCAACCTGGCCCTGGCCGACGCCGAGCTGCAGGCCGGCCGGCGCGACGACGCGCTGGCTCTGTACCACGAACTCAACCAGCAGTCGCCGCGCAACAAGGCGGTGGCACTGGCCTATGCCAACGCACTCACCGATGGCGGCGACAAACAGCAGGCCGCCACCGCGGCGGACCTGCTGCGCCCGCTGCTGGAAAACAGCGACCAGCCCGAGATCTACAGCGCCTACGCCCGCGCCAGCGACAAGGCCGGCGACGGCGAGCGCGCCGGCGAGGCCTTCGCCGACGCCAGCTACTACTCGGGCCGTCCGTTCGACGCGCTGGAGCAGCTGCAGCGCCTGCTCAAGCGCGACGACATCAGCTACTACGCCCGCGCCCGCATCCAGGCGCGTATCGCCGAACTCACCCCGCTGGTGCTGGAACTGCGCAAGCGCAAGATCGAGACGCCGGACAACCCTGCCACCCGCGACAGTTCGCAGCAGCTGCAGGACCAGCACTGCGCCGGACACCTGTGCTTCGGCCTGGATACAGGCGGCTCCTGACCAAAAAGTGTGGTCATAAAACGTACGCTTTTGTGAATAGTGCGGCCATGGATGGCTGCCCGTTTGATTCTGCACTCACGGACAAGTGCACAGGTGACTCCATGTCATCGCCGCGTAACATTCCTGCATTGCAATATCACGGTCACAGGCCAACGGACGCTGACGCGTGCACAAACGCATCCTGATCGTCGAAGACGAGACCTCGATCCGCGACATGATCGCGTTCGCCCTGCGCAAGGCCGACATGGAGGCGATGCAGGCCGCCGATGCCCGCGCCGCCCAGCTGGCCATTTCCGAACAGGTGCCCGACCTGATCCTGCTGGACTGGATGCTGCCCGGCATGAGCGGGCTGGAGCTGGCGCGCCGCCTGCGCAAGGAGGAGCTGAGCCGGGAGATCCCGATCATCATGCTTACCGCGCGCGGCGAGGAGATGGACCGCGTCAACGGCCTTGAGGCCGGCGTCGACGACTACGTGGTCAAGCCGTTCTCCACCCGCGAGCTGATCGCGCGCATCAAGGCGGTGCTGCGCCGCACCCACGGCGACGACGGCGACGGCGTGGTGGAACTCGGCCGGCTGCGCATCGACGGCCCCGCGCACCGCGTGTTCGCCGGCGAGGACGCGGTGACCATCGGCCCGACCGAATACCGCCTGCTGCACTTCTTCATGACCCATCCCGAGCGCGTGTACTCGCGCGCCCAGCTGCTCGACCACGTATGGGGCGGCAGCGTCTACGTGGAAGAGCGCACCGTGGACGTGCACATCCGCCGCCTGCGCAAGACGCTGGAACCATGGCAGTTGGAAGACATGGTGCAGACCGTGCGCGGCAGCGGCTACCGCTTCTCCGCCAGTACCTGATGGCGTCACACGCCCTTTCCCGGCTCGCCGGGCAGATGAGGGCTGCGGCGGGGGAACGCCTGTAAGCTCGTCGCACCAGCCCCTGCCCAGTCACCCGATGCCCATCCCTCCTCGCTGGAAACTCCCCGCCGCCTGCCTCGCGGGCCTGCTCGCGGGCGCACTGCTGGGCTGGCTGGCTGGAGGCCACATTGCCACCGGAGTGGCCATCGTCGCCGTGGCGGAAATCGTCTTGCTGCTGACCCGATTCGGTCATGTGACGCCATCCATCATGCCGGCACCTGCCAGGCTTGCCACGCCACGCCATGACCGCCTCCTGATGCGTACCCGCCGCCTCGCCTCCAACCTGCGCGACCTGCGCCGCACCGCCAGCCAGCTGCCCGACGGCGTGGTCCTGCTCGACCAGGACCAACACGTGCGCTGGTGCAACCATGCTGCCGAGACCCTGCTCGGCCTGAGCCTGTCGCAAGACCGCGGCGTACTGCTGCGGCAGCGGCTGCAGGCCTCCGAGCTGGCCGGCTGGCTGCAACAGGGCGGCGAACGCGAGCCGCTGCACGACACCATCGCCCCCGGCAAGCCTGACAGCCAGATCAGCGTGAGCCTGCTGCCGTTCGGCCGTCGCCAGCAGGTGCTGCTGGCGCGCGACACCAGCCACGTCACCCGACTGGAACAGATGCGCCGCGATTTCGTGGCCAACGTCTCGCACGAGCTGCGCACGCCGCTCACCGTGATCCACGGCTACCTCGAGCTGATCGATCCCGAGGACGCGCCCGCGCTGGCGCCGGTGCTCGGCGAGATGCGCGCGCAGTCCAAGCGCATGGGCCAGATCGTGGAGGACCTGCTCACCCTGTCGCGGCTGGAAACCCAGCACCATGTCGAGGACGAACGCGTGCCGATGGCGCCGTTGCTGGCCACCCTGCGCAAGGAGGCCGAGGCGCTCAGCCAGGGCCGCCATACCGTCACGGTGCAGGCCGAGGCCGGGCTCGACCTGCTCGGCTCGCCCAAGGACCTGCACAGCGCGCTGTCCAACCTGGTCAGCAACGCGGTGCGCTACACCCCGGCTGGCGGCAGCATCGCGATCCGCTGGCGGCGCAGCGACGACGGCGCCACGTATTCGGTCAGCGACACCGGCTACGGCATACCGGCCAGCCATCTCGCCCGGCTCACCGAACGCTTCTACCGCGTCTCTTCCAGCCGCTCGCGCGGCACCGGTGGCACCGGGCTCGGCCTGTCCATCGTCAAGCATGTGCTGAACCTGCACCAGGCACGCCTGAGCATCGAGAGCGAGCCGGGACACGGCTCCACCTTCGCCTGCCACTTCGGACCCGAACGCCTGCTGGCACCCGCCAGCGGCCACGACGAAAGCTGAAGCGCTGCGCGCCACGTCGCGCACTGGGCGGCGCGCATGCGCCAGAATGCACGCCATGTCGCGCCCTCATGCCACCCCGCCCGAGCCCGCCGTCCCCGGCCCCGTCGACCTCGCCGCACCCGGCCTCTACCTGAGTCGCGAGCTGGCCGCGCTGGAATTCAACTTCCGCGTGCTGGCGATGGCACGCGACGCCTCCGTGCCGCTGCTGGAGCGGCTGCGCTTCCTCAGCATCGTGGCGAACAACCTCGACGAGTTCTTCGAGGTGCGCGTGGCGATGCTCAAGCACCACCATACCTACGGCTCGGCCGCGCCGGGGCCGGACGGCCTGTCGCCGCCCGAGCTGCTCGCGCGCATCCGCAGCCGCGTGCTGGAACTGGTCGCCGAGCAGTACGCGATCTGGCAGCAGGAGCTGCGCCCGCAGCTGGAGGCCGAGCACATCCGCGTGCTCACCCGCGCACAGTGGACGCCGCGCCAGCGCCGCTGGCTGCAAGGCTATTTCGAGCATGAGGTGCTGCCGGTGCTGTCGCCGCTGGGGCTGGACCCGGCGCACCCGTTCCCGCGCATCCTCAACAAGACGCTGAACATCGCGGTGGTGCTGAAGGGCCGCGACGCGTTCGGCCACGAAGGCCACATGGCGCTGGTGCGCGCGCCGCGCTCGCTGCCGCGGATCATCCGCGTGCCCGCCGAGGTATGCGGCGAGGGCGACCACTTCGTGTTCCTCGCCGAGCTGCTGCAGGCCTTCGTCGACCTGATGTTCCCCGGCTTCAAGGTGGTCGGCTCCTACCAGTTCCGCGTCACCCGCAACAGCGAGCTGATCGTGGAGGAAGCCGAGGTGGACAACCTCGCCCGGGCGCTCAGCGAGGAGCTGGTGGGGCGCGGCTATGCGCGGCCGGTGCGGCTGGAGATCGCCGACGACTGTCCGCAGGCCATCACCGCGATGCTGACGCAGAACTTCCAGCTGGAGGAGGCCGACGTCTACCGCTGTGACGGCCCGGTCAACATCATCCGCGCCGGGCTGATCTGCGACTGGCTGGATCGCCCCGAGCTGAAATACCCGCGTTTCACCCCACAGCTGCCGGCCGGGCTGGAGGCCAGCCGCGACAAGTTCGAGCAGATCGCCCAGCGCGACGTGCTGCTGCATCACCCCTACCAGAGCTTCGCCGCGGTGGTGGACCTGCTGCGCCAGGCCAGCACCGACCCCAAGGTGCTGGCGATCAAGCAGACCCTGTACCGCGCCGGCGAGGACACCCCGCTGGTGGACCTGCTGGTGGAAGCGGCACGCCACGGCAAGGACGTCACCGTGGTGATCGAGCTGCGCGCGCGCTTCGACGAGGAGGCCAACATCCGCCTCGCCACGCGGCTGCAGGAGGCTGGCGTGCAGGTGGTGTACGGCGTGGTGGGCTACAAGACCCACGCCAAG
>DATEKS010000042.1:0-13289 GCA_035277325.1 Rhodanobacter sp.
GCCTGCGCCGTCTCGGCCACGTCCAGGCCTTCCAGCATGCGCAGCATGAAGGCCTCGCGCTGGCGCCGCGGCAGCTCGCGCAGCGCGGCGCTGACGTCGCCCCAGGACTGCGCGTCCTGCACGCGGTCCAGCGGGCCCGGGCCGTGGTCGGCCGGTTCCCAGCTGGGCAGCTCGTCGCCCTCGTCGTCGCGGCCGCCGCCCAGCCAGCCCACCACGATCGAGCGCACCTTGCGGCGGCGCTGCAGGTCGACGATGCGCCGGCGCAGGATGCCCCAGAACAACGGCGCCCATTCGCCGGCCGGCTTGTCGCGGTAGTGCTTGACCAGCCGCAGCATGGCGTCCTGCACCGCGTCCATCGCGTCCTCGCGCTGGCGCAGGTTCAGTTCGGCCACGCGGAAGGCGCGCCGCTCCACCTGCGCCAGGAAGGCGTCGAGGGTGGCCGGGACCGCCTGCGCGGTTTCGGCCAGTAGTTCGGCATCGAGTGTGCCGGCGAGGCTGTTCATGGCCGCCTCGTCCGCGTCGTCGGCAGATGCATGCCTGGGCTCCATCGGTTCGACACCCGTGCTCAACGCCGAAGCCCCGTGCGGGTTGACCGGCCGGACGCCGCGCTGCCCGCGCGGGGGTGAATCCGGGCATGCCTTGTACCGTATGATGCGGTGGACATGGCTGCGAGGCGGGGGAAGCACATGCTCGACGGGTTCCTGGCGCTGTACATCTTCATGCTGGCTGCGTTCACCGGACACGAAATCATCGCGCGGGTGCCGGTGATCCTGCACACCCCGCTGATGTCCGGTTCCAACTTCGTTCACGGCATCGTGCTGGTGGGCGCCATGATAGCGCTGGGGCATGCCAGCACGCCGTTCGAGACCGGCCTGGGCTTCCTCGCCGTGCTGCTGGGCGCGGGCAACGCCGCCGGCGGCTACGTGGTCACCGAGCGCATGCTGGAGATGTTCAAGCCCAGCGCCGGCAAGCCGGGAGACAAGGCATGAGTTGGCTGCCCACCCTGGTCAAGGCCTGCTATTTCCTCGCCGCGCTGCTGTTCATCCTGGGTCTGAAACGCATGAGTTCGCCGCGCACCGCGCGCGGCGGCATCGTGTGGGCGGGCGTGGGCATGCTGCTGGCGGTGCTGGGCACATTCGCGCTGCCGGACCTACACCACCGCGGGCTGATCCTCGCCGCGGTGCTGATCGGCGTGGCGGCGGCATGGTGGAGCGGCCGCCGCGTGGCGATGACCGCGATGCCGCAGATGGTGGCGCTGTACAACGGCATGGGCGGAGGCGCGGCGGCCGGCATCGGCGCGGTGGAGCTGGTGGCCCACGTGCAGCGTGCCGCGGTGGCGGTGCCGGATACCTCGCCATTGCGACCGGAGAGCTGGGCGATCGACGCGTTGCACCAGGTTCCCGCGGTGGCACCGCTGTCGCCGGTGGCGCTGGTGCTGGGCGTGCTCGGCGCGCTGATCGGCGCGGTGAGCTTCTCCGGCTCGCTGGTCGCCTTCGCCAAGCTGCAGGGCTGGATGGACCGGCGCTTCGTGTTCCCCGGCCAGCGCGCGGTGAACCTGCTGGTGCTGCTGCTGGCGCTGGTGCACGGCGCGATGCTGGCGACAGGGCACCTCGAGCTGCAGGTGATCGTGGCCTTTTTCGTGTTTTCGCTGCTGTTCGGCCTGCTGATGACGCTGCCGATCGGCGGCGCCGACATGCCGGTGGTGATCTCGCTGTACAACGCCTTCACCGGCCTCGCGGTGGCGTTCGAGGGCTACGTGCTGGGCAACGAGGCGATGATCATCGCTGGCATGGTGGTGGGTGCGGCCGGCACCCTGCTCACCCAGCTGATGGCCAAGGCGATGAACCGTTCGCTGGGCAACGTGCTGTTCGGCAGCTTCGGTGCGGCGGCGGGCGGCGCGGCGCAGGAAATCGCCGGCAGCCAGAAGCCGATCGAGGCCGCCGACGCGGCGGTGATGATGGCCTACGCCGAACGCGTGGCGATCGTGCCCGGCTACGGCATGGCGGTGGCGCAGGCACAGCACAAGGTGTGGGAGTTCGCCAAGCTGCTGATCGAGCGCGGCGTGAAGGTGAAGTTCGCGATCCACCCGGTGGCGGGCCGCATGCCCGGCCACATGAACGTGCTGCTGGCCGAGGCGGGCGTGCCCTACGACCTGATCGAGGACATGGACGACATCAACCCCGAGTTCCCGAACACCGACGTGGTGCTGGTGATCGGCGCGAACGACGTGGTGAACCCGATGGCGAAGACCGACCCGTCCTCGCCGATCTACGGCATGCCCATCCTCGACGTGGCCGCGGCGAAGCACGTCATCGTCATCAAGCGCGGCAAGGGCACCGGCTTCGCCGGCATCGAGAACGCGCTGTTCTATGCCGACAACACGCGCATGCTGTACGGCGACGGCCAGGCCGCCGCGGGCCAACTGGTCAGCGAGTTGAAAGCGCTGGATGGCTGATATGAAGAGTGCGGCCATGGATGGCCGCCCATTTGACTCTCGCGGTCAAGGATGATCGCAAAGACTTGAAGAGTACGGCCCTGGATAGCCGTCCATTTGATTTTCGCAATCAGGGATGATCGCAAAAGCCTGAGCTGTGCGGCCATGAACAGCCGCCGGTGTGCTCTTCGCGATCAGGGATCATCGCAACAGTACAGAGTGCGGCTAGGGCAGCCGATCACCGCTTCCGCCGCCACGCCAGCCAGGCCGCCAGCAGCGCGCCCGCCGCATACCATGCTACGTCGGCCGGACGCAGACCCAGCCGCGCCAGCGCCAGCAGCATGCCGGTGCCGGCCGTGCGGATGGCTTCGGTGAGGTTCATACCGAAGTTGCCGGCGAGCTGGACCGCGGCCATCAGCACGTTGAAGTAGAGCGCCGCCAGCAGGGTGGCGAAGGCCGCCAGCACGGCCGCGCCGGCACCCGGGCGGCGGATCCAATGGCGGATCGCCCAGGCCAGCAGCATCCCCGCCGCCAGCGCCAGCCAGGGTGCGGACTGGCGCAGGTACATCGCCGCCACCATCCAGGATGCGCCCACGGCCAAGCCCATCATCGCGGCGCAGAACAGGGCGAACACATACAGCCGAACGTCGCGCGGCTTCATGTCGTGAGGCGGGGTGAGGAGAAGTGGCGCATGCGTCGGTCCGGCAGGCAAAGCGTCGATCATAGCGGGTCGCCGCCACCCGCTGCCGTCCTGCGGGGGCATGCCGCAGCTTGCAATTTCGCGTCGCCGGCCTGATCTGGAACAGGTGGACGGCGTCGCGGCACGGCATAATAGGCAGTCTGGCGCGCCGCACGGTGCCCATCATTGACGACGGATTGGCGAGTGGCATGAGTGGTTTCAGTCTGAGCAGCGAACCCTTCACCCTGTTGCGCGACTGCGATGCGGTGATGGTGCCGCAGGGCGAAACGGTGCGCCTGCCTGCCGGCCAGATCGGCTACATCACCCAGGCGCTGGGCGGCAGCTTCACCGTGTACGTGGACGGCAACCTGTTCCGCATCGCGGGCAACGACGCCGAAGCCCTGGGCAAGGAGAAGCCCGCGCCGATCGAGGTGCCGGCTAACGCCACCGACGCCGACGTGGAAAAACTCGCCTGGGACCAGCTGCGCACCGTGTTCGACCCGGAGATCCCGGTGAACGTGGTCGAGCTGGGCCTGGTCTACGACCTCAGCCTGGAGCAGCGCGAGGACGGCCAGCGCAAGGTCTACGTCAAGCTCACGCTCACCGCGCCCGGCTGCGGCATGGGCGACATCCTGGTGGACGACGCCCGTACCAAGCTGGAGATGATCCCCACCATCGCCGAGGCCGACATCGACCTGGTGTTCGATCCGCCCTGGAACCACTCGATGATGTCCGAGATCGCGAAGCTCGAGACGGGGATGCTTTAGCTTCTGCTCCCTCTCCCCTGCGGGGAGAGGGTTGGGGTGAGGGGCCAAGTCCTTGCGAAGCGGGAGATCGAAGCGCGCTTTCATCAAGCGCTTCCGCGAGCTTGCCCCCTCACCTCGATCCTCTCCCCGCAGGGGAGAGGAAGAAAAGCGGCACTTGCGGGGGAGGAGGAAGAAAAGCGCGCGCCTCAGCCCTTCACTTCCTCGAAGCGGTTCTCCGCCCGGTTCTTGCGCACCTTCGCCGGATCCCACACGCGGCCATTCATGGTGATGTAGACGCCGTCGGGCAGGGTCTGCACCGCGGCCACCGCGCAGCCGATGTTGAACACCGCATCGGAACCCTGGAAGCGCGCGGGGTTCAGCGCGCCGGTGAGCACGATCACCTTGCCTGGGATGCCGGCCAGCACCTTCGCGGTTTCCACCATGGTGTCGGTGCCGTGCGTCACCAGCACGTGGCGGTGCGGCTGCGCCTCGATGGTGGAGCGGATCAGCGCACGGTCCTCGTCGGTGACGTGCAGGCTGTCCTTGCGCAGGATCGGGATCACGTCGAACTGGAAGGCCACGCCCAGCTGGCCCAGGATCTCGCCGATCTGCGGCGCGCCGATCTTGTAGTCCGACTTGTCGTCGAAGTAGATCTTGTCGATGGTGCCGCCAGTGGTGACGATGGAGAGATGCTGCATGGTCGCTGCGCCGAGTGGAAGTAAAGCGGCATTTTAACCGGTCGCGCCGGTGGCCCGCTCAAGCCAGCAGCAGGGCGGTGTCGTCTGGCCCGGTATCGGCCAGACGCAGCAGGCCGTGGCCGAGGAAGCGGCGCAGGGCCGCTGCAGGACGCGCGTCGCCGCGTCCTTGCGCCCACGCCGCCTGCCGGGCCAGCAACGCCGCCGCCGCACTGCGCGCCAGGGTGAGCGCGAGACCGCGTGCAGCGGCTTCCAGCGCGGCGCGATCGGCGGATGGCGCGTCGAGATGGCTGGCGGCGGCATCCAGCGCGGCGTCGATTGCGAACGCAGCATGCGGGTCGCCACCTTGTTGCCACGCGGCGACGGCGCCGCGCAATGCGTTGAGCCCGTCGCCTGTCAGCGCGCGCAGGGCATCCAGCGACAGCACGTTCGTGGTGCCTTCCCAGATCGCGTACACCTGCGCATCGCGCAGCAGTTGCGGCAGGCCGGTGTCCTCGATGTAGCCGGCGCCGCCAAAGCATTCCAGCGCCTCGGAGCAGAGGCGCACCGCGAGCTTGCCGGTCCACAGCTTCGCCAGCGGGGTGAGCAGGCGAAGCAGCTGCGCCTCGTGCGGCGCGGCGGCGCCGTGTTCCACGCGGCCCAGCAGCTGCGCCACCTCGAAGGCCAGCGCGAACGCGCCCTCGAATTCGGCCTGCATGTCGGCCAGGGTCTGCGCGTGCAGCGGCTGTTCGATCAGCGGGCGACCGAAGGCCTGCCGCCGCCCGGCGTAGTCGCGCGCCAGCGCGATCGCCCGTGCCATGTGCGCCACCGCGCCCACCGCGTTCCAGGTGCGGGTGACGTTGAGCATCGGCGCCACCTGGCGCACGCCGTTCGCCAGCTCGCCCAGCGGCCACGCGGGCAGGCCATCGAGGTGGATCTCCGCGGTGGGCAACTCATGCGTGCCCAGCTTGTCCTTGAGGCGGTCGATGACGAGTTCCGGCTTGCGCGCGGTGCCGTCCATCGTCTCGACGTAGAACAGCGCCAGCGCGCCGGAGCCGCTGCCGGCGCCCTCGGGCCGGGCCAGCGCCAGCGCGGCCTCGCCCACCACGGCCGAGCTGAACCACTTGCGGCCGTGCAGCCGCCACTGGCCGTCAGCATCCTGGCGCGCCACGGTTTCGGTGTGACCCACGTCCGAGCCGCCGTGCGTCTCGGTCATCCACTGGCCGCTGAGCCAGAACGTCGAAGCATCGCGGCTGAGGAAATGCGGTAGCGCGCGCTCGATCAGCGCCTGGTTGCCGGAAGCCTTCAGCGCGGTCGCCGCGCCGTCGGTCATCGCCAGCGGGCAGGTGTAGAACTCGCTGGCCACGTGGTAGAGGTAGACGCGGGCGAATTCTTCCAGCCGCGCGTGTTCGTGGTTCTCATGGCCGCTGGCGAGCACTGCATGGTAAGTGGTGACGTCGGGGCCCTCCTGCCATGCCTCAGTCAACTCGATGCGGTCCACCCGTCGGCCCCAGGCATCCCATTGCGTGAGCACGGGCTTGCGCCGCGTGGTGACGGCGGCGCGCTGCCACGCCAACAGCGCATAGTCACCCAATGCATCGAGGTCGGCGTCCAGCGCATGGCGGCGCGCGGCGGGCAGGGCGCGATCCAGCAGCGCGTGCAGCAGGCGGTCGCTGCGGTACGGATGGGCAAGCTGCGGGGCGTCTTGCAGGAATCCCATGACCGGCTCCGATGCGGATCGACCGCGCCAGTATAGGCGGCACCGTCCGAGGCGCGTGAGCCGCGGATCGCGCTCAGCCGGCCGCAGCCAGTTTCTGCAGGCGTGCCGCGTGGCGCTTGAGCGCGTTGCGCAGGCGTGCCGGCGTGCGCACCTCGAAATCGAACGGCAGTCGCGCAAGCTGGCGGGCGAACCAGTCGAGATCGTCCGCGCTGCTGCGCAGGAGCACGCTGTCGCCGACCGGCTCGAGCAGGCCGAAGGCGAGCGAGAAGGCGTCGCGCGCGGTCTTCAGGTCGGTGCGCAGCAACACCTCGATCGCGACGCTGCGCGGCAGGGTGGCGAGGCTGAAGTCGAGCTGCTCCAGTGCATCGAAACCGGCCGGCCGCTCGAAATGTGCGGTCAGCAGCCGCACCGCGCCGACGCGGTCCAGCCGGAACGAACGCAGGTCGTGGCGCAGATGGCACCAGCCCACCACGTACCACGCGCCTGCGCGCCATGCGAGGCCGTAGGGATCGACGTCGCGTTCGCTGCGCTGGTGCTGCGGCGTGGTGTAGTCCAGGTGCACGCGCTGTTGCGCCTGCGCGGCGGCGGTGAGCGCGATCAGTGCCTCGTTGCTGTGCGGTGCGTCGCTCGCGTGGGCGAGGTCGACGCGCACCGTCTCGGCGATCGCGTGCAGCTGGCGCTTCAGGCGATCCGGCGTGACACGCGCCAGCTTGGCCTGGGCGCTGGCCACGGCCGGCGCGGCTTCGGCGAGGCCCAGCCCGCGTGCCGCGACCAGCCCCACCGACAGCGCCAGCGCCTCGTCGTCGCTGAACATCAATGGCGGCAGCTTGAAGCCGGGCACCAGCATGTAGGCGCCGTAGCGTCCGCGCTCGGCGACGATCGGGATGCCCAGCTCCTCCAGCATGGCGATGTAGCGGCGCAGGGTACGGCCGTCCACGCCGATCCGCTGCGCCAGCTCCGGGCCGCTGATGCGGCCGCGGCCCTGCAGCAGCTCCAGCACGGCCAGCACGCGGGTGGTGGGACGGGTCATGCGCGCAGTGTAGCGATTCATCAGGGCGGGATTTGTCCTGATTTAGGCATAGCGTGCGCACGGATGCCACCACGCGCCGACCGGCGCCAAGGACCCGCCATGGACCAGACGCCTTCCCGCTCGCCAGACTTTCGGAGCATCGAACACCTGCGCGACTTCCAGGTCATCGAGCTGCGCCGCTACACCACCAGCCACGACGGGCAGGCGCGCTTCGCCAGTTACTTCGACACCTATTTCCCGGAGGCCTTCGAGCAGTTGGGCGCAATGGTGTTCGGGCAGTTCCTGCCACGCGAACAAACGGACCGCTTCGTTTGGCTGCGCGGCTTCCGCGACATGCCGGCGCGCGCGGTGGTGAATGCACAGTTCTACTACGGACCGCTGTGGCGCGAGCACCGCCTGAAGGTGAACGCGCTGCTGCCCGACAGCGACGATGTATTGCTGTTGCGCCCGTTGCGTCCGGATACGGCCGTCGCCGTGTTGCCGGCGGTGGACCCGGTGGACGAGGCCGAGGGTGCACAGGGCATCGTGGTGGCGCAGATCTTCGCGGTGAAGAAGGGCAGCGAGGCGGTATTCGCGGCGCACGCGGAGGCACAGTTTGAAAGTTACCGCGTGGCGAGAGTGCTTGCGGCCGGCATCCTGGTCACGCTGGACGAGCCGAACAACTTCCCGCAGCTGCCGGTGCGCACCGATGGCCCGTGGCTGGTCTGGCTGGGCGTGGTGCGCGACGAGGCCACGCTGCACGCACTACTGGAACCGGCGATGCAGGGCGCCGCGAGGGCCCTGTTCGCCAGCGGCATGCTGCGCGATATGCCGGAACAGCTGGCGATGGATCCCACGCCACGCTCGCGGCTGCGCTGGTTGCCATATGCCGCCGAGGCGGCGCGATGAACCACGCCGCCCAGCTGTGGCTGTTCTTCGTGGTGGTGTTCGGCGTGATCGCGCTGCCGGGGCTGGACATGGCCTTCGTGTTCGGCAGCGCGTTGAGTGGTGGCCGCGCGCGCGGTCTGGCGGCGGTGGGCGGCATCGTGGCCGGTGGCGCCTGCCATGTGCTGATGACGGCACTGGGGATCAGCGTGCTGGTCCGGTTGGTGCCCGGGGTCTTCAACGCGCTGCTGCTGGCGGGTGCGCTGTACATCGCCTGGATCGGGATCTCGCTGCTGCGCAGCGCCATGGCGTTCCGCGCGCCGATGGCTGGGCACGCCGCGGCACCGCTGGGCGCGACCTTCCGGCAAGGCTTGCTCACCTGCCTGCTCAACCCCAAGGCCTACCTGTTCATGCTGGCGATCTTCCCGCAGTTCCTGCGCCCGGCCGATGGCCTGCTGTGGCTGCAGGCGCTGGTGCTGTGGGCGATCATCGCGCTCACCCAGTGCGGCGTGTACGGGGTGCTGGCGTTATTGGCCGGTCGCGTGCGCGGCTGGCTGCAGGAGAGGCCGGCGAGCGGCGTGCTGGCCACGCGTTGCGTGGGCGGCCTGCTGATCGCGGTGGCGGTGTTCACCGGGCTGGAGGCCGTGCGGCCGTCGTGAGCGTGGCGGTCAGTCGGGCACGATCGCGTCGAAATCCACCAGGTCGCCCTGCCCGCCGCGCACGTATAGGCGCTTGCGGCGGTGCGGGTAGTCGCAGATGTCCTGCGCGAGGCGCTGGCCGGCGACCAGCAGCACCAGCGGTGCGTCGCCGGTATTGGTGATCACGTGGGCCGGGCCGTTGCGTGCGAAGCCGAGGAAGTCGCCGGGGCCGATGGCGTGGGCCTGCTCGTCGATCAGCGCCTGCCCGTGCCCGGCCAGCACGTAGACGCACTCTTCCTCGTAGTGGTGCCAGTGGTATTCGCTGGAGTCGCGGCCGGGCGCCAGCTCGATGTGGTGGAAGCCCAACTGGGTGAGGCCGGTGGCGTCGCCCAGCGACTTGCGCAGGCGCAGCGCGTTCGGGTTCAGCGGATGGGGGCTGGCCACCGCTTCCATCGCCTCGATGTCGGCGGCCTTCAGCAGTTCGCGGGGCTGGGGCATGCGGGTCTCCCGATCGATGGATGATGAAGTGCTATCAGCGGCGCGGGCGCCGCACGCCGGCGCCCAGCGTACCGATCAGCAGCAGGGTCAATGCAATCTCGGCCATGGCCAGCACGCGTTCGACCGGCGCGCTCCACGCCTCGGCCACGCCGTGGCAGAAGTAGAACAGCGCGAGGATGCCGACCCAGAGCAGGGCGCGGCGCGGTTGGCGCAGCGCGGCAAGCGGCAGCAGCAGCGGGACCAGCGTGATCGCCAGCACCAGCGCCACGGACACGCTCTGCGGTGGCAGCAGCCAGCCGTGCCAGAGCAACTGAAGTACTGCGAGCGCGGCCCAGGCGGCAAGGCCCAGCTTCTGCTCGATCGGCAACGCGGTGGCGCTCATGCGTCCGCGGCCAGCTTGCGTGCGGTGTCGGCGAGGCGGCGGCCCAGCGCGCGGGCCAGTTCGCGCTCGTGCTCGCTGATCGCGTTCTCGCCCCTGGGGCCGGCGACGTGGCTGGCGCCGTAGGGCGTGCCGCCGCTGGCGGTGCTGGTGAGCGCGGGTTCGGTGTAGGGAATGCCGACGATCAGCATGCCGTGATGCAGCAGCGGCAGCGCCATCGACAGCAGGGTGGATTCCTGGCCGCCGTGCAGGGTGCTAGTGGAGGTGAACACCGCGGCGGGCTTGCCCGCCAGGGTGCCGCTGGCCCATTCGGCGCCGGTGCTGTCGAGGAAGTGCTTGAGCGGCGCCGCCATGTTGCCGAAGCGGGTGGGGCTGCCCAGCGCGAGGCCGCTGCATTCAGCGAGGTCCTGCTTCGTCACGTAGGGCGCACCCTCGTCCGGCACCGGCGGCTGCGCGGTCTCGGTGACCGGCGCCACCGGCGGCACCTGGCGCAGGCGCGCGCGCATGCCGGGAATCTCCTCGATGCCGCGGGCGATCAGTCGCGCCAGCTGCGCGGTGTGGCCGCTGCGGCTGTAGTAGAGGACGAGGATGTCGTTCATGCGTATGGGCGTGATGTGGGCGATGCGTTAGTGTAGAAGCTATCCCGCCAACCGTTCGCCCTGGGCGTGGGCACGGAGGGACGAAGTCGAAGGGCAGGGAATTCCGGGTGCCTGGTGTTTCGACTTCGCGGAACCTCGTTCCGCTACGCTCGACACGAACGCTTCCGATTTTGCGAGCCGCCCATGCAACTGCGCTTCGACCGCGACCGCACGCTGAGCTTCGGCCGCTTCCTGTGGCAGCGCTTCGTCGACGACAAGTGCTTCGAGACCGCTGGCGCGCTGTCCTACACCACCCTGGTGTCGCTGGTGCCGCTCACCGTGGCGGTGCTGACGATGTTCGCCGCGTTCCCGATGTTCGAGACCGCGCGCGAGACGCTGCTCAACTTCGTGTTCAACAACTTCGTGCCGGCGGCGGGCGAGAAGGTGCAGGAGGCGCTGGTGGCGTTCGCCACGAACGCGCGCAAGCTCACCGGCATCAGCATCCTGGTGATGCTGTTCAGCGCGATCTCGATGATGGTGAGCATCGAGGACCGGCTGAACCGCATCTGGCGCGTGCGCCGGCCGCGCGGCTGGGGGTCGCGGCTGCTGCTGTACTGGACCGCGCTGACGCTGGGGCCGATCCTGGTGATGGGCGGCATCGCGCTCACCTCCTATGTCACCGCGGTGCCGCTGCTGCAGGCCGCGACTGGCCAGCTGGTGAGCGTGGGCCAGCGCCTGCTCGGCCTGCTGCCGTTCGTGGTGACCTTCGCCACGCTGTGGCTGATGTACGTGCTGATCCCGAACTGCCGGGTGTCGCGGCGCAACGCGGTGATCGGCGCGCTGCTCGGCGCGCTGCTGTTCGAGATCGCGCGCTGGGGTTTCGCGCGTTTCGTGCAGCACGCGCAGAGCTACCAGGACATCTACGGCGCACTGGCGGTGATCCCGATCTTCCTGCTGTGGATATACCTGTCGTGGATCATCGTGATCCTCGGCGCCTCGGTCGCCGCCTCGGTATCGGCGTTCGACTACCAGCCGCCCACGGAGACGCTGCCGGAAAGTGCGGAGTTCCTCGGCCTGCTGGTGGTGCTGCGGCACTTCATCGACGCGCAGCGGCGCGGTGACAGCGTGGACCCGGCGCTGATCCGCGCCGGCGAGCCGCGCCTGCGCAGCGCGCTGGTGGCGGCGTATTTCGACGACCTGCAGCGCGCCGACCTGATCCAGCGCAGCGAGGCCGGCGGCTGGCTGCTCAGCCGCAGCCTGGACAGCGCCGACCTGCTGCGCGTGTACCGGCACAGCAACTACCGCCTGCCGCTGCGGCCGGCGCAGGAGGCGGACACACTGGACCTGCAGCTGCCGCGAGAACTGCTGGCGATGTTGTCCGAACTGGCAGAGGCCCTGCGCTCGACGCTGGGCGCGCCGCTTGAGCATGTCTTTCCGGCGGCCGACACCGACGCCGATCAACGGGAGAATTCCGCATGAACAGGTACATCCGGCTCGCCATGCTGGTGCTGCCACTGGCGCTGCTGGGCACGGCGCGGGCGGCGATGCCCGCGCATCCGTCCATCCACGTCACCACGCTGGACGGCAAACCCTACGACCTTGCAGCACAACGCGGGCACTGGGTAGTCGTGAACTTCTGGGCCACCTGGTGCGTGCCGTGCATCGCGGAGATGCCGGAACTCTCGCATTACGTGGCCACGCACCCGGACGTGCGCGCCATCGGCCTGGCCTACGAGGACGGCGAGCCGGCCGATATCAAGGCCTTCCTCAAGAAACACCCGGTGGTGTACCCGGTCGCCCAGGTCACCCTGGACAAGCCGCTCAAGGATTTCGACGAGCCACTCGGCCTGCCCACCACCTGGCTGATCGCGCCGGACGGCACGGTGGCGACGCATTTCATCGGCCCGATCAACGCCGCCAAGCTGGACGCGGCGATCGGCAAGGGCAAGCGCTGATGCCCGCTGCGCGCTTCCTCGTCAGCGGCCGGGTGCAGGGCGTGTTCTATCGCGCCAGCACGCGCGAGCAGGCGCTCGCTCTGGGCTTGGTCGGCCACGCTAAAAACCTGCCGGACGGTCGTGTCGAGGTCGTGGCCGAGGGCAGCGCCGCCGCGCTCGGCGCGCTCGAACGCTGGTTGTGGCAAGGGCCGCCGGCGGCGCAAGTGGATGCGGTCGAGCGGACAGAACTGCCGGAGCAGGCGCCGGGCGGATTCCGCATCGGCTGAATCGCCGCTTCAGGCGTTTCCCAGCGCCTGCAGCTGGTCGGCCTGGTTTTCGCGGGTGAGCGTGTCGACCAGTTCGTCGAGGTCGCCCTGCATGATTTCCGGCAGGCGGTACAGGGTGAGGTTGACGCGGTGGTCGGTGATGCGGCCCTGCGGGAAGTTGTAGGTGCGGATGCGCTGGCTGCGGTCGCCTGAGCCCACCTGCAGGCGGCGCGATTCGGCCTGCGCAGCGGCCTGCTTGCCCTGCGCCTCGTCGAGCAGGCGCGCCTGCAGCAGGCTCATCGCACGGGCGCGGTTCTTGTGCTGGCTGCGCTCGTCCTGGCACTCCACCACGGTGCCCGTCGGTAGGTGGGTGATGCGGATCGCCGAATCGGTCTTGTTGACGTGCTGGCCGCCAGCCCCCGAAGCGCGGAAGGTGTCGATCTTGAGGTCGGCGGGATTGATCTCGATCGCCTCGATCTCGTCCAGCTCGGGCAGGATCGCCACGGTGGCAGCCGAGGTGTGGATGCGCCCCTGCGATTCGGTTTCCGGCACGCGCTGCACGCGGTGCGTGCCTGATTCGAATTTCAGCCGCGAGTACGCGCCCTTGCCCTCGACGCGCGCCACGATCTCCTTGTAGCCGCCGTGTTCGCCGGCGTGCTCGCTGAGGATTTCCACCTGCCAGCGCCGCCGCTCGGCATAGCGCACGTACATGCGGAACAGGTCGCCGGCGAAGATCGCCGCCTCGTCGCCGCCGGTGCCGGCGCGCACTTCGAGGTAGAGGTTGGCCTCGTCGCGCGGGTCCTTCGGCAGCAGCAGGATCTGCAGCTCGCCGTCGAGTTCGGCGAGGCG